>JANOBH010000598.1:0-5048 GCA_031411535.1 Chthoniobacter sp. | reverse complement strand
CGCACGTATCTCGCCACGAAAAAGAAGGTCCCCGCCGACTATCTCGCCCAGTTCGACAAACTCGTCGCCGCCATCGAATCCAGCACCGCAACACCCGCGCTGGTGAACCTCGAAGACTTCAAATCCCGCCCCGCCGAGGCGAAGCAGCCCACGGCGCGCTGATGCTCGTCCTCCTCACGCAGAACAGCATGCAACCTGATCGCCGAACCATTTAACCCGGCGCCGGCATGACTCAGATGACACGCTCCATATTCTTAATCGCTGTCCTCACACTCGCGGCCCACGCCGCGCCGCCTCGCGACGCGCTGCCGCTGGACGCGCCGGACTGGCCATTGAACTACCGGCTGCATCTCGAAGGCGCGGCGAAGGTGAAGCTGGGCGATGCGGTCACCGTCCCGCTCGACGGCGCTGGCCCGCACGACATCGCGATAGAGCATCCGGCGAAAGGTGCGCCGGTGCTGCGCGTGTGGACGGGCGGGAAGCTGGTGCGCGGGCCGGAGGAAATCGCGGGGCTCGCAGCGAGCGGCGCGCAGGATTTCCCGGATGCGAAGCTCGATCTCGGAGCGGACTTCACCGCGGCGGTGACGTTCGAGTCCCGCGGTGAAGGGACGCTCTTTTCCAAGTGCGCGGCGGTGGGCAAGTGGGGGCCGGATGCGAAGGCGCTGTTCATCCGCGGCGGACGGCTCGTGTATGACATCGGCTGGCTCGGCGCGATGACGGGCGGCGGGAAAGTGGACGACGGCAAGCCGCACACGGCGGTGCTCACGCTGCGCGACGGCACGGCGCGGCTCTGGTTGGACGGAAAGGTCGTTGCGGAGAAGGGGAATCATGCGAGGCCGGACGTGGACGGGCATGTATTCAAGCTCGGGCGCGCCGCGCCGAACTTCGCGGGCGATTTTACAAAGGGAAAAATCGCGGGGGTGCGCGTGTGGTCGCGCGCGCTGCCGGATGCGGAAATTGCGCTGCTTTTCAAAGCTGGTGGCGAGGGAGCGAACACGCCGGATTTCACCCACACGCCGGCGGCGGGCGGCGGGCGACCGGTGATCGAGCCGGCGGCGGGCGGCACAATCAAAGGCGCATGGGTGCAGGCGTTGGAGCGCAGCGACCATGCGGACATCGTGGGCGCGTGGAATGAAAAGACCCTCGCGGAGGGCGCGGAGATTTACAAAACGCTGTGCGTCGTCTGCCACGGCACGAAAGAGCAGCCGGGTTCGCTGCCGACGGCACTGCGTTTCACGGAAGGGCGGTTCAAGAACGGCGCGGACCCGTATTCGATGTTCGTCACGCTGACGAAGGGCTTTGGCCAGATGGTGCCGCAGCCGCAATACACGACGGCGCAAAAATACGCGGTGATCCAATTCATCCGCGAGACGTTCCTGCGCCCGCACAACCCGTCGCAACTCACGCCGCTCAATCCCGCGTATGTGGCCTCGCTGCCACGCGGACTCGCACGCGCGGAGGCGGAGAAAGCGGATACTTCGCTCCCGCCCTACAAGCGCATGGACCTCGGACCGGCGCTGTTTTGGACATACGAAATTGCGCCGGGGAATATCGCGCAGAAAGGTATCGCGATCCGTCTCGACGACGGCCCCGGCGGCGTGAGCAAGGGGCGCGCGTGGATGATCTACGATCACGACACGATGCGCGTGGCCGCGGCGACGACGGGCGATTTCGTGGACTGGAAAGGCATCGCATTCGACGGCAGCCACGGCACGCACACGGGCCTCACCGGCGAGCGGCAGTTCATCAATCCCGTCGGCCCCGGCTGGGCATCGCCGTCCGGCAAATGGGACGACGACGCGCGAGTGCTCGGCAAAGACGGCAAACGCTACGGCCCGTTACCGAAGACGTGGGCGCGGTTCGAGGGGCTGTATCGGCACGGCACGCGCACGGTCATCGCCGCGAGCATCGGCGGCGTTCGCGTGACCGAGTCGCCGGGGTGGATTGATTACGGCGCGACCCCCGTTTTCACGCGGACGCTCAACCTCGAATGGGAACCGACCCCCGTCGTAATCCCGATGCTGGTACGTGTCGCGCCGAACTCGGTGAACGTGCACCTCGTCGGCGACGGTACGTTGATCAACGATGGCGGCTTCTGGGTGGCGTCGCTCAAGCGCGGCGCCAAGACGCGGCTCTACATTTCGCGAACGGATGAGGCATCGCTCGCGGCACTGGCGAAAGCGGACACTTCATCGCTCGACCTCGCGCCACTCACGCTCGGCGGCCCGCAGCAGTGGCCGCAGGAGATCGTGACGACGTCCGAGGCGGGCAAAGCTGATGGCGCGTTCGTCGCAGATACGTTCCCGCTGCCGCTGGAGAATCCGTGGCAAAGCTGGATGCGCCCCGGTGGGTTTGATTTCACGCCGGACGGAAAAGGCGCGGTGGTGGCGATGTGGAATGGCGACGTGTGGCGCGTGGACGGGCTCATGACGCCCGCGCCTGCGCCGTTGAAATGGCGGCGCATCGCGAGCGGACTCTTCCAGCCGCTCGGTGTGAAGTTTCGCGGCGACGACTTGTTCATCACCTGCCGCGATCAGCTCGCGCGTCTGCGCGATCTCAATGGCGACGGCGAGACGGACTTTATCGAGTGCTTTAACAACGACGCGCAAGTCACCGAGCACTTCCACGAATTCGCGATGGGCCTCCAGACCGATGCCGCGGGCAATTTCTACTACGCCAAGTCCGGTCGCCACGCGCTCGACTCCGTGGTGCCGCATCACGGCACGCTGCTCCGCGTCAGCGCCGACGGCTCGAAGACCGACATCCTCGCCACTGGCTTCCGTGCCACGAATGGCGTTTGCCTCAACGACGACGGCACGTTTTTCGTCACCGACCAGGAGGGGTTCTGGACACCGAAGAACCGCATCAACCGCGTCAAGGTCGGCGGCTTTTACGGCAACATGTTTGGCTACACGGATGTGACCGACACATCCGACAGCGCGATGGATCAACCGCTGGTCTGGATCACGAACGCCAAGGACCGCAGCCCCGCGGAACTGGTATGGGTGCCGAAGGGCGCATGGGGCACGCTCGGCGGCTCGCTGCTCAATCTCAGCTACGGCACCGGCCGCACATTCATCGTGCCGCACGAGGAGGTCGCCGGCCAATGGCAGGGTGCCGTGTGCGAACTGCCAATGCCCGCCTTTGCCACCGGAATCATGCGCGGACGCTTTGCCGCCGACGGCGCGCTCTACACGAGCGGCATGTTTGCATGGGCGGGAAATGCGACCGCGCCCGGCGGCTTCCACCGCATCCGCCGCAGCGAAAAACCCGCACACCTCCCGCTCTCCATCCGCGCCGCGAAGGGCGCGCTGACCGTAATCTTCAGCGAACCGCTCGACCCGAACAGCGTGAAGCCCGACGCCTTCGCACTGAAAGCGTGGTCTCTCAAACGCAGCAAAAGCTACGGCTCAAAACACCTCGACGAGCACCCGCTCGAAATCACCGCCGCGAAGCTCAGCGCCGACGCGCGCACCGTGACGCTCTCGATCCCCGCGCTCGCCCCGACCCACTGCTACGAACTCACTGCCAAACTCCGCGCGCCCGACGGCGCTCCTATCGAGCACTCCATCCACGGGACCATCCACGCGCTTTCCGAAAAATGAAAACCCTCCTCATCTGCCTCATCTCCCTGGTCTGCGCCCACCCATTTGCCGCTGCCGCCCCCGCGCTTCCCACCGCCCACACGACCCGCGAGATCGAGGGCTGGAGCACGCGCGTGGATGACCGGCTGCTGAAGGGCGACAACGCCGCGGTGGGCGAACGCGCGCTCAAGCTCCTCACCGCGCGGCTCGTCGCCATCGCCATCATCGTGCCGGAGCCGGCGCTGGCGAAACTGCGCGCGGTGACCATCCAGCTCGACCTCAACCACGGCGACCTGCACGCCATGCAGTATCACCCGAATGCCGGCTGGCTGAAATCGCACGGCTACAGCGAGGCGCTCGCGAAATGCGTCCACATTCCCGAGGCAGAGCATTTCCTCTCGCCGTTTGAAAACCACCGGATGCCGTGGGTCGTGCTGCACGAGCTGTCCCACGCGTATCATGATCAGGTGCCCGGCTTCGACGATCCGCGGATCCGCGCCGCGTGGGAAAAGTTTCGCGACAGCGGCAAATACAAATCTGTCCTCACCAGCCCCGGCCACATGCGCGAGCACTACGGGCTGAACGATCCCAAGGAGTTCTTCGCCGAGATGACGGAGTGCTACTTCGGCTCGAACGATTTCTACCCGTTCGTCACCGGCGAACTGAAGCAGGCCGAGCCGGAAATTTTCGCCCTCATGGCGGAAATTTGGGGACCGCTGCCCGGGCGCCCGCAATCCAAACCCGCACCCAAACCATGAAACGCATCCGCGCACTGCCGCTGAGCAATCGCGTGGTGATGGCGCCTCTCACGCGGGGCCGGGCGGGGCGGGAGCGGGTGCGGAATGACTTGATGGTGGAGTATCACACGCAGCGGGCTTCGGCGGCGTTGATCATCAGCGAGGCGACCACGATCTCGGAGCAGACCAATGGGTCGCGCGCATGACTGCTTTCACCCTGCCTCCCGACTATCCGCGCATCCAGGTCGTGAACAGTTTTCACGAGCTGGCCACGACGCCTTTCGCCGATGGCGTGAATGCGCTGTGCTGGCCGCGCGTGCTGGCGGGGGATTATGGCGAAGTCGTGGAGCTTCTGGGCGCGGGCGCGGGCATCGCGACGCTCGACGACGCACGGCTTGCGGGCCTGCCGGTGAGTGCGGCGGGCCGGGTGGCGATCGGGATTCTCCTCGAAGACCAGCGGCTGCTGCGGGCTCTCGATCGCGATCCCGTGCTGAACTGCATCCATGACTACCCGCGCGACGGGGAGGCGGGGCCGGTGCTCACGGATGTGTTTTCTTTCCACGCGGACAGCGCGCCGGTGGAGGCGGATACGTGGCTTTGCACTTATCACGGGCCGGCGAGCGAGGGGCTGCGCAATGAGGAGGCGCGACGGCGCGTGGACATCGCCGGGACGCGCGCGGAATTGCTCCAACTTTTCGGCGGGGAAGATGACGGCGACTTCCGCGAA
>JANOBH010000597.1:0-8283 GCA_031411535.1 Chthoniobacter sp. | reverse complement strand
TTCACGACTTCGTCGAAAACGAGATCGCTGAAGCGCTCGCCGAGCCGCTCGGATTCGCCCGGCGGCATCGGCCGTCGAAGGATGTGCTCGTAGATGTGCGCGAATTTTTTGAACCGCGAAATGCCGCCGTGCGCGAGATGATGCGCGACGACCTGCCGCTGCACATCAGGCCCGTGCTCCTCGAAAAGCCGCGCGAAGGCCTTCGTCTTGATATCCACGGAGTCGAGGATGACGCCGTCGAAATCGAAGATGATCGCGCGGATCATCTGAATGAAGAATGAAGAATGAGGAATGAGGAAATGCCGCGCATCACTTCTGCATTCCTCATTCTGCCTTCTTCATTCCCGCGATGAGGTTCTGCGCGGCTTCGAGTTCCATGCGGTTGCGCGTGGCGCGGGCGTAGGAGCCGGCGTGCGGCGAAAGGATCATATTCGGCGCCTGGAGCAGCAGGCCGGTGTAGGGCTCGTGCTCGAAGGTGTCCACCGCCGCGCCAGCCAGGTGCCCGCTCGCGAGCGCGTCGGCGACGGCCTGCTCGTCGATGAGCGCGCCGCGGGAGGTGTTCAGGAGAAAACTGCCGGGCTTCATCATGGCGATGCGCTCGGCATTCATCAGGCGGTGCAGGTCGCCGCTGGCGTATGGGAGATGCAGGCTGACGACGTCGGACGCGGCGAGGAGCTGCGGGAGCGTCATCAGGCTCACGCCGTGCGCGGCGATCCAGTCGTGGTCGGGCATCACGTCGGTCGCCACGACTTTCGTGCCGAGCGGGCGGAGGATGGCGGCCACGCGCCTGCCCACGCGGCCGAGGCCGACGATGCCGACGGTGATCTCGGAGAGCAGCAGGCCCATGCGCTTTTTCCATGTGCCGGAACGCACCAACTGGTCGTGCGCCACGACATTGCGGATGAGCGCGAGGATCAGGCCGAGTGAGAGCTCCGCGACGGCCTCGGCGGGGGCGGCCGGGGTGTTGAGGACGGCGATGCCGAGTTTCTTCGCGGCGGGGAGATCGACATTGTCCATGCCCGTGCCGCAGCGGGAGATGACCTTGAGGTGCGACGCGGCGTCTTCGATCACGCGGGCCGTGAGCGGCTCGAGTCCCGCGATCAGGCCCACGGGGCGGTGCTCCGAGAGCAGCGCGCCGATCTCGGCCTCGGTGAGCGTGCGGCCAAAGGGATTCGGCACCGCCTCGTAGCCGGCGGCGCGGATCGCATTGAGCGCGCCGTCGTCCTTCGCGCCAAACGAGGAGGTCGTGATGAGCAGCTTCATAAATGAAAAATGAAGAGTGATGAATGAAGAATGGAACTCACGGAGCGTTGCGTTTGGAGTTTTTGATGATCGTGATGAAAATGGCGGTGAGCTGGCTGGTCTCATCCATCAGGCTCGCGAGTTTTGAAGGCTTCACGATGCCCGACTCGGTGAGCAGGTCGAGCCAGTAGGAGGTCTGCTCGAGCAGTCTCCCATCTCGGAAATGAATTCGGCTTTCGACCGGGCGCGGTGCGCTTCGCGGCAGTTCGCGCCACCGGGAGTCCCCGAGCGCAACACCTGTTTCCCCAGCACCTGCGCTTCGGTGCTCTTCGGCAACGCGCAAAACATTCCGATCACGCGCAACGCAAAAGCCGTCGTCCGCGCCCGAAGGTCATGTTCTTCATTCTTCATTCTGCCTTCTTCATTTGTAGAACCCCTTGATCTTGGCGGCGATGTACACCTGCTGTTCGTCCGTCAGTTCGGGATAGACCGGCAGCGAAATGATCTCCTGGCTGTGCTGCGTGACGACGGGAAAATCCGCGGGCGTGTGGCCGAGGTACTCGTAGGCTTTGAGGAAGGGCAGCGGCACGGGATAGTGCCGTGTCGTATCGATGCCGTTCTCTTTCAGGAAGGTCTGCAGCTCGTCGCGCCGCTGAGCGCGCAGCACGTAGTTGTGAAAGACGTGCGTCGCGCCGGGGCGGATCTTCGGCGCGGTGACCTCCGGCACGCCGGCGAGCAGCGCGTCGTAGCGCGCGGCGCGCTCCTGGCGGCTGCGCGTCCATGCGTCGATGTGCGGGAGCTTGGCGGAAAGGATCGCGGCCTGGAGCCCGTCGAGGCGGCTGCACACTCCTTCCATCAGGTGCTCGTGCTTGTTCACCCGGTCGGCACCGTGGTTGGCAAACATCCGCACCTTTTCCGCGAGCGCGGCGTCGTCGGTGACGATGGCGCCCGCGTCGCCGTACGCACCGAGGTTTTTCCCTGGGTAAAAGCTGAACGTGCCCGCGATGCCAAACGTGCCCACGCGCCGCCCGGCGAATGTGGCGAAATGCGCCTGCGCGCAGTCCTCGACGACGTGCAGCCCGCGCCGCTGGGCGATGTCCATGATGACATCCATCTGCGCCGGCTGGCCGAGCAGATGCACGGGTAGGATCGCCTTTGTGCGCGGTGTGATCGCGGCCTCGATCTTCGAGGCGTCGAGGTCGTAGCAGTCGTCCTCCACGTCCACGAAGACCACGCGCGCGCCGGTCTGCGTGATCGTCTCGGAAGAAGCGATCCAACTGTTGCTCGTCGTGATGACCTCATCGCCCGCGCCGACGCCGAGCATTTTCAGCGTGATGAAGATCGCGTCGGTGCCATTGCCGCAGCTCACGCAGTGCTTCACGCCGTATTTTTCCGCGTAGGCCTTCTCGAAATCGGCGACGTATTTGCCGCGGATGAATGCGGTGCCGTCGATCACCGCGGCGATGGCGGCGTCGATCTCTGCGCGGTGGGCGCGGTACTGGGCTTTGAGGTCAACGAATGGGATTTGCATGGAAAAAACGGGTGGGCGGAACGGGTGTCAGATGTCCCGCAGTTTCCGCGCGGGGTTGCCGGCGTAGATGCCGGGCTCGGTGATGTCCTTTGTGATGACGGAGCCGGCGCCGATGACAACGTGGTCGCAGATGCGCACCGGGAGCACCGTGGCATTGGTGCCGATGGAGACGTGGCTGCCGATGACGGTCGCCTTCCAGCACTCGCGCTTCCCGCCGGCGGGTCCGCCGGTTTGGAAGAGGTCATTGATGAACATCGCGCCGTGCGAGACGAAGCAGTGGTCGCCGATTTCCACGAGGTCGCAGATGAAGGCGTGCGACTGGATCTTGCAGAAGCGGCCGATTTTAACCCCGCGCTGGATCTCCACGAAGGGGCCGACGAAGGTGCCCTCGCCGATCGCGCATCCGTAGAGATTCACCGGCTCCACGACGGTGACGTTCGCGCCAAAGGTGACATCGGTGATGCCGCACCGCCGGATGTTTGGCTGCTCGCTCATGCCTTGGCGGCGGCCAGGATGCGGATGACCTCGCGCGCGTGGTCCGGGCCGGTGAGGCACTCGGCGCCTTCGAGGATGCAGTCGAAAAAGTGATCGACCTCGACCTTGAGCGGCTCCCGGAAATTGATGTTCGGGATGAGGATGTCGCCGCTGCGGTGGGTGAACTGCCGCTGCAGCGGCAGGTCGTAATCCATCCGCTGACCGAGCACGGCCTTGGGCTCGATGCCCTTGTCGTAGATGGCGATCTTGTTGTCCGAGACGTCGTCATAGACGGCCATCTTCTTTGTGCCGACGACGGTCATCTGGCGGACCTTGTGCGGGTCGAGCCAGCTTACATGCACGTGGGCCATGACCTTTCCCGGATAGACGACGTGGAGAAAGACCACGTCCTCGATGCCGTCCTGCACATAGTCCATGCCGCTCCGCATCACGGAGACCGGCTCGGGATCGCCGAGCAGGTACTGGATGATGCTCACGTCGTGCGGCGCGAAATTCCACAGCGCGTCCACGTCCGGACGGATGCGCCCCAGATTGAGCCGCTGGCTGTAGATGTAGCGCACCTCGCCGAGATCGCCGCTGTCGATGAGCTTCTTGAGGTAGCGCACGGCGTCATTGAAAATAAAGGTGTGCGCCGCCATCGCCACGCGCCCCGCAGCGCGTGCGGAGGCCGCGATTTTCTCCACCTCGTCCACGCGGGTGGCGAAGGGCTTCTCCACCAGGATGTGCTTCCCGGCCGCGAGGCACCGCATGGCGAGATCGAAGTGCGTCGCCGCGGGCGTGGCGATGACCACGGCGTCGATCTCCGGGTCGTCGATGATCGCCGCCGGGTCGCCCACCGCCTGCACGCCGGGATACAGATTCGTCGCAAACCGCCGGCGCTCTTCCGAGAAATCGGCCACGGTTTTGACGCGGCAGCGCGGATTGGAGGCGAGGTTGCGCAGGATATTCGGACCCCAGTAGCCGATGCCCGCCTGGGCGACGACGAGGGGCTTTCGGGGGGCCGTGGAAGGCGGATTCATAGGGGGCGGCGAACTTATTGGCACATCCTCGCGAGCGGCAAGGGGAATGTCGGTTCCGGGAGGCAAACGCCTCATGGCAATTGCCCTCCGCAGGCTTCGGTGCTACTTCCCCCGCGCCATGTCCGCGCTCCCGAAAATCACCGTCGTCACCCCCAGCTTCAATGGCGCGGCCACCATCCGCGATACCATCGAAAGCGTGGCGCGGCAGGACTACCCGGCGGTCGAGCACATCGTCATGGATGGCGGCTCGACGGATGCCACCGTGGATATTTTGAAAGAATACCCGCAGCTCATCTGGAAGTCGGAAAGGGACGAGGGCCACTACCACGCGATGAACAAGGGCATCGAGAGTGCGACGGGCGAGGTCGTGGCTGTCCTCAATGCGGACGACTGCTACCGCCCCGGCGCGCTGCGCAAGGTGGGCGAGGCGTTTGCCGCGAACCCGGACTGGGACGGGCTCTTTGGCGATGTCGTCTTTGTGGATGGCAGCGGGCGGGAGATCTACCGCCGGGAGGAGGCGGTCTTTGACTACGACGTGCTGCGCTTCGGCATCGGCTACGTGATCCACCCCACGCTTTTCGTTAAAAAGTCCATCTACACGAAGCTCGGCGCGTTCCGGTACAAGGTGCTGAAAAACTCGGCGGACTTCGAATTCGTCCTGCGGCTGGGTCAGGCCGGCTGCAAGATCGGGCACGTGCCGGAGCTGCTTGTGGACTATCGTTGGCACGTGCAGGGGCAATCGGCGGACGCGCGGATTCAAGCCAATATGGCGCGCGAAAGCAGGATGGTCCAAATGGAGCACGGGCTGCCGGCCGGGCTGCGGGGCAAGGTCCTCGGCGCCATGGTGCGCGGAAAGCGGCAGCTCCAGAAGTTGCGCTACCGAGGGAAGTGCGACCTCGTTTCCGGCAAATGGAAGCTGCGGAAACACATGCACGAGAAGACGACATTTTCGTCGAACATCGGTCTCGATAAGCTGTGAGCTGGCCCGGTCGCTGGCTCACCACTTCCTTAGTCAGCCTTTCTTGCGGGCGGTGATGCAGTGAAACCAACCGAGCCGATGGCCCGAAAACTCCACTTTCTGCCCCTGTGTTGGCAAGGTGCCCGAACCTCTGAAGGCGTCGATGCGCCAGCCGGAGCGATAGCCGGCGATGTGGATAGCCAGGCGGTAAAGCCAGTTCAGCGGGAGGAATGACGAGGAGGCGAGGGTGTCGGCAGAGGTGACTTCCGTGTGGACGCGAATGTCCTGCAATGGCAGCGCGGCGAGCATTTGCCGGAGTTCGTTCTGCGTGTAGGCCTTGGTTCCCACGCTTTCGACATGGTGCCAGAGCGCCCACGCGACGGATTTCCACGGGCGTCCACGCAGGAGGGCGTGCTTCACCCAAGCATTGAGCGCACAGATCGAGCGGCTGTTGTACAGCATGATCTTCAGCTCGCCTCCGGGACGGATGACCCGGACGAGCTCGGCAACGGCCTTTTCCGTGTCCGGGGAGTGATGCAGCACGCCGAAAGAGTATCCCAAGTCGAAGATGTTCGACTCAAACGGGAGGGCTTCAGCGTCGGCGACGGCGATCTTTTCCGGCGGAGGCAGATTATAGACCTGAATCCGGTGCGTGAGATTCTCCAAGCCTTCCTGCGTAAGGTCCACCCCGGAGGCGCGAGCGCCGGCGCGGAGCCACTGGATGAAGTCGGTCCCGGCTCCGAATCCGACCTCGACGACGCGCTTTCCGAAATACCGGGTGAATTGGGCAAACCCGTGGATGAACGGTTGGTCGTAATAGCGGTACGCTTCGATTTCCTCGAAGTAAGGCCGGGTAAATTTCTCGGAGACTGCGGCATGCGTGTCGCAGCTTCCCCGGTTCCAAAATTCCCTGACCTGTCCTTTGAGCGCTTCGTCGTTGGGTTCCATGTCGTTTGGCGGAGCCGGATTTACACGCCGACCACGCCCCACGCGTCGAGCAGTGTGGTGCCGGCGGGGACTTTCAGCGTGCGGTACTGCGGCGACGGGCAGCAGACGACCGCGAGGCGCACGTCGCTCCGATCCTGAAGCGCGGCGGGATCGGCGATGACCTCGAACTCATGCAGCGCGGGGCTGTTGGCGGGCGTGGCCACGCAGTCGTGGACGAGCACGCGGTGGCCGTGGCGCTTGAGATTCTGCGCGAGGAAAAGGCCGGCGGATTCCTCGGTGATGTAGGTGTCCGGCTTGTAGGCCAGGCCGAGCACGGCGACCGTCTCGCCTTTGCCGACGAGAGCTTGCACGGTTTCGAGGAGATTCTGTTTCGTCAGCTCGTTCACGCGGTCGGAGGCTTCGGCCATCGGGGCGAGGAGGCCTTTCTGTTTCGCAGTGTAGGCGAGGAGCCGGTTGTCGCGCGGGAAGCACGGGCCGCCGAAGCTGAGGCCGGGGCGCAGGTACTTGTGCCCGATGCGGCTGTCGCTGCCGATGGCGTCGAGGATGTCGTGGATGCTCGCGCCGTCAAACCGCTCGGCGATCATGCGGAGCTGGTTGGTGAAGCTGATCTTCATCGTGATGTAGCTGTTCACGGAAATCTTCGTCAGCTCGGCGCTGATGATCGACATGCGGGCGAGGCGCGGCTTGTTGCGGTTGTAGCGGCGGTAGAGGTCCTCGAGGGCGTCGCCGCTGGCCTTGTCGGATTCGCCGATGAGCACCATGTCGGGTTCGAGCAGGCCGTTGACGACATTGCCGAGCGCGATGAATTCGGGGTTGTAGCAGAAGCCGAATTCCTTGCCGCACTTCCAGCCGGTCTCCTTTTCGATCATGGGGATGAGAACGGAATCGACCGCGCCTGGCGTCGTGGTCGAACTGCACACGAAAATGTGGCCGGTCTTGCCCGCTTCGCGCAGTGCCTTGGCGACGGGCTGCATGGCTTTGAGGAGAAACTCGGTGGCGAAGCTGCCGTCCGGCAGGCTCGGCGAAGGCGGGATGAAAAAGGTGACGTCGGTCGCGACGACTTCGCGGTGATCCACGGTCGCGCGGAGCCGCGAACGGCCGGCGGTGATCGTCTCGGCGAGCAGCGGCTCCTCGACGGGCGGCAGGCCCTCATTGATAAGGCGGACTTTCTCCGGGTCGATGTCCACGCCGATGACATCGAAGCCTTGCTTGGCGAGCGATGCGGCGATGCAGGCTCCGAGTTTGCCGAGACCGCAGACGGAGGCGGATTGGATGGTTTTCATAAAAAGGCGAAAGGCGAAGGGCGAAAGGCGATGGCCTTCCTTGGTTTCTATTTCCCCGCGTAGCGCTGGGCGATGGGCATGCGGCGGCCGACTCCGAAGGCTTTGCTGGTGATTTTCAGACCGGGCGCGGCCTGCCGGCGTTTGTATTCGTTCATGTCGATCAGGCGGACGACGCGATCGACGGTCGGCTGGTCGAAACCGGCGGCGACGATCTCGGCGCGCGATTTTCCGCCGACGACGTACGCATCCAGGATGGCGTCGAGCACGTCGTAGGGCGGGAGCGAGTCCTGGTCGGTCTGGTCCGGGCGCAGCTCGGCGGACGGCGGCTTGGTGAGGGTGTCGCGCGGGATGATTTCGCGCTCGCGGTTGATCCACTCGGAGAGGCGATAGACCATCGTCTTTGGCACGTCGCTGATGACGGCGAGGCCGCCGCACATGTCGCCGTAGAGCGTGCAGTAGCCGACGGCAAGTTCGCTTTTGTTGCCGGTCGTGAGCAGCAGGGAGCCGAACTTGTTCGACATTGCCATGAGGATGACGCCGCGCAGCCGGGCCTGGATGTTTTCCTCCGCCGTGTCCTCGGCGCGGCCCGCGAAGACTTCCGCGAGCTGCCCTTTCACCGGCACAAAGACCGGCTGGATCGGGATGATGTCGTAGCGGATGCCGAGGTTCTCCGCGAGGATGCGCGCATCATCGAGGCTGCCCTGCGAGGAGTACTGCGAGGGGAGTGAAACGCCGCGCACATTCCCGGCGCCGAGGGCCTCGACGGCGATGACGGCGGTGAGCGCGGAGTCGATGCCGCCGCTCAGG
>JANOBH010000596.1:0-10409 GCA_031411535.1 Chthoniobacter sp. | reverse complement strand
GCCGCCGGCCTCAGCGCCGCGCCTCTCGATCACGCCGAAGTCCTCGCCACCGGAAAGACCGCCGCGTCGCAACTCACCCGCCTCCTCACCCGCGCGCTCGCGGAGTAGGGGAAGGGCAATACACAAAGCCGTGTCATCCTGCGCTACGCCCGCCTTTCCGCCTCCGCTCCGCTCAGGATGACACCGATTGTGGTGTCCGGGACAACGTCTCACACCTCCGCCGCTTCCCGGATCTCCTTCGCCTGCGGCATCGCGCGCAGCGCCGGGTCGGCCATCCGCCGCGCGTACAGCTCTCCCCATTTCGCCTCGTTCATCTTGCACATCGGCACGCCCACCCATTCGCCGTCCTGCTTCACCGCGCCCTTGAAGACGCACGAGTCGAGGCGCGACTTCACCGTCGGGTCCGTCTCCGCCCGCGCGACCGTCGCCGCGTCCATGAAGTTGTGCATCCCCACTCCGAGCGTGTGGACATCGCCCGCGAGCAGCGCCGGCAGCATCGACGCCGGCAGCTTGCCCGAGGCCACATGCGCCGCCAGCCGCCACGCGAGCCGGGCGCCGATGACCGGGTTCTGCGCGAGCACGCCGAGCAGCCGGAACGGCGCCGTCCCCGCGTCGTCCGTCACCAGCGACAGCCCGCCGATCCGCTCCAGCACTTGCCCAAAGAGCGCGTCCCACTTTTTGTCCTCTGGCAGCAGAGGGCAGCTCTCGCCCGTGCGCCGCGAGACGAGGAGCGACGCCCACGAGTTGCAATCCGGGTGCCCGAGGATGCTCGCATCGCGCCGCAGCGCGCGCCCCGTGCCCGCGCAGATCTGCTCCCACACATCCGCGGGCGTGATCGGCTTCACGCTGAAAACCGTGCGCCCCGTGTCCGCCTCGGGCTGGAAACTAAGCATGCGCCAGAGCTGCGAGCGCTTCGGCTCCGCCATGAACCAGCGGATGATCTCCGCCACGCCGTCGAGGTTCTTGCGCGCGACCGTGCAGTTGTGCGCGAACTCCAGCGGCAGCCCCGTCTTTTCGCGCATGCGCCAGCCCAGCTCCGTGAAGGCCGCGCGCACCGGATGCAGGTCCGCCTCGCTCTTCACGCGCCCGATGGGAAAGCCGTGCCGCCCGCCCTGAGTCACGTCGATATGGATCGCGACCTGCCGCAGCCCGCCCTCGACCATCAGCCGCTCCAGAAAGGCCGGCTGCTCGATCAGCGTCTGGCCGTGCGTCATCAGCATCGGCACGAGGCCGGCGGCGTAGGCGTAGCGCACGATTTCCACCAGCTCGTCCGCGCGCCCGGAGCGCCAGTAGGCGTCCGCGACATCGCCGCCCGTGAGCTGGAGCCCGCCGCCGGGGCCCTGCAGCCGGCGGTTCGCGTCGATCTGCTCCTTCATGTCCGCGAGCGAGGGGATCGGCGTTTCGTTCGCGTTCTTCGGCAGGTAGCAGTGCGTGCAGTGGAAAGAGCAGAAGCTCGCGCCCGTGGTGAAGCCGCAGTGCGTGAGATGCCGCCCGGAGATTTGGTTCGGCGTCTTCAGCTCCGCGGGCAGCGTGTCCCAGCGCGCGCGGAGCGCGGCGAGCTTCTCCTCATTCAGCGGGTGGAGAAAGGCGCGGAGTCGCGAGTGCCAGCGTTCGCGGGATTTCATGGCGGGCACGGTGCGGCGGGAGGCGGAGAATTGCGATGCCATTTGCCAGTATGCGTCCGCCGGCGCGGCGCGGATGCATCGCGCGCTGGATATTGGCTGCGGCTTCGCCGAGCATCCGCGCGCGATGAAAACCGTCCCCCTCCTGATCCTCTGCATGCTCGCCGCCGCGCCCACATGGAGCGCCGAGCTGCCGGTGACGAAGGGCACGGCGCCATCGCCCGCGGAAAAGGCGAAGATGCAGGGCAGAGAGCCGGCGCTGGTGCCGCGCGCGCCGGTCGCGGGCCAGCCGTTCGATGACCGCGAGGTCGATCTCTACATCGAGGCCGAGGGGCGGAAACTTCTCGCCGCAGGGCGGATCAAAAAGCTGACGCTCGACCGCCGTACCTGCGCCCTGCGGCTTCCGGAGCCGGCCGCGGAAAAGCTCGCGTGGCCCGAGATCGCGTCGCGGGCGGAGGCGGCGACGCTCGTACTCGGCGAGTTTTTCCGCGACGGCAAATCGAAGGAGACGCAGTTCAGCGTCGCGGCGGGCGCGTTCGTGATCGGCGAAAGCGGTGTATGCGTGACGAGCCAGCATGTGGCGAAGGATCGCGGCTCGCGCGGATTCGTGGCGATGACGCGCGACGGTCGCATCTTCCCCGTGCGCGAGGTGCTGGCGGCCGATCCGGTCAATGACGTGATGCTTTTCCAGCTCGACCTCCCGGCCGACGTGAAGCTGCCCGCGCTCCCGCTCGCGCCCGCGCCCGCGCCGGCCGGCTCGCCGATCGTGGTGATGAGCCACCCGGACGACCGCTTTTTCATGCTCACCGCCGGCACGGTTGCGCGCCACACCGTCTGGCGCACAAAAGACGGCGACGAGGCGTTCATGACGATCACCGCCGACTTCGCGAAAGGATCGAGCGGCTGTCCCGTCCTCGACGAGCGCGGCGCGGTTGTGGGCATCGTGAACAACACCGAGTCGATCTACTACGACGACGACGGAAAGCGGAAGCAGCTCGACCTCCAGATGGTGATCAAAAACACGACGCCGGGATGGGTGGTGAGGAAAATGGTAACGGCGCCGTAGAGGGCCAAAGGCCCGCCAGCAAGCCAGCCCAGGGCGACGCCCTGGGTCGGGGAACGAAAATGAGTCAGCCCTGAAAGGGGGCACAACTGTCGCTATCACGCCCTTTCAGGGCTGGCTCGCTCTCATTCGATTTCCCGGGGCGTTGCCCTGGGCTGGCTTATCTGCGCACCTTTGGTGCTCTTGGTCGCTGAAGAAGCCTGTCATGCCCTACGGCGTCCCTTGCGCCTGCTCAAACAGCGCGCGCCAGTAATCCAGCCGCTCCTTGATCCGCTTTTCCGCGCCCTGCTCGCCGGGCTCGTAGTAGCGGCGGCCTTCCGGCAGGTACGCCTGCGGGATGTAAGCGCCTTCGCCGTCGTGGCTGTACTGGTAGCCTTCGTGGCCGAGCGCCTTTTTCGCGCGCTTGCTGCCGGTGCTGCGGAGATGCCGCGGCACCGCGAGGGTGATGCCGCCTTTCACATCCGCCTGCGCGGCGTGGAGCGCGGCATAGGCGCGGTTGGATTTCGGCGCGGTGGCGAGATAGACTGTGCAGTGGGCGAGCGGAATCTGCGCCTCCGGCAGCCCGATGAATTCCACCGCCTGCTGCGCCGCGACTGCGAGCACGAGCGCGTGCGGATCAGCAAGGCCGATGTCCTCGCTCGCGAGGATCACCAGCCGCCGCGCGAGGAAGCGCACCTCCTCGCCCGCGTAGAGCATTTTAGCCAGCCAGTAGAGCGCGGCGTCGGGGTCCGAGCCGCGCACGCTTTTGATGAATGCGGAGATCGTGTCGTAGTGCTGGTCGCCGTCCGCGTCATAGACCACCGCCTTTTTCTGGATGCTCTCCTCGGCCGTCGGGCGGTCGATGCGGATGACGTCGTCCACGCCCGGCGGCGTCGTGACGACCGCGATTTCCAGCGCGTTCAGACATTTGCGTGCATCGCCATCGGCGGACGTGGCGAGGTGCGCGAGCGCGTCGTCCGCGATCTCGATCCGCATTTTGCCAAAGCCGCGCTCGGCATCCGCGATCGCGCGCTTTTGCAGCGCGATGAGGCTTTCCACGCTCAGAGGTTCGAGTTGGAAAACCTGCGAGCGCGAGACGAGCGGGGAGTTGATGTAGAAATACGGGTTGTGCGTCGTCGCGCCGATGAGCCGCACGGTGCCGCGCTCGACGTCGGGCAGCAGCACGTCCTGCTGCGCCTTGTTCCAGCGGTGGATTTCGTCGATGAAAAGGATCGTCTTTTCGCCCTTGTTCGCGAGCCGGTTTGCCGCGCTCGCGATGACGCGGCGCAGGTCGGCGACGTTGCTTTCCACCCCGCTCAGCCGCTCGAACCGCGACCGCGTGGCGCTGGCGATGATCTCCGCGAGCGTCGTCTTCCCCGTGCCCGGCGGGCCGAAGAGGATGATGGACGAAATGCGGTCCGCCTCGATCGCGCGGCGCAGCAGCTTGCCCGGCGCGAGGATGTGCTCCTGGCCGGCGTACTCGTCGAGCGTGCGCGGGCGCATGCGCTGCGCGAGCGGCGCGCTGGCGGCGGGCGGCGCGGGCGCGGCGGAGGGTTCGGAGAAAAGGTCGGGCACGGCGCGAGGCTACGCGGGCGGGCTGCAATTGACGAGTGGCGAAGGCCAAGGAAAGACGAGACGAATCCCGCCCGCGCAGGTAACGTGTGACATCCGAAGACAACAACGGAGGCACCATTATGAAGACAATTCTCGTTCCCGTGGATTTTTCAGACACGACCGCGCCGGTGCTCGCCGAGGCGCAGGTTCTCGCAAAGGCGCTCGGCGGCAGCATCGTGCTGCTGAAGGTCGCCGAGCCGGAGCCGGATTTCGTCGGCTTCGAGCCGGGGCCGCAGACGGTACGCGTGGCGATCGCCCAGGACTACCGTGCCGAGCATGTGCGGCTCGATGAGCTGAAGGCGCAGGTCGCAGCCGACGGACTCGCCGTTACCGCGATGCATGTGCAGGGGCCGATCGCGGAGAAGATCCTCACCCTCGCGGACGAGCACGGCGCGGGGATGATCGTCATGGGTTCGCACGGCCACGGCGCGCTGTATGAGTTGCTCGTCGGGAGCATCACGCAGGGCGTGCTGAAAGGCGCGAAATGCCCGGTGGTCGTGGTGCCGGCGGCGGGGAAAAAGTAGCGACCGGTCTCCCGGGCGGAGTTCCGCGCGGGCGGAGGAGGGCGGGAAGCAGTCGAGGGACGACACGCTTCCCAAACGCGTCTCCGTTTCATATTCCAGCTACCCCCATGAAAATCCCCCGGCACTTCCACGCGCTCATTTTTCTCGCCACCTCCGCGCTGCACGCCGCCGACCAGCCGCAGTGGGGCGAACGGGACACGCGCAACATGGTCTCGGACGGGCGCGGGCTGCCGGACACGTATGACCTCGCGACGAAGAAGAACGTCGAGTGGATCGCGCCGCTCGGCACGCAGTCGCACGCCACGCCGATCGTCGCGGACGGGCGCGTTTATATTGGCACAAACAATGAGACGCCGCGCGATCCGCAGCTCACCGCCGACTCCGGCGTGCTGCTTTGCCTCGATGAAAAGGACGGCCACCTGCTCTGGCAGCTCGTCGTCCCGAAGCGCACGGAGGATCAGTACTTCGACTGGCCGAAGACCGGCCTCGCGTCGCCGGTGACGGTGGAAGGGAATCGCGCCTACACGCTGACCAACCGCGGCGAGGTCGTCTGCCTCGATGTCGCCGGCATGGCGAACGGCAACGACGGCCCTTTCATGGACGAGGCCGCGCACATGCGGCAGTTCCCCGCGCCGCCGCCGGACTTCAAGCCGGTGCCCGTGGCCACTTTCGCCCCGCTCCCGCCGCCCGGCCCGGCCGATGCCGACATCATCTGGCTCTACGACATGCCCGCGCAGTCCGGCACATGGCCGCACGACGGTGCGCACGCATCCATCCTCGTCCGCGGCGACTACCTCTACGTGAACACCGGCAATGGCGTGGACAATACGCACCGCGTCGTCCGCCGCCCGGACGCGCCGAGCCTCATCGTCCTCGAGAAAAAGACCGGACGCCTCGTCGCACAGGACGACGAGAAGATCGGCGACAACATTTTCCACGCGACCTGGTCCTCGCCTTCCTTTGGCGTGGTGAATGGGAAGCCGCTCATCTTCTTCGCGGGCGGCGACGGCATCGTGCGCGCCTTCGAGCCCGTCACGCAAGGCCCGCCTGCCGGCGAAGTGCTCAAGCTGAAAAAGGTCTGGTTCTTCGACATCGACCCGACCGCGCCGAAGACGGAGGTGCATCGCTTCACCGGCAACAAGCAGGAAAGCCCGAGCGACATCTACGGCATGCCCGTTTTCTACAAGAACCGCATCTACGTCGCTGGCGGCGGCGACATCTGGTGGGGCAAAAACGAGGCGTGGATGAAGTGCATCGACGCCACCAAAACCGGCGACGCCACGAGCAGCGCGCAGGTTTGGAGCGCGCCGCTCGACCGCCACGTCATGACCACGCCCGCCATCCGCGACGGCCTCCTCTACATCGCCGACACGCGCGGCCTCCACTGCCTCGATGCCGAGACCGGCGCGGAGTTTTGGAAGCAGGATCTCCGCGGCGAGGTGTGGGCGTCGCCGATGCTCGCCGATGGCAAGGTTTTCATCGGCACGCGGAAAGGCGACTTCTGGATTTTCGCCAGCGGGAAGGAGCTGAAAGTCCTCGCGCACATCGAAGGCAAGTCACCCATCAGCGCCACCGCCACCGCAGCCAATGGCGCGCTCTACGTGACCACGCAGAACCAGCTCATCAAGCTGCGCGCCGCCGCGCCGTAGGCGGCCCTTCCGAGAGCCGCATCCCCCGCTGCGGGACTAGGAAGTCCCGCCTACATGGCCGCCGCCAAGTTTCCCTCCACGCGATTGGTTTGCTCCGCAGACAAATCTTTGACAATCGTTTCGCACCCTCCTGACAACACCGGCGCGCGGCTGCGCCATCTTCCTCCCCATTCGCGTATGAAAACCTCCCGCCTCGTGCTCACCGTGCTGCTCGCGCTCGCGTCCGCCGCTTTCGCTCAAGACCCCGCGCCGCCAAGCACGGACGCGCTCAAGGCGCGGCTCGATGAACTCGCCGCCGCCGCCTTTGGAAACGACGCGGCTCTCAAGCCCGCCGAGCCGCCGAAGACCGTCACCAAGGAGCAGACGATTTACGTGCCGTTCGAGAAACTGGAGGACGTTTTCGGCAAGGAGGAGCGCGGCGTCTTTCTGCCGTACCGCGAATTCCTCGAAATGTGGAACCGGCTCAATCTCCCGGAAAAGCTGAAGAAGACGGAGCCGCCGGTCGAGGGCGTGCTCGCGGCGGCAAACTACGCGGGCGCGGTCACCGGCGATGTCGCACAGATCAAGGCAAAGCTCAGCTTTGAGGCGCTGAAGGAAGGATGGTCGAAGCTCGCGCTCGGCACGGGCGAGCTGAGCATCGCCGAGGCGAAATCGACCGCCGTGTTGAACTTTGCCGACGGCGGCTACGAGGTGCTCTTTCCAAGCAAAGGCAGCTACGAAATCGAGGCCACGATTTTTGGTCGCGTAGTGCGCGAGACCGGCCGCAGCACGCTGCGGCTGAAGCTCCCGCGCACCTCGGTCTCGCAGTTCGAGATGACCATTCCCGACAAGGGACTCGAGTTCGCCATCACGCCCGCGTCGGCGTTTTCCGCGGTGGAAAACGCGGACGGCACCACGAAGCTTGTCGTCTATTTCGGCGCGTCACAGGAGGTGAACATCTCGTGGACGAAAAAGACCGGCGAGACCGCGCTGACCGCGCTCCTTTTCGCCGACGCGCAGACTGAAGTGCGTGTCAGCGCCGGCGCCGTGCGCACGGACGCGACGATCAACTATCGCATCCTCCGCTCGGGCGTGACGGCGCTCGAAATCCTCGTCCCGGAAAACCAGCAGGTGCTCGCCGTGAACGGCCAGAACCTCAAGGAATGGACGCTCAAACCCGAGGCCGGCGCGCAGCGGCTGCACGTCGATCTGCACACCGCGGCGAAGGACACCTATCAGCTCGCGATCCGCATGGAATCAGCGCTCCCGCTCCTGCCGCAGCAGGTGAAACTGCCGCTCATTCAGGCGCAGGGCGTCGAGCGGCAGAGCGGCTCGGTGTCCGTTTCGGCGCCCGATGGCGAACTGGTCGTGGAGGTCGGCGCACTCGAAGGGCTCACGCAGCAGGCCGTCCCTCCGGGGAGAGACGGCAAAGCCGTCGCCGGGCTTGTCGGCAGCTTCCGCTACCTCCGGCTGCCGTATGGCGGCAGCGTTACCGTTACGGAGGCCAAACCGTTGATCGAGGTCGCAGGTGAAACGCTCCTGCGCGTCACTCCCGAGATGCAGGAGTTGACCGCGCGCTTTGACTACACGGTGAAAAAGGCGGGCATCTTTTCCACGCAGATCGAGCTGCCCGCGGGCTTTGCGGAAGCCGAGGCGACGGGCGAGCAGGTCGAGCGTGCGACAGTCGAGGACGTGGCGGGAAAGAAGGTGCTCAATGTGAAATTCGCCACGCGGCGCATCGGGAAATTTTCCTTCACCGTCACCGCGGAAACCCCGCGCGCTAAGCCGGACGACGCGGTGGGCGTGCCGGTCTTCGCGCCGCAGAATGTCGAGCGGACCGAGATGCGCGTGGGCCTTGCCATTCACGTCAGCCTGAAGGCGAACACCGTGGACAAGGGGGATCTGCGCGAGGAGGACATCCGAAATCTCGGCGGCATCCCGATCAAGGACGCGGGCGCGACGCCGCTCACGCTCGGCTTCCGCTACCGCGGCGCAGCGAAGCCTGCGCAGGTGCAGTTCGAGCTGCGCAAATCGCGCGTCTCCGCCGAGGTGCAGGCGCTCGTCGAGGTGCGCGAGGCCTTGATCCGCAGCACATGGACGGTCGCCTACAACGTGGAATACGCGGGCGTGAACGAGTTTTCCATCGAGATGCCGAAGGCGATCGGCGACGACGTGCAGATCGAAGGCGCGAACATCAAGGAGCGCATCAAGACCGAGGGCAAGAACGCGCAGGGCCAGCCGAATGGCGCGGTCGTGTGGCGCGTCGTCCTCCAGGACAAAGTGCTCGGCGGATACGAGCTGCACCTTTCGCACGACACCGCACGCGGCGAGCAAAAGCCAGGGCAGGTCGCGCAGGTCGCGCTGACGGAGATCAAGCCGCTGAATCTTTTCCGCGAGACCGGCCAGGTCGCGGTCATCAAGGACGGCAACCTCGAATTCACCAAGACCGACGCGAAGGGTCTCGAGGTCATCGACCCCAAGGAACTCCATGGCCAGCTCCAGCGGGACGGCGTTTTTCTCGCCTACAAATACAGCGCGCATCCGATCGCGCTGACGCTCGACGTGTCGAAGAACTTCTACCTCGATGTGCCGTCCGCCATCGTCAGCTACGCGGTGCTCACGAGCGTCATCGCCGAGGACGAGGCGGAGACGACCGAGGTGATTTATTGGGTGCGAAACAACTCGCAGCAGTTCTTCTCCGTCCAGCTCCCGACCAAGGCTGGCAAGGCGGCGAAGTTGCTGAGCGACGCCTTCGTCGATGGCGAGCCGCAGCAGCCGTCGAAGCGGCCCGACAAAAACGAGCTGCTCATCCGGCTGCCCGCGCGGCAGGACGGCAATGAGCTGTTTGCCGTGCGCTTCGTCTATGAAGTGCCCAGCCCGAAGCCGGGCGAGAGGCTCGGCTGGCGCGGCACGCTCGACATCCAGCCGCCGAAGCTGAGCGAAACCGGCGTGCTTCAGACGAAGTGGACGCTTCGGCTGCCAGCGGATTTCCGCTACGTGAATTTTGGCGGCTCGATGCGCGAGGGGGTCAGCGTCCGTGGGTGGGACAGGCTCTTTCACGGCATGCGCTTTTTCATCCCGCGCGTCGGTCCCGCGGCGATGACCACGGGATTCGCCGAGCAGGACGAAGCGCCGCCGCTCCCGCCCGTGAAGACCGCGGGCTTCGATACGCAGATTCAAAAGGAGGGCGTCGCCGTTACGCTCCGCCGTCTGGACGCGCCGTCCGAAATCCGCGTCGCGTATCGCGCGAAAACCTACGCCGCGACCATCCAGGCCATCGCGTGTCTGCTGGCGTTCTTCGGCGGTGTCCGGTTGCTTGGCAGGCCGGGGCAGACGCGGCTGGCCTACTTCGCATTCGTCGGTCTTGGCGCTCTCATCATTGCGGGTGCCGTGAATCCGCGCGCGGCTGGCTTCTGGCAGGCGATCTATCTGGGCGTCTTCCTGTCGGCGCTCACATGGCTGGTGTGTGGAACTTGGAAATGGCTGCGCGGGCTGCCCGAGCGGGCCGCGAGCCTCTTCGCCCGCAAACCCGCTCCGCCAAAGGCCGCGCCACCCACCGTCCCGCCGCCCGTCCCGCCGGCGGCACCGTCCGGCGGCGAAGCTGCTGCATCATGAAAATGTACCGTCATTCGGAAGGGAGCGGCGGCTTTCCAAAAAACAACCGTCATCCTGAACGGAGTTCCGGGAGTCTGCGACCGGGACGCAGTGAAGGATCGCTGACTGTACGTGGGCGGAGCCGGTCTGGTGGAATGTGTGCGCAATCACTCCCGCCGCCTCCGCCCGCGTTTCTGTCAGCGGTTCTTCGCTGCGTTCCGATCGCAAAGCCTCCCGGAACTCCGCTCAGAATGACGGCGCGTTTTTTTCGATGGCTCGCAGTTAGGATGCGCTTCGTGCTGGCGATGCTTTTTGTAGGCGCGGGGTTCGCCGCAGAGCCGGTGCAGAAACCCGCTCCCACAGCCCAGCCCGATCAGCGCGAGGT
>JANOBH010000595.1:0-7117 GCA_031411535.1 Chthoniobacter sp. | reverse complement strand
CCGATGAGCCGGAGGTCGAAGCTGATGTCGGAACTGCTGGCGGACTCCTGGTGGATCTCCACGGCGATCGTGTTCACTCCGGCGGAGAGAACGGAGGGAGACAGGACGAATGCCTGCGAGTCGTTGTCCGAACTGCCGTTGGTCGCGAAGGTGTTGTAGGCGGCGTTTGCGGGCAGATTCCCGGTGCGGGCTACCTCGACGCCGTTGATGAAGACGGCGGCTGAATCATCAAGCGTGAGCGTGAGGCGAAGTGAGATGAATTGCGCGGGGTTCGGCACATTCACCGTCGCGCGGAAATACGTGGTCGCATTTTTCTGAATCCCGCTCGTGACGGGGTCGGTGTCGATGTAGCCGGTGACGGTCGCCTCATCGCCGTCGCCGTAGCCGAGTTGCGCGGGACCGGACGCCCACGAGGAATCGTCGAACGCCGGCGCACGCCACGCGGTGCCCTGGTCGCTGCCGACGTCGAGGTAACGCCACGTCGCTCCATACGGAACGATCGTCGTGTTTTGCGCGTGCAGCGCGCTCGCGAGCGCCATGCAGGCGGAGAGGAGGAGTAGGCGCAGGGCGTTCATGGGGCGGGCGCGGCTGGGCGGGCGGCTTCGATTTCGGCGGCGAGCTGACGGTTCGCCTTCGACGCGCGCTTGTCGGCGGGCACCTTTTCAAAGGCTGCGGCGGCCCGCCGCCATGCGTCGCGCGCCTCCGGTGCGCGCCCGGCCTTTTCGAGGAGCTTCGCCTTTCGCGTGAGCCAGATGTCGGGCCGCGGCTCGCGCGCGGTGAGGTCGTCCAGCCGGCGCAGCGCGGCATCGGTGAGCCCCGCGCGCTCCTCGATCGCCAGCGCCTGCTGCTCCAGCACGGGCACGCGACCGTGCGCGCGGCTGGCCTCGTCGAGACAGCGCGCCGCCGCCGCCGGCTGGCCGTGCCGTTCGAGTAGCTGCGCGCGCGCGGTCGCATGGTGCGGCTCGGGCGAGGATGCGACGGCGGCGGCCAGATCGGCGTCCGCCTTTTTCCAGTCGCCGCGCTTTTCGAGCATCCCCGCGCGCAGCGCCCGGGCGTCGGCGTGCTCCGGCCGTTTCACGAGGAATGCATCGAGCAGTTTTAGCGCGTCCTTTTCGCGCCCCTGCGCGAGCCGCATCTGCGCGAGGCCGAGGGTCACGACCTCCATGTCGGGCTTGAGCCTGCGCGCCTCGGCGTAGTCCGCCTCGGCGGCGGGCCAGGCGCCGTGCATCCGGTGGAGCTCGGCCCGGCGCAGGAGCAGGGCCGCGTCGCCGGGCGCTTTGGCGATCACCTGCGTGACGGCGTCGATGGCTTCGTGCAAATCCCCGTGCGCAAACGAGGAGGCGAGGGAGGCGAAGAATGCGAAGGCGAAGGCGAGGAGTGGTCGGGACACGGTTCTTTGAGAGGGAAATTCGCTGCGTTGCAGGCGGATGCGCCACATTCGTCGCTTCCATTTTGCCGTCAACGGTTCCCTGTGCAGGAGTCCGCGAGTGGATCCAATGAGGGCAGTGGGAGCAGACGGGCGGGAGGGGAAATGGCACCTCGCATCGGGCATTCCGAGGCGCAGGGAGCCACCTTCGCGCGGGTGCGGCAGGTTTTTCCTTGGCGCGGGTGGCAAAGTCCGCGCATAGAACGGGGAGTGCATGGCGGGCCGTTTCCCGCAGCTTTTTCCCACCCAACATGAACACCAAGCAAGTCCTCGACATGTTCGTCGAACACGGCGTGATGGACGCCAGCCAGACGGAAGACATCATCCAGGAGGTCAATCACAGCGGCAAATCGCTCGTCGAGGTCCTCGGCGATTTTCAAATCTGCACCGAGCAGCAGTTTTACGAAACCATCGCCAGCTCCATCGGCTCGGATTACGTCGATCTCTCCACTTTCGAGCCGCCGCCGGAAATCACCCGGCTGATCCCCGGCGGCCTGGCGGTCCTGCATCGCGCCTTTCCGCTCGGGGTGGAGGAGGGGAATATCCAGGTGGCGCTCGCCGATCCGCTGAATGCGCAGACGGGCGAGGACCTGCGCTTTGCGCTCGGCAAAGAGATCAAGGTCATGGTCGCGCCGGTCTATCAGATCGATGAGCTGATCAAAAAGAACTATGGCTCGGATGCGGGGAGCATGGATGAAATCCTCGCCGAACTCGGCGGCGAACTGGAGTTTGGAGGAGGCGACGGGGCGGACATGAAGCACCTCGAGGCCGAGGCGAATGCGACGCCGATCATCCGCTACGTCGATCTGATCCTCTATCAGGCGATCCAGGACCGCGCATCGGACATTCATTTTGAGCCGTTCGAGACGGAGTTCAAAATCCGCTACCGCGTGGATGGCGCGCTCTACGAGATGGCCCCGCCGCCGCGTCATCTGGCGCTGCCGGTCATCTCGCGCGTGAAGGTCATGTCGAATCTGAACATCGCCGAGCGCCGTCTGCCGCAGGACGGGCGCATTCAGAGAAACATCGCCGGCCGGCAGGTCGATCTCCGCGTTTCCACGCTGCCCACGCAGTTTGGCGAAAGCGTGGTGCTCCGCGTCCTGGACCGCACGACGGTGAATCTGGAGATCGAGGCTCTCGGCATGCCGGACTACATCTACCACTACCTCCTTCGCACGATTGAAAAGCCGAACGGCATCTTCATCGTCACGGGTCCGACCGGCTCCGGCAAGACGACGACGCTTTACGCATGCCTCAACAAGATCAACACCATCGACTCGAAGGTGCTGACCGCCGAGGACCCGGTCGAATACGACATCGAAGGCATCATCCAGGTGCCGATGGATGAAAAGATCGGCCTGACCTTTGCCCGCACGCTGCGCGCCTTTCTCCGCCAGGATCCCGACCGCATCATGGTGGGGGAAACACGCGACGTGGAGACCGCGCAGATCGCGATCCAGGCATCGCTGACGGGCCACCTTGTCTTCACCACGCTCCACACCAATGACGCGCCCGGCGCCGTCACCCGTCTCATCGACATGGGCGTGGAGCCTTTCATGATCTCCTCGTCGCTCGAGGGCGTCCTCGGGCAGCGGCTCATCCGCAAGATCTGCCCGAACTGCAAGACCGCCTACGAACCGAACGAGTCGGCGCTCGCGCAGCTCGGCCTCTCGCCGCACGAGATCGGCGACAAGAGTTTCTACTACGGCAAAGGCTGCGAAACCTGCAACCAGACCGGCTACAAAGGCCGCAAAGGCATCTACGAACTCCTCGACATGTCCGATCCGATCCGCGAGCTGATCAACAAGCGGGCACCGTCCGTCGTCCTAAAGCAAAAGGCCATCGAACTCGGCATGACCACCCTGCGGCACGACGGCCTCCGCTGCATTTTCGACGGCGAAACGACCATCGAGGAAGTCCTCAAATATACCTGACGCTCCGCGGCCCGCCGTGCCGCGCCACGCTTCCGCGGGCGCATCCCGCAAGGCGCGCGCGTTTTTTCCCAACGCGCTCCTCGACAAGGTCGGGGGGAGATTTTAACGTCCGCGCAGTCTCGCTTTCCGTCCCTCCC
Organism: Chthoniobacter sp.; assembly: GCA_031411535.1. Lineage (GTDB taxonomy): Bacteria > Verrucomicrobiota > Verrucomicrobiia > Chthoniobacterales > Chthoniobacteraceae > Chthoniobacter. The sequence continues at coordinate 3,620 of JANOBH010000595.1, read as the reverse complement.
ATTATGCCAAAATTCAATTACGTAGCGCTGGATGCCCGCGGTCAGGAATCCGTCGGGGTTATCGAAGCCTCCACCTCCAATGATGCCGTCGGGCAGCTCCGGCAGGCGGGCTATTTTCCGACCAGTGTGATCGAGGAGGGAAAGGGGAAGGCCGTCTCCAAGGCCACCAAGGCAGTGCAGAAAAAGGCGAAGGCGATGTCCGCGCCGAAGGCCAAGAAAGGCGGCATCGTCCTCTTCCAGAAGAAGACGGTGAAGAGCAAGATCCTGATGATTTTCACCCGCCAGCTCGCGACGCTGATCGACGCCGGCCTGCCCCTGCTGCGGAGCCTTACGGTGCTGGCGAAACAGGAACGCGACCCCGTCCTGCAAAACACGATCAACTCGCTCGCCGACGCCGTGCAGGGCGGCAGCACCTTCTCCGAGTCGATGGCGCAGCACCCGCTGATTTTCAACAAGCTCTACATCAACATGGTGAAGGCCGGCGAACTGGGCGGCGTGCTCGAACTGGTGCTGAACCGCCTCGCGGAATTCCAGGAGAAGGCGCAGAAGGTGAAGAACAAGGTCATCTCCGCGATGGCTTACCCGGTCATCGTGCTTGTCATCGCGATGCTCATCATGGTGTTCCTCATGGCGTTCATCGTGCCGAAGTTCCAGGCGATCTTTAATGACATGCTTGGCGGGCGGCCGCTGCCGCCGATCACGCGCTACGTCATCGCTGTCAGCGAGCTGATCCAGAAGATGTTCATCCCGCCGTATCTTTGGATCACCATCGGCGTCACGGTGGTGCTCGTCGTAGGCTACAAGATGATGAGCAAGAGCGCGGGCGGGCGGCGTTTCATGGACCGCGTGACGCTGGCGACGCCGCTCTTCGGCGACCTGCTGCGCAAGAGCGCCATTTCGCGTTTCAGCCGCACCCTCGGCACCCTCGTCACGAGCGGCGTGCCCATCCTCCAGGCGCTGAATATCACGCGCGACACCGCGGGGAATGTGGTCATCGCCGAGGCCGTGTCGAAGGTGCATGACGCGGTAAAGGAGGGCGAGTCCATCGTCCAGCCGCTTGAGGCGAGCGGGGTCTTCCCGCCGATGGTTGTTTCCATGGTCGATGTCGGTGAGGAGACCGGACAGCTCCCGGAGATGCTGCTGAAAATCGCCGAAGTCTATGACGACGAAGTGGACAACGCGGTCGAGGGCCTGACCTCGCTGCTGGAGCCGATCATGATCGTCATCCTGGCGCTCATCGTCGGCACGATCGTCATCGCGCTCTTCATGCCGCTGATCGACATCATCAAGCAGATGGGCGGCAGCGGCGGCGCGGGCGGCTAGGAGTTTCCGATAGCGCACCACCCGCTCCCGACTACCTTCCTCACTATGCTCCCTCCCACACGCACCCTGCGCGCCTTCACGCTGATCGAGATGCTCGTCGTCATGGCGGTCATCGCCATCCTGGCCGCGCTCATTCTGTCCGTGAACGGACTCGTACAAAGCAAAGCCGCCCGGACGCGCGCCGAAGCCGAGATCCGCGCGCTTTCCGCAGGTTGCGACAGCTACAAGGCCGACAACGGCTCGTATCCGCAAAACAACACGACCGACCAACTCGACCCGCGGACGGTCGGCACGCCGAGCAGCTACACGGCTTCGAGCCTGTTTTTGTACAAGGAACTGAGCGGTGACACGACGGGCACGGGCCGGACCACAGCCGGGTCGAAAAACTATCTCCCGGATTTCTTCACACCCCAGCGGCTCAGCGGCGTCCAGGGAGCCAGCGGCGCGCTGGTCTCGGTGGCATTTATCAAGGATCCGTATGGCAACAGCTATGGATATTCGACCAAAGGGGCCGCCGCGGAACAGCAGTACCGGATCGACGTGGGCAAGGACTCCACGAAGATCCGGCCCACGAGCGTGGGCTACAACCCGACTTTCGATCTGTGGTCCACGGGCGGCAAGGCATTGAACCCGGTCGCGGGAGACATCGGGACGCCAAAGGACATCTCAAACGCCTGGATCAAGAACTGGGGCAACTAGGCGCGAGTCGGCGGAGTCGTTAAAGTCGGAACGTCACGATCGTCTCATACCACCTCGCCAGCGCCGCTTGGTCCGCGTTGAGGCAGTTGCAGCCGCGGAACGTGAAGTTCCCGAGAATCCCGAACAGCAGGAAATCGCTGAACACCGGCGCATCTCCGAATAGAAACGGCGAATGCCGGAGCGTGACATCAAAGCGCTCCAGCAACCGGTCCGCCTCCTCGCGAATCTGCCCGGCATCGCGCCGCCACTGCTCCACGCAGCCCCGGCCAAACTTCCGCTCCTTGTGCCGGATGACCATTCCGCGCTCGGCCACGTCCTCGATGGCGTCGAGGTAGTGCGGGTCCACGAGTTTGAAAGTGCGCGCCTCGACTTCGTTTTCGATGAAGTCGATGACGACAGCCTGCAAGCCCTCGATGCGCGCCGGAAAGAACCGGCCCGCGGCAAAATTCGCATCCACGTAGCGCGCCACGTCCTGGCTGTCGCCCGCGGTTTCAAAAACGGCCCGTCCATCGTGGACGAGGACGGGCACCTGATAGTAGGCGCCATCGGTCAGGCGCAGGATTTCGCGGCGGTCCCAGTTCGGGACTTCGCGCTGCTCAAACGGGACACCGCACGCCCGGAGCAACTGCGAGATCGCGATGCAGAACGGGCTGTGGGTCATTTCGTAAAGCGTGATGCTCATGGGATGATTCGATGTTGGGAGTTGGACGTCAGGCGTCTGGCATTGAATGCTGGCCGCGGTTGAACATCGAACGCCCAATGCCCAACTTCCAACTCCCAATGTCCCTGCTGCGAAAACTCTCCCTTCTCCTCCTCGCCTGTCTTGCCGCGGCCGCACTGGCAGACGAGGCGGCAAACGAGGCCCGCTTCATCAGCAACGCGCGCCAGCTCATCTACGAAGGCAAAAGGAGCGGAGAGGGCTACTTCCACCCGGACGGCAACCTGCTGATTTTTCAGAGCGAGCGGGAGGAGGGGAATCCCTTTTACCAGATGTATCTGCTCGATCTGCTCTCGGGCGAAACGGCGCGCGTCTCGCCGGGCACGGGAAAGACAACGTGCGGATTTTTCCAGCCGGGCACGGGCCGCGTGCTGTTCGCGTCCACTCATGCCGATCCCGAGAGCGCGGCGAAGCAGAAGGCCGAGATCGAGTTTCGCGCGAGCGGGCAGCAGCGCCGCTACTCGTGGGATTACGACGCGGCGATGGACATCTGGTCGGCCAATCAGGATGGCACGCAGCTTGTGAATCTCACGAACGCGCCGGGCTACGACGCGGAGGGTGCATTTTCGCCGGATGGAAAGCAGATCGTGTTCTGCTCACTGCGCGCGGCGTTTCCGCTGGAAAAACTCCCGCCCGACGCGAAGGCCCGCTACGACAAGGATCCCGCGTGGTCCGGCGACATCTATGTGATGAACGCGGACGGCTCGAACGTGCGTCGCCTGACGGAGTCGCCGGGCTACGACGGCGGCCCGTTTTTCTCGCCGGATGGCCAGCGCATCGTGTGGCGGCGCTTCGACGAAAGCGGGATGATCGCCGACGTGTGGACGATGAAGACCGACGGCACCGACAAGCGGCGCGTGACGGATTTCAAGTCGATGTC
>JANOBH010000594.1:0-3222 GCA_031411535.1 Chthoniobacter sp. | reverse complement strand
TTGCTCGATGTAGGTGCGGAAGAGGACGCCATCGATGGGGCCGTCGATGAGCCACGGGGCGCACAGCCGGTCATGGCGCAGGGCGGCGATGAAGGTGGCGGTCTGCCAGTGCCCGTGGGGAGCGTGCCCCAGGCAGCGCGTACCGCGGGCCGAACGCCCGTGGAGCCGGGTCATCTTGGTGTTGAGCCCGGTCTCGTCCAGAAAGATGAGCCGGCGCGCTTCCCACGAGGGGCATCGGGCGCGCCATTCGGCGCGGGCCGCAGCGATGTCAGGCCGCTGCTGCTCGGCCGCGTGCAGCGTTTTTTTTATAGCTCAGGCCCAGACGGCGCAGCCGATGCCAGAGCGCGGTGATGCTCAGCTCGATCCGGAGTTCGCGCCGGATACGCCCCTGAAGTTCCGCCAAGGTCAGATCCGTCTGCGCCACGATCCAGCCCCGCACCGTCTCATCGTGACCCTCCAGACGCGAGCGCCGGTAGCCTCCGCGCTGCTTGGGTGCCGCGCTCCCGGTCTGCTGCACCCGGCTCCAATACCGCTCCACGCTGCGCTTGGACACACGGAACTGCCGCGCAAGCTCCTCCGCACTCTGCCCGCTTTGCCGTCCGGCGATCACTCGCTCCCGTAAATCCATACTGTAACTTTTCATCCCAACTTTCTCCCACACCTCCTCCAGCCGTACGACTAAATAATAAGAAAACGCTCTAGAGTCTCCAGTGTGTAAGAAACGATTGCGCCTCGCCCCACCCCGGAAATCCGCCCCGGATAGGCGCGGAGGAACCGTGCCGCACCCATTTACCGCGTCCCATCCGAGATACATTGATTTTATTGCGGACGCGATCCGGAGGTTCCTACGCGCCACGCTTGCTCCACCTCCGAGCGAATATTCGCCAGCCCTCAAAAAATGAATGCCAAAGCGGCAATGACTGCCGTCGACTACCCCTCCTTTTTCAAAGCCGCCTCGATGCGCTCACGGGTGGCCTTGGCGGCGTTAAAATCTGTATTCTCGCGATACGAGAGCTTTTCCCACCCATGCTCCGCCCGTAGCATAAACTCCAGCGCTTCGACCAGTTTGCCTTCGGATTCGAGACAGAGCGCAAGATGGAAACAACTTTGGTAGAGAGCGGGATGCGTCGCCCCCATTACCCGCTCCTTCACCTTGATTACGGCGCGGTGGTTCTGCTCCGCTTCGGAATTCTTTCCTTGGGCTTGAAGCACATTGGCTAGGCGCATCTGGGTTTCCAAGGTATTCTCATTTTCAGGACCGCGCCCACGCAGCATCAACACCAGCACTGCGCGATATTCGGCCTCTGCCTCGACATGTTTTCCCTGCTCATACAACGTATCGGCCACGTCATTCCAAATGCGCGTGGTCTCGGTGTACGTCGGGGCAAATGAGCGATGGTAGACGGCTAGCACCGCACGATACTCCACTACCGCATCGGCATGCTTTCCCTGCAACCTTAGCGTACCAGCCAGATTCCTCCGCGTCAGCAATGTCTCATAATGCTCCGAGCCCAGAACGCGCCCGTACACCTTGACGATCTCGCGATACACTGCCACCGCCTCCGCATACTTGTGCCGGGAACGATACGCGCTGGCTTCATCGTATAAGTGTGAGGCGGCCTGCATATCTTTCTCTTCCTCAGGAGTGAGTTTTTTCGCTGCCGCGATCGGCACGGATTTTTCCTCAGCATGAAGCGGAGGGCCCGCGAGCACCGCTAGCCCAGCGGCGACGCAAAGAAGGCGGTGTAGGGAACGGAGCACACGGGGGAGATTCGCTTTCATGGCAACGCCACGAAGATGCCGCCATGCAGGGTGGCTGGCGAGCAGGAAAGGCGTGGGTGCGGCTTCCCGAGTGTGACTCAGACGATGACGGTGAACGCCCCGCGCTGAGTCGTGAACTCGTCGCAGAACTCCGAAGGAGTTCCATCATCCAGCCCAAGGTTGGTGCGACGCAGGAGCGCCTACCTTGGGTTCCACGTCCGCACGGTCATCAACCCTGAAAGGGTTGAATCAGCCTCGACCGCCAAACGATGCCGACACGGGAGGGATGCAACCCTTGCAGGGTTGTGCCGTCTGTGGGCCAGTCTCCCAGGGTAGTCGCTGCGCTCCAACTCTGGGCTGAATGATGGAATCCCGTTGGGATTCATCCGCTACGCCAGCGGAGCCGCAACCATTCACCATTCACCATTCACCATTCACCATTCACCGTTCACCGTTCACCATTCACATTTCCCCCGCATCCGTGCTTGAACAACTCCACGCGCGCACCTTTCATCCGCGCCCTTTATGAAAATCGTTCTCGCTTACTCCGGGGGTCTCGACACGAGCGTGCTGATGACCTGGCTCAAGGAAACCTACAAGGCGGAGATCGTCGCGTTCTGCGCCGATGTCGGGCAGGAGGAGGAACTCACGGGGCTGGAGGAGAAGGCACTCAAGACCGGCGCGAGCAAGTGCTACATCGAAAACCTGAACGAGGAGTTTGCGAGGGATTTCATTTTCCCGATGATGCAGGCAGGCGCGGTTTACGAGGGGCAATATTTTCTGGGCACGAGCATCGCGCGTCCGTGCATCGCGAAGAAGATGGTGGAGATCGCGAAGCGCGAGGGCGCGGATGCGGTGGCGCACGGGGCGACGGGCAAAGGGAATGATCAGGTGCGTTTCGAGCTGGCCGCGGCGGCGCTCGCGCCGGAGCTGCAGGTGATCGCGCCGTGGCGGCAGGACCGGTTCCGCGAGGAATTCCCCGGCCGTGCGGAGATGATCGCGTATGCGGAGAAGCACAAGATCCCGATTCAGGCGTCGGCGAAGAAGCCGTATTCGATGGACCGCAATCTTCTGCACATTTCCTTCGAGGCGGGAATCCTCGAGGACCCGTGGTATGACGCGAGCGCGGAGAAGGCGCGGGAGATGTATGTGCTGTCGGTGTCCCCGGAAGAGGCACCGGACAAGGCGGAGTATGTCGAGCTGACCTTTGAGCGCGGGAATTGCACCGCCGTCGGCTACAACGAGATCGCGAGCGTGCTGAAGGATCTCGGCTGGAAAGGTGAGCTCACTTTCAACACGAACGACCACGCGATGCTCTCGCCCTACTGGGTGATGAAGGTGCTGAACAAGCTCGGCGGTCGCCACGGCTGCGGACGCGTGGACATGGTGGAGAATCGCTTCGTCGGCATGAAGTCGCGCGGCGTGTACGAGACGCCCGGCGGCAGCATCCTGCACTTCGCG
>JANOBH010000593.1:0-3920 GCA_031411535.1 Chthoniobacter sp. | reverse complement strand
AAAGGACAGCGTGCAGTCCGTGGCGACAGTCGCCGTGGCCGAGCGCGGCTGATTGTCCATCAGCGCCATTTCGCCGAAGAAGCTGCCCGGCCCGAGAGTCGTAAGGACGCGCGCCTCGCCGCCAGCCACGACCGCCGAGATCTCCAGAGTCCCTTTCTCGACGAGGTAAATCCCGTCGCCCGGATCGCCTTGGCGGAAAACCACGTGGCCCGCCGGAAGCGATAGCTCCTGTGCGGTCTGCTTCAGCGTCTTGAGTTCCGCTGACAGCAATTCGTTGAACACTCCCTGGGAAGTCGAATCGCTCATGCCGGGACGGTAGCGTGCGCAGCGCCCGCGAGGAGGAAATTCTTGGGTGGTGTCCCACCGCCAGACGCTCCGCCCGGCAGGATGGGTGACAGGATAAAGCGAAGCACCACCGAACGCCGCATCCGCTCGTGCAAACTATTTTGAAAGATCCGACATCACCCCACGTATCTCCACTCAACATCATGAAACTCCCTGTCGTTCCCGCTCCGTTCTCAATCACACGGCCTCAACCGCGAAAGCGCGATCTCAGGCTCCCGTCAAACACCGCCGGCGCGTTGCGCGGATTCATCCTCTTCTGGGTCGCGACGAGTTTCGCCTCCGCGCAGGCGCCTACCGTGATCTCTGGGAAAATATCGGAGGTCACCGTCTATCAGGGAACGGCGTTGGTTTCGCGGGTCGTGGAGATCCCCGCCGCCCGAGCAGCGCCGATGGAAGTCGTGGTATCGGGCCTGCCATCGGCGACGGATCCGAACTCCGTTTACGCGGACCAAGCCCAGGGCGTCGTGATTCGCTCGGTCGCATTCCGGACGAAGACGCCCGACAAAGCCGTCGAAGCGCAGAGCGAGGTCGCCAAGCTGGAGCGATCAATCAAGGAACTGCGCCGGGCGTCGGCCGTGGCCCGCAATGAAATCGCGCTGCGGCGGATCCGGCAGGATTTTTTGAAACGGCTGGGCGCGAACTTTGTGGCTCCTGCGGCCGAACGGGAGATGACCCACGGAGTGCTGCAAGCCGATGAACTGCAGAAAGTCACCAAACTCCATTTCGACGAATATGAGCGGGCTTCGCAGGAGATCATGAAACTCGACCTCGAGATCGAGGAAAACACCGCGCAGCTCGAAGTGCTTGAGGATCGGCGCAAGACGCTTGCGGCTGGCCCGCCGGTCGCCTACGAGGCGGTCGTTTACCTCCAAAAGACCGCCGCCGGTCCGGCGTCGCTGAAGCTGAACTACCTCGTCAACGACTGCGGATGGAGCCCGTCGTACAACTTCCGCGGCGACACTGCGAAAGGCGAGGTGGCGATGGAATTCAACGCGATCGTCCAGCAGGTCAGCGGCGAAGACTGGTCGGACGTGAGGCTGGCGCTGTCCACCGCTTCGCCGTCGGTGGGCGCCTATAATCCGCAGCTCTCGCCCCTGTTCGTCCTGGTCCAGCCGGGAGCGGCGAAGGAGGAGAGCCGCAGCGCTGCACAAACAAAATACTCGCAGGCGCTGGCCTCGCGGCAGGAGGCGTTGGTCCGGCAGTTCCGTGGCAATTCAATCGACGAAATGCTCCGCGCGAACTTTGCCGCCAATGATTCCGCGGCGAGCGTGCAACTGATGGAACTGACAGAACGCATCGGCAATCTGCGCGCTCTGGAGGACGGGAAAGCCGAACCGGGCAGCGTGGTTTACGCCATTGAGCGGCCGGTCAGCCTGCAAAGCCGCCGCGACGCCCAGATGGTGCCGGTGCTCGCCGGGCGCATGAAGTCGAAGTTCTATCACGTTGCCGCGCCGGTCCTCACCTCCAGCGTCTTTCGCGAGGTCTCACTCGGGAACAACACCGGGCGCGACCTGCTCGGCGGCAAGGTCAACGTTTTCCTCGACGGGGAATTCACCGGTCGCACGGACATCCCGACCATCGCCTCCGGGCAGGGATTCGCGATCAGCTTCGGCGTGGACAGCCAGCTCCGCGCGCGCCGTTCCCTCGTGGATCGCTCCGAGACCGTGCAAGGCGGCAACCGGCAGTTTTCCTTCACGTATGAAATCGTCGTGGACAACTACAAGCAGGCTCCGGCCCGCCTGATTCTGCGCGACCGCACGCCGAACACCGGGAACATCGACACGCTCCGCATCGCCCTCGGCGAGACTTCCCATCCGCTCAGCCAGGATGCGGATTACCAGCGCTTCGAGAAAGCGAAGGGGCTGCTGATGTGGGACGTGGAAATCAAACCGGGGGCCGGTCCGTCAGCGACCACGCTGCGCTACGCGTATTCGGCGGAATACGACAAGAACCTCACGTTGCAGGACATCGGCGGGCCGGAAAAGGAGCGCGTGCGCGAGGAGTTCATGCAGAAGGCGCGGGCGACAAAGGGATTCTGAGCGCGCCCCGATCGTATCGCTGCAAAGCGGGGCTTCGCGGGGACGCAGGATGTGGCCATTTGCGATGCCGGGAGCGACCGCGGGGATGATGACCCGGCGGACGGCTGCGCCTCGGATTGGGTCAGGCGCTTTTCCCGAAGACGATCTTCCCGTCCGCGGCGTCGGCGGTGATGGTGTCGCCTTCGCGGTAGCGGCCGGCGAGGATTTCGAGTGAGAGCGGGTCGAGCACGCTGCGCTGGATGGCGCGCTTGAGCGGACGGGCGCCGTAGATGGGATCGTAGCCTTCGTGGGCAAGGTGATGCTTGGCGGCGTCGGTGAGGGTGAGGGTTATCTTTTGCGCGGCGAGCCTCTTCGTGAGCCGGGCGAGCTGAATCTCGACGATGTGCGTGAGGTCGGTGTCGGTCAGGCGGTCGAAGATGATGGTCTCATCGACGCGGTTGAGAAACTCGGGACGGAAGTGCCCGCGCAGGGCGTCGAGGACGCGGGCCTCGCGTTGCTCGGCGTTGTCGGTGGCTTCGAGGATGTGCTGCGATCCGATATTGCTCGTCATGATGATGACGGTGTTTTTGAAATCGACGGTGCGGCCCTGGCCGTCGGTGATGCGGCCGTCGTCGAGGACCTGGAGGAGGACGTTGAACACGTCGTGATGGGCCTTTTCGATCTCGTCGAAAAGGACGACCGAGTAAGGCTTGCGGCGCACGGCCTCGCTGAGCTGGCCGCCTTCCTCAAAGCCGACGTAGCCGGGAGGCGCGCCGATGAGCCGCGCGACGCTGTGCTTTTCCATGTACTCGCTCATGTCGATGCGGATCATCGCGCCTTCGTCGTCGAAGAGAAACTCGGCGAGCGCGCGGGACAGCTCGGTTTTCCCGACGCCGGTCGGGCCGAGGAAGATGAAGGAACCGATCGGGCGGTTCTCGTCCTGCAAGCCGGCGCGGGCGCGCCGGACGGCGTTCGAGACGGCGGTGACGGCCTGCTTTTGGCCGATGACGCGCGCGGCGAGGCGGTCCTCCATTTTGAGGAGCTTGTCGCGCTCGCCTTCGCGCAAATTGGTGACGGGGATGCCGGTCCAGGCGGAGACGACTTTGGCGATGTCCTCCTCGGTGACTTCCTCCTTGAGCATCGGGGTGCCGTTGCGCTGCATCTCGGCGAGCTTGGCATTGTGGAGCTCTAGCTCGCGCTGGGCGGCGGGGATGTGGCCGTACTGGATCTCGCTGGCCTCGGTGAGATCGCCGGTGCGCTGCGCGCGCTCGAGGTCGATTTTCAATTGCTCGACCTGCCCGTGGAGCTTGCGCTGCTCGTCGATGACCTTTTTCTCGTTCTGCCACTGGGTCTTGAGCTGGCTGCTTTTTGCGCGGGAGTCGGCAAGGTCGCGTTCGAGTTTTTGCAGGCGCTCCTTGCTCGCGGCGTCCTTCTCTTTTTTCAAAGCCTGCCGCTCCATCTCGCGCTGCATGATCTCGCGCTCGAGCTCGTCGATCTCGGTGGGCATGGATTCGATCTCGATCTTCATCCGGCTGGAGGCTTCGTCCATGAGATCGA
>JANOBH010000592.1:0-3699 GCA_031411535.1 Chthoniobacter sp. | reverse complement strand
GTGAGCGTCACCTCCTGCCCGGCGGAAAAGCTCAGCTCCGTGGAAGTCGTGGAAAACTCCCCCACTACTGTCTGCTCCGGTCCGGGCGGCCCCTGGCGCACCTTGTAGCTCGTCGCTCCGGGCGAAGCATCCCAGCTCACCGCCAGCAGCCCGCTGCCCTCCGCGCCCGGCGTGAGCGTGAGGTTTTCCGGCACCGCCGGCACCGTCGGCCCGCTGCTGCTGCTGGAGCTGCTGGAGCTGCTCGAGCCGCCCCCGCCGCCCGGCGAGCCGGTGTCGATCTGGCTGAGCGCATCCCCCTCCGGCGTGCCCGCGGGGAATTCCCCCTGCCACGCCGCGTACCAGCGCTTGTTCCCGCTGTCCACGGTGGACGCCAGCGCGCGCAAATCGCTCCGCCGGTCGCTCAAAACCGAGCGCTGATCCTCCACCGCCTGCTCATTGTTCGGCAGCGCCGTCAGCGCCGTCGCCAGATTGGCCGCCGTCTTCCCGCCCACCGTCACCGCCGGCAGCACCGGCGACGCCGCCGCATTGAGCGCATTGATTTTTGTCCACAGCGAAAGCGTGCGCTGCCCCCGGATGAGCACTGTATCCAGCCCCGTCATTTCGATATTGCGGATGTCCTCCAGATCGCCATGCAGCCGGTCGTCCGGCGGCAGATCGCCGTCCAGCTTGCGCGGCAGCCGGATGGAGAGATCCCGGACCAGCTCCGCCGTCGCATCCCGCGTCGCCCGCGCGCCGTCCAGCACATCCTGCTGCGTCTCCATCGCCTGCGAAGCCGCCGGCAGCCCCTGCACATTGGTCTGGTGGATGGCGAAAGTCAGCGCACCCACCGTAAAAGACGGCGCAAAAGTCTGCCAGACCGCCAGCGTCTCCTGCCCGCGTTGTTGAATCACCTGCCATGCTTCCTTGCTCATAATCCTGGGTTCTTTCTAGTTTCGGTCATTGCACTGCATCACGAAAAGGGAAGTCCGTCTGGAACACCGGGCAGACCGTCTGGGAAGCTGGGCAGGCAGTCTGGGAAGCTGGGCAAGGCGACTGGCGCACCGGGCAGCCCCGCTGGAGAGCTGGGCGGGTCATCTGGAAAGGTGGGCGGGCAGTCTGGAACGCCGGGCACACCGCCCGGATAGCCGGGCAGGCCGTCTGGCGAGCTGGGCAGCGTGTCTGGAAAGATGGGCAGCCTCTCTGGAGCGCCGGGCAGGTCGCATGGATAGCCTTTATCCAGAAAACCGCTCCCCAAAGTCGCACCGCCACCCGTTATTGGCACCGAACCCTCCCCACCCCCGGACAACACCCCACCCCAGCCGCCATCCAGCGAAGCCAGAACGCCACAGAAATTCATAGGAAACCTGCCGAGACGGGACGCCCGCGCCGCCCGATGCGCAAGGAAAAAGGGAAACTATTTCGTGAGACTCCAAAGATTAGCGAAACTGAGCCGGGATGTCCGCTACGCCGCAGAGCGGGGCTTTGACAATTTGCAGACCGTCCCGAAGGAGGGAGCTAATCTGAGCCTTTTGGTAGTTCTCTGGCTTGTCGATGCGCCGAACCTTGTCCGGTTCAAAGAACCGGATGCGCCCATTCTCTTCGATGCCGAGAATCCGCCAAAGCTTCCCTGCCCACTTGCCTTGCGTGAAGCTCACGAGTTGGCCCCGACGCAATACTGGCGGACGCCGACCGTCTGCGCTTTTCGGCAGATTGCCGAGTTGTTCCCAGACACGGAAAAACCGAATCGGCTGATATTTTGCCTCGCCTTTGGCGGCGTCGGGAAAGAGAGCGAGGCCATAGTTGTCGGCGATCAGTTTTCCCCCTTTGATCACTCTCAGCTTCTTGTCCCCGATCGCCCCGAGCCCGAGCACCTTGCTTTTCTCAACTTCGGAATAGACCCAGCGCCAAGTCTTGGTTTCGCGGAGAAAGTCGCCACCGCTTTCACCATCTTCGGCACCGCGGCGCTTGCGGCTGATGAGGATCACGGTGGTTTCCTCCGGGCCGGGGATACGCACGTTTTTACCAGCTAGCCAGCGGGCGAGGCGACGGGCGTTGGGATGCGGGTCGGCAGGGTCGAAGACCCGCCAGACGGTTTCCTTGGTTGGCAGCCCGCCCCATTCTGCCGGAAGGTGCATGACGACGCGGCGCGCGGCGAGGCGTTCGCGGAGTTCCTTGCGAAAGTCGCCCTCAGGCTCTTTGAGCACGGGCTGACCTTCGGCGGTAAAGGCGACGTTGTCCCGTAGCATCAAGCGCAATTGGGCTTTCTCGATGGGATTGCAACGGCGCTTCGCGAGCAGTTCGATGGCTTCCCGTTTCCACACGCCTCCATCGCACGGCAGCAGGTACGAGGTGAAGGCGATGACGCTCGCGTCGAGCGCGTGGTGCAGGTGGGTGATGCCACGCAACTCGGTTTTCCGGTGGACGCGGGCCTTGCCATTCTCGTCGAGGTCTTCGGCATTCATTACATTCGGGTTCGCCGCTTCGAGGCAGCCTGCGAGATTCCACGATTTGCGTGCGGCGGCGGTGACGCTGCCGGGCAGCGAGATGATGACCGGCTTTTCTTTCGCATTCACGTACGCGCGCTGGAGCGCCTCCGCACCGAGCCGCACGAGCTGCGAAGTCTTCGTCAGGTCGCCGGGCGTGAACTCCTTTTCCACGTAGTTTTCCAGCAGCAGCATACGCTTCCGATTCTTCTTCCTCCGCTCGTCATCGGGGTGACCTTTCGTGCTCAGTCCTTTCACGAAGTTTTCATATTGGGCAACGGTCCATACTCCAAGTTCGTCCCGCTTTTTGAGGTTCTCCGATTGGTTGAGTATCTTGACGAACTGCAATCCAGTCATGTTGTCCTTTGCCTCATTGATACGAGGGAAAGTCATGACAAGCGAATCCAGCGAATCAGAGGCGCGGAGAGATCGCGGAATAATGTGGTCAAGTGCCATCGCACCGCTGACCACGCTTTTCAGATCATAGTCACGCCCGGTGTAAGGGCAGCGGCAAACGAGGTCGGTGGCGATGCGCGCCTTGCGAACCAGGGAGGCGAAACCGCGCGGCTCCTTCCCATCAAACAGTTCGCGAACCAGCGCGGCAACATCGCGGAAGTTCTTGGTCTGCAAGCCCTGTTCCTTCGCCTGCTCCTGCACCGTTTTGCCGGAGAGTTCCTTGAGATTGCGATTCACCTCGATGGTGATTCGCGCGATGCGCGCTTGGTCGCCACCGGCATATTCTTTGGCTTCGATCAAATCGTCGTACAGACGTTCGAGCAGCTTGAGCCGGTGGCGGACGAGATGGTTGTTAGTCTGTTCGTCGACGGCGCGTTCGAGTTGTGCATGGCGGATCGCTTCGCTGCGGAAAAGCGGGCCATTGTCTGGCGCACCGTCGCGGCCATCGGCTGGATGCCGGTTGGTCTCCATGACAAATTTCCAAACCTCTTCCATCACTTCGCGGCTGTGTGCGGCGCGGCCATTAGCGGGCGGAAGCGCGTGCGGTTCATCCAGCGCACCGTCGCGGGTACGCTCGACGGGAGCTTCGCCCTTGCGCGGTTTGCGCGGCGATTTCATCGCCTCGCCGTCCCACCATTTGTCAAAGGCGGACTGCGCAAGCGGAGCCTTGGCGAGCAGCGCGCGGGCTGTGATCTGCTTGCCGCGCCGGAGATTCGTGAGCGTGTGCTTCTGCAGCGATGGGCCGAGGTGCGGCCACAGCACGCCCAGCTGTTCGCACAGC
>JANOBH010000591.1:0-8925 GCA_031411535.1 Chthoniobacter sp. | reverse complement strand
GCGTATCTCGTGAAAGGCGGCGGCGGTGGGGAAAACGCGCTGGACTCGCTGGCGAAGGCGGGCGGCAACTCGATCCGGCTGTGGGGCGACGATCATCTCGGCGAGATACTCGACCGTGCGCAAAAGCTGGGCCTCACCGTGACCGCTGGCATCTGGCTCGGGCAGGTGCGGCAGGGCTTTGACTGGAGCGATGCGGCGGGGCTGATCAAGCAGCGCGAGCACATCCGCGCCGTCGTGGAGAAGCACAAAAACCACCCTGCCCTGCTCTGCTGGGCGCTGGGCAATGAGATGGAGGACCCGCAGGGACGCAACGGCGCGGTGTGGACGCAGATCAACGGCCTCGCCCGCATGGTGAAGGAACTCGATCCCGCACATCCGACGATGACCGTGGTGGCCGAAATCGGCGGCGACAAGGTGAAGAATTTCACGGCGCTCTGCCCGGACGTGGACATCCTCGGCATCAACTCCTACGCCGGAGCGGCGAGCGTGGCCGAGCGCTACAAGAAGCTCGGCGGGACGAAGCCATTCATCCTCACCGAATACGGGCCGCACGGCATCTGGGAGATTCAGAAAAATGCGATCGGCGCGTATCCCGAGGCGACGAGCACGGAGAAAGCGGAAGCCTACCGCCGCGCCTACAAGGCCACCGTGCTCAGCGCGGACGGGATGTGTCTCGGCTCGTACGCCTTTCTCTGGGGACAAAAGCAGGAGGTCACCTCGACGTGGTTTTCCATGTTCCTCGCCGACGGCACCCTGCTCGCCGCCGCCGAGGCGGTGTCCGAACTCTGGACCGGCAAAGAGCCCGCGAACCGCGTGCCCGTCATTAAATCGCTCACGCTCGACTGCGCGCCCAGCGGCAAGCCCGGCTCGACCGGCGTGGCGGTAGTCGAGGCGTCCGACCCGGAAGGCGATCCGCTGAGAATCACCTGGCTGCTCCAGCGCGATCCCGGCGAATACGGGAGCGGCGGAGACAAGGAAACCGCGCCGCCGACTTACCCCGATTCCATCACCAAGGCGGACGGCAAGACCGCGACCGTCACCTTTCCAAACGACGGCGGCCTTTACCGGCTCTTCGCCACAGTGCGCGACGACAAGGGCGGCGGCGCCGTGGCAAATGTGGCGCTGCGCGTGGACGCGCCGGTGACGCTCGCGAAAAGCCCGCGCGCGACTTTGCCCCTCACCGTCTATGCCGAGGACACAGATCCCGCGACCTACATCCCCGCCGGCTGGATGGGCGATGCGAAGGCGATCAAACTCAACCCCGCGTGGACGGAGCAGCCGCACACCGGGAAGACCTGCATGCGCTGCGACTTCGAGGCCGACAAAGGCTGGGGCGGCGTGGTCTGGCAGAATCCCGCGGGCGACTGGGGCGACCGCGGCGGCGGCTACGATCTCACGGGCGCGAAGAAGCTGACATTCTGGGCGCGCGGCGAAAACGGCGGCGAAGCTGTCGCCTTCGAATTCGGCACGCTCGCCAAGCCAAAGAAGTTTTTCGACACCGGCAAAGGCAAGCTGGAGAAAGTGGCGCTGGGCAAGGAATGGACGCGCTACGAAATCGACGTCAGCGGACAGGATCTCACGCGGATCAAGACCGGCTTCGTCTGGACGCTCGCCAGCCCCGGCACGCCTGTCACTTTCTACCTCGACGACATCCGCTGGGAGTGAGGCCGGCTCGGAGCCGCAGGCCGCGGAAATATTTGGAGTGCGCTTCCTCGGACGATGTGGCAAGAGCCGGCGCGTGCTGAACTCCCCCAGACCGGATTCCCGTCCGCAGGTTGCTCGATTCCTGGCAATCGTCCTCGCCGCCGTTAGCCTGCCTCTGCCGATTGCTTCCGCCCAGCTCAGCTGGGGGTCCGGAGGGAACGGCGGTGCCGGCACGTGGAATGCCGCCAACACAAACTGGTGGAACGGCACGAGCAACGTGATTTGGAACGGCGGCGCAGCGGTATTCGCCGGCACCGGCGGCCTCGTCACACCCCAGACCTTCCTCTCGCTCACCGGCCTCACCTTCAACTCGCCCGGCTACACCATCGGCCCTGGCAGCATCTATTTTTCCCCGGCCACCGCGACCGTGACCACCAATCAACCGGCCACCATCACCTCCGATTTCAATGGTCGGAAGCTCATCAAGGCCGGCCCCGCGACTCTGACCCAGAGCGGCACCGGCTCGTTCCAGGATCTCCAGATCGATGCCGGCGAATACCTCATCAATGGCTTCACCTGCGCCTTCCTCTACACCACCACCTTTGCCAATACCGCCGGCGCCATCCTGACCCTCGGGCAAAGCGACCCCATCGCCCATCTCGGAACCCTTTCGGGCGGCGGCCTCTTGGGCGGCGTCCTGCGACCCGGCACCGAGGCCCGGACCGTCACCGGCCTCATCGACCAGTCCGGCACCTTTGGCGGCGTCATTCAAGACAATGGCGCGGGCAAGCTCGCCATGGACTTCAACTTCAATTTCAGCGGAAAGCAGACCCTGACCGGTGCCAGCACCTACTCCGGCCCCACCACCCTCGCCGATGGCACCCTCGAGTTTTCCGGCGGTGGCTCCGCCGTCAACAGTCCCGTCAGCGTCGCCATCACCGGCATCCTTCGGCTCGACAATACCCTCACCCTCAACGCCAACCGGCTCTCCAATTCCCTCGACCTCACCCTCCGCGGCGGACGCCTCGACTTTCTCGGCCACCGCACCGTCGCCGTCACCGAGCAAACCGGCGCGCTCACGTTTTCCAGCGCCGCCACTGTCACCGCCACCAGCGCCGGTCCCGCTGCTGCTCTCATCTTCGCGGCCGCCACACGCCAAAACCACGGAACGCTCGATCTTTCCGGCACTGGCCGCATCAAGTGGACCGGCATGGCCAACAACTCGAGCGGCATCGTCGGCAGCTACCTCACCATGGGCAATGAATGGGCCACCGTCGGTGGCGACGGCAGCGCCAGTCCGCTCGCCACCTACGCGACCAATCTCAACACCGCCCTCACGACCAGCCATGTCAAACTCGGCGCCGGCCTCACCACCCTCAGCGCCACCGCCACCCGCGCCACCCTGAACTGGCAGAATTCCAGCGGCGTCACCGCCACCCTCGCGCTCGGCTCAAGCCAGATCCTCACCCTCAGCGCAGGCGGACTTTTGAGCAGCGGAAGTGCCGCCAACGTCATCCTCAGCGGCACCCTCCGATCCGGCACCACCGAGCTGATCGTCATCAACCGCAACGCCCTCAGCATCGCCGCCAACCTCGGCGAAACAACCCCCGGCACCTTCCTCACCAAAAGCGGTCTCGGCACCCTCACTCTCAGCGGCACCAATGCCTACAGCGGCAATACCGTCATCAACCAAGGCACCCTCGTAGTCGCCGCCGATGCCCACCTCGGCACCGGCCCCACGATCGACTTCCGCGGAGGCAGCCTCCGCGCCGCCGGCTCTTTCATTTCTGCCAAAGGCCTGCTCTCCACCGAATCGAACGCCATCATCGACACCGCCGGGTTTGACCTCACGTTCGCAGGGAAAAACGACGGGCTCATTTCCAAACGCGGCCTCGGCGATCTCACCCTCACCCATCCGGAAAAAGGCACCGTCTATCTGATCGACGGCAGCCTCACCCTGCCCGACGCGGTCTCCGGCGCCATCACCAATTTCGGCGGCCTCCTGCGCGCCAGCGGCACCTTTACCTCCATCGGCAACTTCTCCGGCAGCATCCTCGACATCGCCGGAGCTCTGCCCGGCACGTTGCGCACCAACTCCTTCTCCAATACCAGTACCCTCCGTTTCGACATTGGCGGCGCCAGCCGTGACTTGCTCTCCGTCGCGACGTACTTCAGCGGCGGCACCGCCTCCAGTCCCCAGCTCTTCGACTTCCACAATCTCGGCGACACGGCCACCGGCACGACCTACACCCTCATCGAGTTGCCTCCCACGGTCACACCCGCCGCCGACACTTTCGCTCTCACACCAGCCGCCCTCGCCGCCGGCTGGGCCGGCACCTTTAGCGTCGCCCCCGGCTCTGTCAGCGTGACTTTCAGCTCCGTCCCCGAGCCTTCGTCGCTGTCCTGCCTGGCGCTGATCAGCTTCGGCTTTTTTCTCCGTCGTCGGCCATAAAGGGAGCGGCTACTTCAGCCTCCGCTGGAGGTTGAGGTGGAAGTTTCCCAGCGGGAACTCGTCCTCCTGCACTAGCGCGATCCATTTTTTAAGGTCGCCCTCGTCATTGATCTCGCGGGCGCCGGCCTTCCAGCGCGACGCGACATTCGGCGGGACGGAGCGCGAGACGAGCTCGTGCGCGCTGAGCCAGAAGGTGAGCTTTGAGCAGTCGGCGCCGAATTTGTAGAGCGCGGCGAGTTCCTGGCGCAGGCTGCGGATGCCCGTGGCCACGGCATCCCAGCGGATTGTGAGCCGGTTGTCGCGCCAGATGATGGCGTCGCGCTGATGGAGGTAGGCGAAGAGAAACTGGCCGCCGAGCGCGTCGTAATTGCGCACGCGCGTGCCGGTGATCGGGAAGCGGAAAATACGGTCCAGCACGATGGCCCACGTCACATAGCGGGCGAATGGGAAGCCGCCTGCGGCAAGCGTCGCGGCTTGCTCGAAGCTGCGAAGATCGACGCGTAATTCCTCGATGGCGTACATCCAATACGGCGCGCGCTGGCGGATGACGAAGGGATCGAACGGCAGCTCCCCCATGCTGTGCGACGCGTCGTGGATCAGATCCCACAGCGCCATGGTGTCCTCGATGAGGGTGCGCGAGCCGAGCCAGCATTCGAGCTCGGGAAAGAGCGGGAGATTCACGGCCTCCGCCGCACGGAGCGCGCACGCCTGGAGGCGGCGCGCCTCGCGGTCGCAGAAGATCGTGGCGAAGTGATTCGATGCCCGTGCGGCGACGGCGACGGTCTCGGGAAACAAGACCGCGCATTCGCTCGCGTAGCCGTCCGTGAAATCCACTAGATGACCGGGCGCGAACTTTGCGTTGCGGTAGGACGTGCGCTCCAGCGCCGCCAGCCAGCCGGGCCACGGCGTGCGCATGAGCAGCGCCTCGAAGCGGGTGTCCGAGGAAGCATTCGGCGTGTAGAGCGGGAAGACGACGAGGTGCTCCCGCCCGTCCTGACGGTCGCGCTCGGGATGAAAGGCCGCAAGCGATGCGGCGAAATCCGGCCGGCAAAAACCGCCGTCGATCCACGCGCGAAAATCGTGCGGGAGCTGGTCGAGATATTCGGACTGATGCGGAAACAGCGGGCGCAGCGCGGTGCACGCGGCGAGCGCCCGCCCGACCAGGAGCGCGGCGGCGGCGTGGTGCTCCGCTGGGGCGCTGCCGTCGGGAAGCTGAAGCGCGCGCAGTTGGTTGATGGCATCCTTCAAATCGCGCCACGCAGCGGGCGGCGCGCACACCGCGCCACCGGTCGCATCCCGCCTTCCAAATACCGGCGCGGCGAGCCAGTGGACGATGTTTAGCCAAAGCTGCCCGTGCTCATACGATGCGATGCGCTCATCGCCGAAGATCACCGAATCGGTGACGACGACGATGCGGCCTCCGCCGAGTCGGGATGTCGCGATCAGCCCGGCCTCCGCCGGAAAAGCGCCCGGCGTGGTCCTCCACTCGATCCTGGCATCCGGGCCGTCCGCCGCGACCCAGCTCGCGCGGTAGAAGCACGCGTGCTCCACGCCGTGCGCGAGCGTCGTCGCCCCGTCAGGCTCACCGAAGAGCCACTCCGCGTTTTCATGGATGCACGCGGTGCGGTCGATGGCGGTGCCGCTTTCGATCCGCAGCCCGGCAGGCGCGAGGAGGTCGTTGAGATTGTCTCCATACTTGTCGTGCTCGTATTCCGTGACGACGAGCAGCCCGCCGCCCGCGCGGACGAAAGCGTGGATCGCCTCGATCTCCCGCGCGGAAAGCGCCGGCGAACCGTGAGACGTGGTGCGCTCCCATCGCGGGTCGCACGGGTGGAGCAGCACGAGCACGTCCGCCTCGGCGAGTGCCGTGCTTTCCAGCGGCTGCGCGAGATTTCTGGCGATGGTGAAGTCGCGGGCGGCGAGGAGGTCGGCGGCGCGCTGATACGATGAGTTGGCAGGATTCTCCGGCTGCATCTCACGGGCGCGCCCGGCCGAGACGGTCCAGCTTTCGCTGTGAAACTCGTCGAAGAGAACTCGGACGATTTTGCGCGGTTCGAGATGCATCTTGGGCCTCCGCTTCAACGTCACCCACGCCCGCCGGTTTCGCCAGCGCGCCGCACCGTAGCGCAGGCCTCGGGCCTGCCGTAGCGCAGCGCTTCCAGCCTGCCTGGCTGGAACGTCGGGCGATGTGCGCGTGTGCTGCGCGCGGGGCAGGCTGGAAGCCCGCGATACGGCAAGCCTGAAGCTTGCGCTACGCCCGCGCGAGATCGGCGGCGTCTTGCAGAAATGCGGCCACATCCTCCGCCGTCGTGTCCCACGAGCACATGAGCCGCGCCGCACCGTCCGGCCCGACATCGGTGTAAAACTGCCAGCCACGGGCGCGAAGGCCATCGAGCATGGCTGGCGGCATCGTGGCGAAGACCGCATTCGCCTCCCGCGCGTAGAGCACGGCGACGCCGGGCAGCGCGCGCAGGCCGGCGTCGAGCTGGGCGGCCCGGGCATTGGCATGGCCGGCGTGCCGGAGCCACGCGCCGCCGCGCAACATCCCGATCCACGGCGCGGCGAGGTAGCGCATCTTTGAGGAAAGCTGGCCGCTCTGCTTTCGGCGAAAGGCGAAGTCGCGCGCCAGCTCGCGATTGAAAAAGACGAGCGCCTCGCCGACGGGCATCCCGTTCTTTGTCCCGCCGAGCGAGAGCGCATCCACACCCGCCTCCCATGTGATCCGACGCGGCGCGACACCGAGGCTGGCCGTCGCATTGGCAAGGCGCGCGCCGTCCATGTGCATCCACAGGTCGAGCTCGCGCGCGGTTTCGCCGAGCGCGGCGATCTCGTCCGCGCCATACACCGTGCCGAGTTCCGTCGATTGCGTGATGCTCATCGCGCGCGGTTTCGGGTGATGCACATCGCTGCGGCGGAGGACCGCGGCGCGCACGTCCGCGGGCGCCAGTTTTCCGAGCGCACCCGCGAGCGGCTTGAGCGTGGTGCCGTGGGAGAAAAAGCCGGGCGCTCCGCATTCGTCGCTGATCAGGTGTGCGTGCTCGTGGCAGACCACGCTTTCAAACGGCGCGCACATCGCGGCGAGCGCGAGCGAATTGGCCGACGTTCCGTTGAAGACAAAGAAGACCTCGCAATCAGTCTCGAAGATCTCCCGGATCAGCCGCACGGCCTCGGCCGTCCATGCGTCCGCGCCGTAGCTCGGCGCGTGTCCGGCATTCGCCTCCTCGAGCGCCGCCCATGCCTCCGGGCAGATGCCTGCCCAGTTGTCGCTGGCGAATTGGCGGGGATGCTCGGGTGATGGGCAGGACATGCTAGGGAAGTTCCGCGGCACTCTGCCGCCGCTGCGCGCGAAATGAAATGCGCGTGGAGTTTTTTTGCAATCCGGACACGCGCCGAACCTGCGGCGGTTGACACGCCCGACCCGTTTTTTCACTCTCGCCCGCCATGGTTCCCGAACCCGTCACACGCCTTTTTGCTTGGCTCGTCCTTTTCCTCGCCATCGCCGTCGCGCCGGCAGCCCGCTCGGCCGAACCGGAGCTTTTCCGCTTTCACCACGAGGGAGTGCTCGGCACCTCGCTCGACCTGCAGGTGCACGCGCAGGATGCCGCCCAGGCCGCGCTCGTGGAAAGCACCGCGCTCGCGGAGATCGAGCGGCTGAGAAAGATCCTGAGCACGCACGATCCCGAGAGTGAGATCAGCCGTTTCAGCGCGTCCACCGGCCAGCAGAAATGCTCGCCGGAGCTGATTGATGTCCTGTTTTTCTACGACTTCTGGGCCGGGAAATCTGCTGGCGCCTACAATGGGCACCTTGGCGATCTCGTCGCCGCCTGGAAGGCCGCGGAGAAGACCGGCGTGCCTCCGGATGCTGCCACGGTGCAGCGCATCGTCCGCGCGCTCGGCCAGCCGGGATGGACGCTCAATCGCCGTGACGGCACAGCGACACGCCTGCCCGGTGGCGGGCTCACCATCGACTCGCTCGGCAAAGGCTACATCCTCAGCAAGGCGGCGGCGGCAGTGCGGGCGAAGGTGCCCGCCGCGCAAGGCTTCATGCTCAATATAGGCGGCGACATTTTCGCCAGCGGCGCGCCGGCGGCGGGCACGCCGTGGACCGTCGGCGTGGCAGATCCGAAGCGCAGCGCGGACAATGCGCCGCCGCTCACGCAGGTCCGCCTCACCGACCGCGCCATCTCCACGAGCGCCGCCTACGAGCGCGGCTTCACCGTGGGCGGACGCCGCCTTTCGCACATCCTCGACCCGCGCACCGGCCTGCCCGCGGAGGGCGTGGCGAGCGCCACGGTCATCGCCACGAACAACGTCAACGCCAACGCGCTCGCGACCACCCTCTGCGCGCTCAAGCCCGAGGAGGGCCTGGCCCTCGCCCGCCAGATCGCCGATGTCGAGTGCCTCATCATCACCGCTGACGGCCGGCAGCTTCGCAGCCCCCGCTTTGCGTCCTACGAGCCCGCGCCCGCCGTCGCCGCCGCGAATCCTGCGACCGGCACCCCGGCCGCGAAAGCCGGGCTGTGGCCCGCCGGCTACGAGGTCTCGCTCGCCATCACGCTCAAAGCGCCGGGCGGCGGCGGCAAGGGGCCGAAGCGGCCTTACCTCGCCGTGTGGGTCGAAGACGCCGCCGGAAAACGCGTGCGCACCGTGACCGTGTGGGGCAACAAGCGGAAGTATCTGCCCGACCTCCCCGCATGGTGGAAGCTCGCCAAGGCGGACGAGCAATGGGCGCAGTCCGTGACGCGCGCCACGCGCGCCGCCGGGCAGCATCGCATCGCCTGGGACGGGCTCGACGACGACGGCAAGCCGCTCCCGCCCGCCACGTACAC
>JANOBH010000590.1:0-1899 GCA_031411535.1 Chthoniobacter sp. | reverse complement strand
CATGCAAATCCTCGTTGCCCCGGATAAATTCAAAGGCTCGCTCTCGGCGGTCGCCGCTGTGGAGGCGATCACTCGGGGGCTGCGCGCCGTCTGGCCGGACGCGGCGATTTCCTCCGCACCCATCGCGGACGGAGGCGAGGGATTTGCCGAGGCGCTCTGCCAGGCGCTCGGCGGGGAGTGGGTGGAAACGCGCGCGCTCGATCCCATCGGACGCGAAGTCCCGGCGCGCTACGCGTGGGTCGCGGCGGAGCAGCTTGCGATCATCGAGATGAGCGAGGCGTCCGGCATCTGGCGGCTGACGAAGGACGAACTCGCCCC
The DNA here is from genome assembly GCA_031411535.1 of Chthoniobacter sp. Lineage (GTDB taxonomy): Bacteria > Verrucomicrobiota > Verrucomicrobiia > Chthoniobacterales > Chthoniobacteraceae > Chthoniobacter. Next base: position 1,581 of record JANOBH010000590.1, on the reverse strand, counting down.
TCTCCGCGCGAACACCTTTGGCACCGGCCAGCTCATCCGCCACGCGGCCGAGCGCGGCGCGCGGAAAATCCTAGTCGGCCTCGGCGGCAGCGCGACGACCGACGGCGGCGTCGGCATGGCCGCCGCGCTCGGCTACGAGTTCCTCACCAGCGACGGCGAGGAACTCGCGCTCTTTCCCGGACAGTTCATCGCGCTCACCCGCATCCAGCCGGACGCGGCGATCGACCTGCCGGAGATGATCGCCGCGTGCGACGTGCAGAATCCCCTGCTCGGCCCACGCGGCACCGCGCAGGTTTTCAGCCCGCAGAAAGGCGCGGACGCATCGGATGTCGTCGCGCTGGAAGGCGGACTCAGCGCGCTCGCCGACTGCGTCACCACCGACCTCGGCTGCGATTTCCGCGACACGCCCGGCGCGGGCGCGGCGGGCGGAATCGCGTTTGGCCTGATGAGTTTTTGCAAAGCGAAGGTGTGCTCCGGCTTCGACCTCGTGGCCGACACACTCCGGCTGGAGGAGCGCATCGCCGCGAGCGATCTCGTCGTCACCGGCGAGGGCCGCATCGATGGCCAGACGCTGGAGGGCAAAGGCCCTGCAGGCGTCGCCGCGCTCGCGCGGAAGTACGGCAAACCCGTCCTCGCGATTGCCGGCTCGATCGCCGAAAATGCCGCCGTGCATTCCCTCTTCGACGCCACCTGCGCGATCATCGACGAACCCGCCACGCTCGAAGCCGCGATGAGCCGCGGAGCGGAATTCCTCGAACGCGCCGCCACGCGGGCCGCGCGTCTGATCAAGCTCGGCGGCAAATTGGAACAAACTCGAAATCCGAAATCCGAAATCCGAAACAAATCCGAAAAGCATGAAACGACCTGAAACCACTTCTCCACGCGGCCAAGCCGTCCACCCTTTTCCGACTTTCAAGCCATTGGGGTTTGTTTCGGATTTCGGATTTCGGATTTCGGATTTTTCCAAATGAAACGCATCGCCATCCTCTTCGCCGGCCAGGGCGCCCAGACCGTGGGCATGGGTCAGGACCTCGCCGCAAGGTATCCCGCCGCAGCCGAGATCTTCTCCCGCGCGGACGAAATCCTCGGACGCCCGCTCAGCGCCATCGCTTTCACCGGCCCGGAGGAGGAGCTGACGCAGACGAAAAACTGCCAGCCCGCGCTCTTCGTCCACGGCCTCGCGTGCCTCGCCGCGCTCCGCTCCGAGCTGGGCGAGCTGCCGATCCATGCCGCCGCCGGGCTCTCGCTCGGCGAGTTCACCGCGCACGCCGCCGCCGGCACGTTCGACTTTGAGACCGGACTCCGCCTCGTCGCCCAGCGCGGCCTTTTCATGCAGGAAGCCTGCGAGCAAACCAGCGGCGGCATGGCCGCGATGATCGGCGCAGATGAGAGCGCCGTCCGCAGCCTCGCCTCCGAGACCGACGTGGACGTGGCGAATCTGAACAGCCCCGGCCAGATCGTGATTTCGGGCGAAAGCTCACACGTCGCGCTCGCCGTCTCGCTCGCCAAGGAGCACGGCATCCGCCTGGCAAAGACGCTCAACGTCGCCGGCGCCTACCACTCCCGCCTGATGAATTCCGC
>JANOBH010000589.1:0-12981 GCA_031411535.1 Chthoniobacter sp. | reverse complement strand
GAGCGCCACGAGTTCCGCGAGGCGCAGGCCGCTGCTGTAAAAAAGCTCGAGGATCGCCGCATCGCGCGCGGGCATCCACGCCGGCGCCTGCGGCTGCTTTTCCACGCGCAGCGGCGCGGAGAGCAGCTCGTCGATCTGCGTCGGCGTGAGGAAAAGCGGGAGCTTCTTTTCCAGCTTCGGGAGCTGCACGTCCGCGAGCGGATTCGAGCGCAGGCCGTGGCGCTGGGTGAGGAATTTGAAGAACGTCCGCATCGCCGCGAAGTGCAGCCGGATCGTGGGCCGCGCCATCTCGCGCTTCGCGCAGGTGAAAAGGTAGCGCCGGAAATGATCCGCCGTCAGCTCCCGCCACGCCGGCTCGGGCACCGCCTTGCGAAACTCCGCCAGCGCGTGCCGGTAGTTGATCAGCGTGCGCGGCGAGACATTGCGCTCGTTTTCCAGCGAGTCGAAAAACAGGTCGGCCAGACGGTCGCGTGCGGGGCGTTTCAAAACCCCGCGAGGCTACCGGAGCACGCGCCCGCTTGGCGAGCGGCCCGCTACTTTTTCCCGATGAGCGGGGACAGTCCGCCGGGCTGGGCGGTCGCGCCGACTTCGCCGGTGCGCGCGGTGCCGCGGACAAAGCTCAGCGTGGCCGAGCGCTCCTCGACCCCGTCCGGCGAGCGGGCGATGATCGGGATTCCGAAATCGCCGTCCGGCAGCGTGAAGTGGTAGCGGAACGTGCCGTCGGGGCTGAGGCGGATTTCCTTGCCGTCGATCCACACCGTGGCGTCCGGGTGCGTGCCGCCGTAGAAGATGATCTCGGCATTGACGTGCATGAAGAAGCCGCGCTCGCGCTTCACGCTGAAAGGCTGCGCGCTCCAGCTCGCACCGATGCCGCTGAAGAGGCTCGTGGGGCCGGGTGCGAGCGCCTCCGCATACCGGCCGGAAAGGCCGCTCGCGGTTTCGCTCGAAAGTTTCTCGCCCAGTTTTTTCCGCAGGAGCTGGTCGATCTCCGCGGAGCCGAGGCCGATGCGGTCGGTGAGCGCCTCGCCGAGCAGCGCGGCGAGCAGGCGCTTCTGCTCCTCCGTCCACGACGGCGCACGCCCGGCGTGAAACTCCAGCCGCCCCTCGCCGGCGATGCGCGCCAGCGCGGCGATCAGGCTTTCGCCCTCCTCCATCTTTTCGCGCACCATTTCCAGCAGGCGCTCGTAGCTGAGATGCGCCGGGACGGTGGCGAATTCAGCGGGCGCATCCGCGGCCACGCCGTCGGGCGGCGTCGCAGCCACTCCGGATTTCACGATGGAATTCCACGCGCCGCTTTTCTCGAAATAGCCGATCTCCGCCACATACGCCGTGGCCGGGTGGGCGACCGGCACATACCAGTTCCGCGCCTCGGGCCGGATCTCGATGAGCGCCTGCTCGACACCGTCCGCCGTCGCGATCTTCAGGAAAAACTGCGCCACGCCGCCGCGCATCGCCGCCGCCGGATAGTGCGCCCAGTCAAAATCCCAGTAGCTGAAAAGCCACCGCGGATCGCGCGCCGCGAGGAAGAGCGCCTTCTCATGGTAGGTCGCGGGCAAGTGGCCCAGATCCTCGTAGGCTGGCTGCTCCGCCGGGGCCGCCGGCTCCTCGCCCATCTCAAACTTGTGCGCATCGACAGGTTCCGGTTCGCCGACCACCGGATCGTTGGAGACTTGAAACGCGCCCGCCTTTTTCATCTGCTCCGGCGCGTCGTCCGTCTTTGCTGCCGCTGCTGGTTCGAGATCTTTTTTGGCCATAGTTAGTGCGAGTTAAAGTGCGGGCTGATTCCCGATGCGGCTGCGCATTTAGGGAAGACGCCGCCCAGCGTCAACGCGATTTTTCCATTTACCAGTGATAAAATACATATTTCGGTCTCCGTCGGGTAGCTAATCGACTCAATTTTGCCATAAACACCGCAAATGCTTACAAAACGTGTCATCCCCTGTCTCGACGTCCATGGCGGAAAAGTCACCCGCGGCGTCCAGTTCGGACGCGCCGAGGAGGGCGGCCTGCGCGAGGTCGGCGACCCGGTGGAACTCGCCATCCGCTACAACGACCAGGGCGCGGATGAGATGGTCTTTTTCGACATCACCGCCAGCGCCCACGGCCGCGGCACGATGATCGACGTGATCGAAAGAACCGCCGCGCACTGCTTCATGCCGCTCACCGTCGGCGGCGGCATCCGCACGGTCGAGGACATGAGCGTCATGCTCAAAAGCGGCGCCGACAAGATCAGTATCAACTCCAGCGCAATCGCCACGCCCGGCCTCATCAGTGCCGGAGCCGAGCGCTTTGGCAGCCAGTGCATCGTCGTCAGCATCGACGCGAAAAAGACCGCGCCCGACCGATGGGAAGTCTTCTCCCAGGGCGGGCGCAAACCCACCGGCCTCGACGCCGTCGAGTGGGCCGTCCGCGCCGTCGCGCTCGGCGCCGGCGAGATCGTGCTGAACTCCATCGACGCCGACGGCACCAAGGCCGGCTACGACCTTGTCATCACGCGCCGCATCAGCGAAGCCGTCGGCGTCCCCATCGTCGCCAGCGGCGGCGCGGGCACGCTCGACCACATGGTCGAGGTCCTCGACGCCGGGAAAGCCGACGCCGTACTCGCCGCCAGCATCTTTCACTTCGGCACCTACACCGTCACCGACGTGAAGCACTACCTCGCCGAGCACGGCGTCCCCGTGCGCCTGCCGGAGACGGTCGCAGGCGTGTAGAGGCGGCGGCTCCCTGCGTGCAAGATCGCGCTACCCAACGCAACGAGCGCCGGTAGGATAGGCGAATGGACTCCCGATCCATTACTCGCCGCTTCCGCGCCTTCGTCCGCCCGCTCCTCGCGATTCTCTGTTTCGTCCCGCTCCTCGCCGCCGGGCAGACGCTGAACATCACCAACGACGTCCAGTCCGTCGCCACGCTCACAAACACGACCGCGACGCTGACCGGAAAGGCCGAGCTGCACGTCACCGGCACCGGCGATCCGATTCCCGGCTGCGTCATCCATCTCAATTCGCCGGACGCGTGGCTCTTCATGGACAACATCGCGCCCTCGGTGGTGGCGTCCACTTTCGTAAGCCGGATGCGGGTGAGCGGGGCAAACGCGGTGCTCGATACCAATGTGCGCGTGGTGCAGTTCGCCATGGGCACCGTGGTCATCCCGCACGCGCCGGACTTTTCGCCGATGACGGTCTTCGACGGCAAAATGTTCGCCGGCCCCTCGAAACTGCTCCGCACCTACGTCAAATACAACGACACCAGCCTCGGCGCGCTGAAGACAGCGATCAGCTCATTCCGGCTGAAGCGCGGCTACATGGCGACCGTCGCGCAGCAGGAAAACGGGACGGGTATCAGCAAGTGCTACGTCGCGCAGGACGGCGACATCGAGGTCGGCGCGCTGCCCGGCAATCTCGACAATCAGATCCGATTCGTCCGCGTCTTCCCGTGGCGCTGGGTGAGCAAAAAGGGCATCGCGGGAAACATCGAGGGGCCGCTCAATGTCCGCTGGGTTTACGATTGGGGGGCCAGCCGGCAGTCGCCGCTGGACTGGGAATACGTGCCGATAAAACAGACGCAATACTGGCCGCCGATCGCGGATTTGGACCCGGCCGCGCGGCGGACCACGCACCTGCTGGGCTTTAACGAACCCGACCGGCCCGATCAGGCGAACCTGACCGTCGCGCAGGCCATCGCCGGCTGGCCGGAGCTTCTCGGCACGGGCTTGCGCGTCGGCGCGCCGGCGGTCGCCGATCCCAATACCACCTGGATCGACACGTTTATCGCCCAGGCCGACGCGGCCGGCTTGCGCGTCGATTTCGTCCCGGTGCACTACTACCGCAGCCATCCGAATGGCAACGATCCGTGGGGCGCGGCGTGGAATATGGAGCAGGCGCTCCGCAGCCTCTACGCCCGGGTGAAGCGGCCCCTCTGGGTCACCGAATGGAACAACGGCGCGAACTGGACGGGCGATCCCGATCCCACCTACGCCCAGCAGCGCGACGCCGTGGACGCGATGACCTGGACACTCGACAACCTGCCTTTCGTCGAGCGCTACTCGATTTACAACTGGGTCGAGGACGTGCGCCGCGTGGCGTGGGACAACGGCTCGCTGACCGACGCCGGGATCGTCTATCGCGACCGGCAGTCGCCAAACGCCGTGCTACAGGAGCTTCCGGACGCCGGCACCTCCGCCGCCGCGCACTATTCATTCAATGGCGACACGCGGGATTCCTCGGGAAACGGGCATGACGGCACACCGGTCGGCGCGCCGGTTTTTGTCACGGGTAAATACGGACAGGCCATCAGCCTCGACGGCGCGACCGACTACGTGCAGCTCTCGCCGCGGCTCGGCGACAGCACGGATTTCAGCTTCACCGGCTGGGTTTGGTGGAACGGCGGCGGTAACTGGCAGCGCATCTTTGACCTCGGCGACGGCACGGACCGCTACCTCTGCCTCACGCCGAAGTCTGGGAGCAACACGCTCCGCTTCATCATCAAAAACGTCACGGAACAAACTCTCGAAACCACGGTGCTGCCGACCGGCCAATGGGTGCATGTCGGCGTCACCATCGCCGGCAACACCGGCAAGCTCTTCGTCAACGGCGCGCTCGTGAACACCAACGCCTCGATGACCTTCAACCCGGTCGATCTCGGCACGAAGACCAACTACCTCGGCAAGAGCCAGTGGCCCGATCCGCTTTTCAACGGCCGCCTCGACGACCTGCGCTTCTTCACCACCGCGCTCACCGACGCGCAGGTCGCCGCCATCGCTGCGAATGCGCCGCCGCAATTCAACGGCAACCCGATCGCCGCGAACGCGACAAAGCTCGTTCCTTTCACCAGCTCGATCGCGGGAAACGCCACGGGCGGAAATGGCGCGGTCACTTTCAGCAAGTTGAGCGGCCCCGCGTGGCTCGCTGTCGCCGCGAATGGCAGCCTGACGGGCGTGCCCGGCCTCACCGACGGCGGCGTGAATGCTTTTGCCATCCGCGCGATGGACGCCGCCGGCGCGCTCGGCACCACGATGCTGCAAGTGACCGTGGCCGATGCGCCAGGCCTCGTCACGCGCTACGCCTTTGAAAACACCGCCAACGCCACTGCGGGCACCGCCAATGGCGTGACGACCGGATCGCCGGCCTACGCTGCGGGACGCTACGAATCGGCCATCGACCTCGATGGCGTGGACGATTTCGTCAGCCTGCCCAAAGGCGCTGTCAGCTACCCGGAGATCACCATCGCCGCATGGCTGTACTGGGACGGCGGCGGCAACTGGCAGCGCGTTTTCGACTTCGGCAACGGAACCGGCGAATACCTTTTCCTCTCGCCGAAGACGGGCGCGAACACCATGCGCTTCGAGATCAAAAACAACGGCGGGACGCAGCTCCTGGAGACCGCCCCGCTCGCCATCGGCCAGTGGGTGCATGTCGCCGTCACGCTCGGCGCGAATACCGGGCGCCTCTATGTGAACGGCGCGCAGGTGGCGTCCGGGGCGATCACGATCAGGCCGTCCGATTTCGATCCAGTTGCAAACTTCCTCGGCAAAAGCCAGTTCGCCGATCCGCTTTTCGACGGTCGCATTGATGAGTTCATGATTTTCAACCAGGCGCTAAGCGGCGCTCAAGTCGCCGCGATCGCCGGCGGTCGCGCGCCCGTTTTCACCGCCGATCCGGTCACGAAGCCCGCCGCCACCGCGGCTCAGCCGTACGAGCAAACCCTCGCCGGCGCCGCCACCGATCCCGACGCCGGCAGCGTGCTCACCTACAGCAAAGTCAGCGGCCCGGCGTGGCTCACCGTCGCCGCAAACGGCCGCATCGCCGGCGTCCCGACTTCCGCCGACGCGGGCGCGAACCGCTTCATCGTCCGCGCCACCGACCAGACGCTGCTCGCCACCGATGCCGCGCTCACGATCATCGTGCCCGGCGCCGGCGGCATCATTGCCAACTACCAGTTCGACGGAAACACAACGGAAGCCGCGGGCGGCACCGCGGGCGTGGCCACCGGCTCGCCCGTTTACAGCGCCGGTGTTTTCGACAAAGCGATCCGCCTCGATGGCAGCGATGATTTCGTCCGGCTGCCTGCCGGCATCGTGAACGGACTCACGGACATCACGCTCGCGGCGCGCGTACGCTGGGATGGCGGCGGAAGCTGGCAGCGCATCTTCGACTTCGGAAACAACACGACGCAGTACATGGTGCTCACGCCGAAGTCCTCACCAGGCACGCTGCGCTTCACCATCAGCGCCACCGGCCAGGCCGGCGAACAGATCCTCGAAACCTCGCAGATGGTCATCGGCGAGTGGACGCATCTCGCGGTGACCCTGATCGGAAACACCGGCACGCTCTACGTGAATGGCGCCCCGGCCACCTCGGGCACGATCACGCTCGATCCCGCGAACCTCGCGCCGGTCAATAATTACCTCGGCAAGGCGCAGTTCACCGCCGATCCGCTTTTCGCCGGCCTGATCGACGATTTCCGCATCTACAACCGCGGCCTGTCCGCGGCGGAGGTTTCCGCCCTCGCCGTCCCGCTCGCCGCCGTCGCCGTGCCGGATTCGTCGTACGCCGGCTGGGCCGCTGCCTACACCTTTCCCGGCGGCCTTTCCGGCGGGCTGGACGACGCCGACAATGACGGCCTCACGAATGCGTGGGAATACCTCACCGGCACCAGCCCCGTGATCGCTAGCAGCGGCGCGCTCCCGCAGCCGCACATGATGACCGCCGCCGCGCTCGGCCTCGGAAACACCGGCAAAACCTATCTCACAATCCAGGCGCGCGTCCGCAAAGTGCATCTCGGCGCCACGGTCGTGCCCGAAGCCGCCGCGACGCTCCCCGGACTCGCCCTCCCCTCCGCCAGCACGCAGGCGCTCCAGGCCGGCCCGCCCGTCGCCGACGGCGAGTTCGAAGTCTTCACCTACTACTTCGGCACCCCGCTCGAAGACTCCCCCACCGGCACCGGCTTCATCCGCGTGAGAGCCGCCATCGACTGAGTAGATAAAGTGAAACCATAAAAAGCGGTGTCATCCTGAGCGGAGTTCCGTCGCGGGCCGAGGCGGAGGAGCGGGACAGCAGGCGGGACGGAACGCAGTCGAAGGACCCCGGCGATTGCGTGCGACGCCGCCCGTGAATGCCGGGGTCCTTCGACTGCGCCGCGCCCGCTTTTCCGCCGCCGCTTCGCTCAGGATGACGCGCGCGTGTTTCAATCTGAAGCCGCCGGCTTCCCCAACAGCGCACACTCTCGCGCCTGGCATTTCACTGCCCGTCCTCCGGCAGCGGCACCTGGCTCGGGCTCATCAGATACGCGATGAGATCGCGCACCTGCGCCGCATCCAGCGCCTCCAGCAGTCCCTCCGGCATGATGGAAAGCGCGGACTCCTCCAGGCTCGCGATCTCGGCGCGCTCCAGCGTCGCTGTCTCGGTCATTGTCTTCAGCGTCAGCGTGCGCTCTGTCCGCGCGGCGACGAAGCCGTTCAGCACCCGCCCGTCCTTCATCTTCGCCACCGTCATTCGGAAGTCCGCGTTCACCACCGCACTCGGGTCCGCGATGTTGTCGAGCAGGTAGTCGAGATTGTCCCGACCCGCGCCGGTCAGATCCGGGCCGAGCGCGCCGCCCTGGCCGTAGAGCGTGTGGCAGGCGGCGCAGGCCTGGTTGAAAACCGCGCGCCCCTTTCGCGCGTCCGCCTTTGCCAGCGCCGCGGGCGCGAGCTGCGATTTCAGCCGCGCGATGAGCTGCTGCTTGTCCGCGGCGCTTTCCCGCAACTCACCCCACGCCTGCGCGAGCTGCTGCGTGAGCGCCGCGTCGCCGAGACTGCGGATCTGCCGCGCGTGAAACGGCGTGACCGCCGCGCGCGGAATGCGCCCCGCCGCCACCTCGGCGAGCAGCGCCTTTGCGAATGCCGTGCGCGAGACCAGCGTCTCCATTGCCGCCGCGCTCTCGGACGGATGGAAGCTGCGGTAGCTCTTCGCGAGCTTTTCGCCGAGCGCCGCATCGTCGAACAGCGCGAGCCCGCGCACAGCCACCGCATTGAGAAAGCGCACACCGATCAACTGTTCGCACACCTCCCGCAGCTCCGGAGGGCGGCTCTCGATCAGCGTCTGGAGCGCCGCCTTGCGCGCGGACATCTCCGTCTTCCCGTCCAGCGCGACGCGCTTCACCTCGTCGAGCGCGCGGCCATCGCCGAAGAGCACGCTCAGGTCGCGCACACGCTCGCGCAGTTTCGCGTCCGACGCCGCGGCGAGCTTTGCGGCGAGAGCATCCCACGCGGCCGGCTTCACCGCCTTTCGCCAGCCGGTCAGTCCGTCGGAAATGCCGCCAAGGATGTCCGCCTGAAAAGTCTCCGGCTTCGCCGACGCCAGCTCGATCAGCGTGTTCAGCGGCGCGGGATTTTTTGCGATGTGCTCCGCGAGCCGCCGCGCGATGAACCGCCGCGTGACCGGCAGCGCGCACCCGTCCGCCAGCCCGGCCAGCGCCGCCGGCTCGCTGTCGCCGAGCGGGATCAGCCCGTACCAGATCATCAGCGGCAGATTGTGATCGCCCGCATCCTCCGCGTGCGCCATGAGCGCCGCGGCGAGCCCGATCCGCTGAGCCGCCGGCAGCCGTTGCAGCGCGGACGCCAGCGCCAGCCGGACGAGGCCCGACTTGTCCTCCCGCGCCGCGCGCGTCAGCTCCGCCACCACCGCATCGGGTGCATGAAAATCCGCGCGGCCCGCAGGCCGCACGCTCATCACCGTGTCGAGCGGCCAAGCGTCCGTCAGCAGCCGCACCGCCCACGCGCGGACGTGCTCGTTCGGATGCCGGAGCTGCGCCGTGAGAAACTCCGTGTCGGCCGCGCCGATGCCGTAAAGCGTCCACAACGCGCGAAGCTGGAGCACGCCGTCGCCATCGCGCGCAAACATTTCCCGCAAACCTTCCGCCGCGCCATCGAGCGAGCCGCCCGCAGCCGCGCGCGACGCCAGTTCCAGCCGCGCCTGCCGCACCCACCAGTCGTTCCCGTGCGCGTGCAGTTTCACCAGCTCACGCGCCGCGAGCTTCGTGAGATCGCCCACGTCCGCGCGCCTCGGCTCGCCGTGCGTGATTTTGAAAATCCGCCCCGAGCCGCGATGCACGCCCGTCTGATCGTGGCACTCGCCCGTATCGCTCCAGTCCGCCGCGAAGACACCGCCATCCGGCCCCGTGCTCAGCTCCATCCCACGGAACCATTTATCCTCCGCCAGCAGGATATCCGCGCCGTGCCTGCCCACATAACCCGAGCCGCTGCGCTCCAGGATTTCCTGGTTCGCGCGGCGTCCGTGCATGTTCCAGGTGAAAAGACGGCCGCGATATTCCGCCGGCCAGTTGTCCCCCTGGTAGATCATCATCCCGATGTGCGCGTGCCCGCCGCCGAGCGCGTTCGCCGCGCCGTCGCGCGACTTCGTCCAGTCCTGCGCCGTGTCGAAGTGCCAGTGGTCCGCGTGCTGATCGATCAGCCCGTACGTGCGCGGATTCGGATCAATCGTGTGCGGCCTCACGAGATGCGCGCCCGTGATCCCGTGCCACAGATGCCCGTTCACCGTGTTGATGAAAAACAGCTCCCCGTTTTCATCCCAGTCGTGTCCCCAAGGGTTCGTCGTCCCGCTGCTCAGTGCCTCGAAAACCTTTCGCACCGGATGATACCGCCACATCGTGCCGCGCAGCGGGATGCGCCCGTCCTTCGCCGTCCCCGGCGCACCCACCTCGCCCGGAGCCGACGCGCCGCAGCGTCCGTAGAGCCAGCCATCCGGGCCGAAGCGCAGCCCATTCGCGAAGTTGTGATAGTTCTCCGCCGGCACCATGAAGCCATCGAGCACCGCCACCGCCGGGCCGTCCGGCGTGCCTTCACCGTTCCGATCCGGGATGAAGAGCAGCCGCGGCGGGCACATCAGCCACACACCGCCGTGCCCCACCTCCACGCTCGTCGCCATCTGCACCTCGTCGGTGAAAACCTTCCGCGAGCTGAAGCGGCCGTCGCCATTTTCATCCTCAAAGATGAGCACGCGGTCACGCAACTGGAGGTCGAATCGCTTCGCCCGCTCCGCGTACGTGTAGTTCTCCACCACCCACAGCCGCCCGCGCGCATCCCACGCCGTGGCGATCGGATTCTGCACCTCCGGCTCCCCGGCAAAGACGCTGACCCTGAAACCCGCCGGCGTCACAAATCTCGCCGCAGCCTCCGCCGCCGGCATCGGCACCGCGCTCTTGTCCGCCTCGGAATTGTACGGCTGCGGAAACTCCGCCAGCGCCGGCACCGCAGCCACGATGAGCGCAAGGAAATGGACGGAGCCGAATGCTGGTTTCATGTGAAAAAGCGCCGCCGCAGCGACCGGGGCAGCGCAATCCAAATGCGTATGCGCGAAACCCGAAGAGCGCAATCCGCCCGACCGCACAACATCGGAAACCGCCAATGCGCCTCCACCTGTGGATAAGTTTTCCGTGAAACAGGACCCGCCAAACCCTCGTGGGAAGGCGTGCTGAAAAACCACACTCACTTCGCCACCCTCCACCCCGACGCCTTGGAGTGGTTGCGGGGGTAGGATTTGAACCTACGACCTTCAGGTTATGAGACTTGTCCGGCCACCAGAGTAAATCCGGCGGAAGACCTCCCACTTCTGATTTCAGCTTTTTGCCACACACGCCGTTCAAGCCGTATGTGCGTATTCAGGGCACACAATTGGCGATTTCCGGGGCACACGCAAGGCGTGATAACGCGCTCGTGGGAGTTCGCGAATCGATTTTCCGAGAGAGGAATCCGCCGTCAGGCATGACTCACTCCGTCAACAGTCACAGAGGCACCTACAAACTTCGATCAGTTGCATCGGAGGCTACAAACTCCGTAGGGATATACGTCACGATTCCGGTTCGCGCAGTTCGGCGGTCGCGTCGCGGATGATCTCCCACGCGGAGTGCAAAAAGAGGAGCGCGATAATTGCGGCGACGATGAGGTCGGGCCACGCGCTCTTGAGCAGGAAGACGAGGCCGGCCGCGACGACGACGGCGATGTTTGCGAGGGCATCGTTGCGGCTGAAGAGCCAGATGGCGCGGGCGTTGGCGTCGCCCTTGTCGCGAAAGGGCATCAGCGCCATAGCGGCGGTGACGTTGACCACAAGTCCGGCGATTCCGAGGCCGCCCATGATCTCCGCTTCCGGCGGAATGGCGTGCAACGCCCGCCAGACCGCCATGCTGATCACACCCACTCCGAGCGCCGCGAGGAACCACCCTTGGGCCAATGCCACTCGTGCGCGCTGGTGCTCGGCCCAACCGAGCGCCAGCAGGCCGACGAGGGTGATCGAGCCGTCGCCGAGGAAGTCGAGCGCGTCGGCTTTCAGCGCCTGGCTGCGGGCGAAAAAGCCTCCGACGATTTCGATAAGGCCGAAGCCAAGGTTGAGAATGACGACGATCCACAGGGCGCGGCGGTAGGCTGGGTCGCTGGCGGCACGCTTTTCGTCGGCGTGACAGCCGCAGCAGTCGGATTCGGAATCGCTCATCGTGTGCTCACTCGGAAGTCGGCGGATTGCCCCTTCCGCCGCCAGTGCTGACCAATGACACCGGCGGCAGCAGGGCTTTTATCACGAGCTTACTCGTCGCAGGTGCAGGCGTATTCGGGGTTGCTGCATCCCTTGCAGATGTGCGTTAGCAGCTTGATGCGAAAGTTTTTTGGCTTCGCATCGGCGCTGGCCTTGGCTTGCACGACGACCTGGTAACCTTCGCCTTCGGGCAACGGCGTTTTGGAGACGAGCAGGTCGCCCTTCTTCTCGAACTCCAACTTGGCCTTGCCTTTCGGTGCCTCGGCAGTGGCGGTGATGACTTGATCCCCAGCCGGCTGCTGCTTTCCGGCGGCGTCGTAGAAGGCGATGCTGATCGTGCGGTCCTTCTCGACGAAGAACTCGGCGTTTTGCTTTTCCATTTCGAGGATGCGGCCTTTGCGCGGGCCGGCTTTCACGGTTTTGTCGGCAAAGGCGGGCGCGGCGGCGAGGGCGAGGATAGTGAGGAGGCTGAGCAGTTTTTTCATACGGTGATGGTTTCGGGTTCGGTGGTTTCTAGTTCGGTTAGCGTGGTTTGTTTTGGTTTTTTGGTTTTTCGCTCGATCCAGTCGTAGAGCACGGGCACGACGAGCAGGGTGAGGAAAGTGGAGGTCACGACACCGCCGATGACGACGGTGGCGAGCGGGCGCTGAACTTCCGCGCCGGCACCGGTGGCGATGGCCATCGGGACAAAGCCGAGTGAGGCGACGAGCGCGGTCATGAGCTTCGGACGTAGCCGAGTGAGCGTCCCTTCAACCACGGCGTCGCGCAGCTCGCGGCCTTGTTCGCGGAGCTGATTGATGAAGCTGATGAGCATGATGCCGTTGAGCACGGCGATGCCGGAAAGCGCGATGAACCCGACGCCCGCGGAAATCGTGAACGGCATCCCACGCAGCCACAGCGCTAAGATGCCGCCGGTCACCGCCAGCGGCACGCAGACAAAGATCAACGCGGCCTGGCGGACACTGCGGAAGCTCAAGTAGATGAGCGTGAAGATGAGGAGCAACGCCAGCGGAACGACGACCGAAAGCCGTTGCCTTGCCTCGATCAGGTTTTTGAACTGCCCGCCAAACTCGAAGTAATAGCCGTCCGGAAACTTCACCTTCTCGCGAATGTTGCGTGTCGCCTCTTCGACGAAGCCCGCGGTGTCGCGCCCGCGCACATTCACGAGAATGGAGACACGGCGTTGGGCGTCCTCGCGGGCGACCTGGTTGATCTGATCGACGAGCTTCACCTTCGCTATCTGCCCGAGCGCGAGCAGTCCGCCGGCCTCTGTGCGCAGCGGGAGCTGCTCCATCGCCGGGACATCGGTGCGGCGTTCCTCTGTTAGCCGCACCACGATCGGCGTGCGGCGATTGCCTTCGATGATCATCCCGACTTCCTTGCCGGCGAGCGCTGTTTCGACGAGCCGGTTCAGGTCGTCGGCCTGGACGTTGAATTTACGCATCGCCTCGCGATCCGG
>JANOBH010000588.1:0-1831 GCA_031411535.1 Chthoniobacter sp. | reverse complement strand
CTCCGTTGGGGAACGCATCTCGATGACGCTGCTGTCGATCGCGATCCGTGAGCTGGGTGGGGACGCGATCAGCTTTACCGGCAGCCAGTCGGGGATCGTGACCAATGACCGCCATTTCGACGCGCGCATCATCGAGGTGCGGCCGTATCGCGTGCAGGACGAACTCGCGCGCGGCCGCATCGTGGTGATCGCGGGCTACCAGGGCGTGAGCTACCGGCACGAGGTCACGACGCTCGGCCGCGGCGGGAGCGACACGACGGCCGTCGCGATGGCTGCCGCGCTCGGCGCCGAGTGGTGCGAGATTTGTTCGGACGTCGATGGCGTTTACACGGCCGATCCGCGCGTGGTGCCGGCGGCGCGGCGCATCGGCACGCTGAGCTACGAGGAGACGCAGGAGATGGCGGAGGCCGGCGCGAAAGTGCTAAACGCGCAGGCCGTGGAGTTTGCCAAGCAGCATGGCATCGCCATCTACGCCCGCGCCACCGCGAGTCCGCTGCCCGGTGCAGATCCCGCGCTCGACGGCACGGTCGTCCGCAAGAATGCGCCGCGCGCGCCGGGCACCGTCGTCGGCGTAGCCAGTGAAAGGGACGTGCTGGTCCTGCATGCGCGCGATTCCGCCGGCGAGCTTCTCGCCTTCCTCGACGAGCTGGCCGTGTGCGGCAAGCAGCTCCACGTCGCCGGTTTTGGCGCGCCCGGCGACGGCACAAGCATGGTGCTTTCCCGCGAGAATCTCCCCGACGAGGACCGCTTCCGACGCGGACTGGCGCAGCGTTTCGGCGACTCCGTCCGGCTGCTCGATGGGACCGGCGCGGTCAGCGCGATCGGCGCGGGAATCAACACCAGCTACAGAAACGTGCGCGCCGGTTCCGCGGCGCTGGCCGCCGCCGGCATCGAGACGCGCGGCCTCTCCACGTCGTCGTTTCGCGTGAGCTGGCTGCTGGCGGATGCGGCGGTGAGCGACGCCGTCCGCGCGCTGCACCGCGCATTCATCGAGGGAGAGGCCGAGCCCGTGCCGTGAACGGCGGCGCGCTTTTGCTTGGCGCCTGTCATGCACTTTGGGTGGAAGACCCAATGTAGAGGCGGCTCTGTCGCGCTTTGGCGACCCGCCACCGTCCGCGGGCTTCGGCAAAATATTCATCTTTTCCTGGGAGATGGATAGGGTCCGCGGCGTGACCTCTCCCAAACGATCTCCGGTGCTCATCGCGCTTCAAGGCATCCTGCTGCTTTCCGGCTGGGCGGTGGCCATCGCGCTCGGTCTGCGCCTTTTGGAAAAGACCGACGCCAGGCCGGAGATCGCGCCGGTGGTGGAGGGGAAGATCGAACGGATCTTTCGCGAGTGGTCGTCCGACCCGCAACTGGCCGGCGCGCTCGTCGGATTCTGCCTGCTCGATGAAAGCGGCCGGACTGTTTTCGCCTCGCCGCTCGCCGGGACCGCGCTCTGCCCCGCATCCTCGCTCAAGACGCTGACCACCGGCGCGGCGTTCGGCTTGCTCGGACCGGAGTTCCGCTTCGAGACCAGCATCGCCGGCACCGCTCCGCTGAGCGCCGGGGGAATTCTCGACGGCGATCTCATGCTCGTCGGCGGGGGCGATCCCACCTTCTCCCAGTCCGATCTCTCCGTGCTCGCGGACGCGGGGATCGCTGCCGGTTTGAAAAAAGTCACCGGACGGCTCGTGGCCGATGCCTCGGTCTTTCCGCCGGAAGCGATGAGCGAGCACTGGAACTGGGGCGACATCGGCAATGCCTACGGCGCGGGCGCCTTTGGGCTGAACCTCGATCACAACCGTCTCGAAATCCGATTCGAGCCAGGCGCGCAAGCCGGCGCGCCCGC
>JANOBH010000587.1:0-1676 GCA_031411535.1 Chthoniobacter sp. | reverse complement strand
ATGCCGACGCCTGAGGACATCGGCGCCGGCCCGCAGATTGGAAAGTAGCTTGGACTTTAGTCCAAAGCAGCGCAGCGGTTTGGACTAAAGTCCAAGCTACTTTGCTGCCGCCAGCGGACGGACAAACGCGCTCAGCTTTTCCACCAGCGACGCGTCTTTTCCATACTCCGCGATCTGCTTCACGATCGCGCTCCCGACCACCACCGCGTCCGCGTGCTGCGCCACCTGCCGCACGTGCTCCGGCGTGGAAATGCCAAACCCCACCGCGATCGGCAGCTCCGTCGTCGCGCGAATCTCCGCGACGCGCTCCGCCAGCGAATCCGCCACTTCGGCACGCTCGCCGGTCACGCCTTCGCGCGAGACGTAATAGATGAAGCCGCTCGCGCCCGCCGTGAGCTGTGCGATGCGCTCCGCGGGTGTCGTCGGTGCGATGAGGCGGATGCGCTTCAGGCCCGTCTGCTGCAAAAGCTCCGCATTCTGCGCGTCCTCATCTGGAGGTAGATCGAGGATCAGAAGCCCGTCCACGCCCGCCTCCTCCGCCGCGCGATGAAACGCCTCGAAGCCGAAGCGGTAGATCGGATTCATGTAGGTGTACAGCACGATCGGCAGCTCCGACTGCGCGCGAATCGCCCGCACGCATTCGAGCACGCCGCGCACGGTGGTGCCCGACGCCAGCGCGCGAGTCGCGGCCTGCTGATTCACCACGCCATCGGCCAGCGGATCGGAGAAGGGGACGCCGAGCTCGAGGATGTCCACGCCCTCCTTTTCAAACGCCCAGGCCAGTTCGCGGGTGGCGTCGAGGGTCGGGTCGCCGGCGGCGATGTAGGCGATGAGCGCCTTCTTTCCCGCGGCGCGGAGGTCGGAGAATTTCTGGTCGATGCGGTTTGGCATAAAATTGGGAGCGGAGTTTTTGGACGGGATTGACGGGATGAACAGGATTTTTTGCCGAAATGCGCGAAGGTCGCGCTTCCGCAATCCAGCCGATCCCGTTAATCCCGTCCGCAATGTCCGTCGCCGCCGCCAAAGCCCCCACGCTGAAGATCCACGAAATCTACGAGTCCGTGCAGGGCGAAAGCTCGTGGGCGGGATGGCGCTGCGCCTTCGTCCGCCTCACCGCGTGCGACCTGCGCTGCACCTACTGCGACACCGAGTACGCTTTTTACGAAGGAAAGAAGCGCGAGGTGAGCGACGTGCTCGCCGAGGTCCTGGCGTTCGACTGTCCGCTCGTGGAGATCACCGGCGGCGAGCCGCTGCTGCAAAAGAACGTCCACCCGCTGATGACCGCGCTCTGCGACGCCGGCAAGACCGTGCTCATCGAGACCAGCGGCGCGCACGACATCTCGATCATCGACCCGCGCGTGCATCGCATCATGGATTTGAAAACGCCCGGCAGTGGCGAGTGCGCGCGCAACCTGTGGTCAAACATCCCGCACCTCGCCAAACGCGATGAGGTGAAATTCGTCATCGGCTCCCGCGAAGATTACGAATGGTCCCGCGAGCAGGTCCGCACACACGACCTCGCCACCCGCAGCGGCGGCGTGCTCTTTTCGCCCATCTTTGGCCGTATCGAGCCGCGCGAGATCGTGGAGTGGCTAGTCGCCGACAAACTCCCCGTCCGCTTCCAGCTCCAGATGCACAAATTCATCTGGGATCCGAAGAAAAAGGGCGTGTGAGTA
>JANOBH010000586.1:0-4123 GCA_031411535.1 Chthoniobacter sp. | reverse complement strand
CGCGGCGGCGGGGCGAAAGGCCGCGCGAAGGAGCGCGCCACGCCGCTCATCGGCCTTTCGCTCGACACGCTGAAGGAGGAGCGCTGGCAGCGGGACCGGGATACTTTTATACGCCGCGCGGGGGAGCTGGGCGCCACGGTGAAAGTGCAAAGCGCCAACAGCGACGACGTGCGCCAGATCGCCGATGTGCAGGCGCTGATCACCGAGGGCGTGGATGTGATCGTGATCGCCCCGCACAATGGCGACGCCATGGCAAAGGCGGTGGATCTCGCCCAGGAAGCCGGCATCCCGGTCATCGCCTACGACCGGCTGATCAAAAACTGCGACCTCGACCTCTACATGACCTTCGACAATGTCCGCGTGGGAGAGCTGCAGGGGCAGTTCCTCGTGGATGCCTTTGCGAAGATGGGCGGCGGGAAAAAGCGCATTATCCGCATCTACGGCGCGAAGACGGACAACAACGCCGTCCTTTTCAAGCAAGGCCAGGACAAGGCGCTCGCCCCGCTCATCCAAAACGGCGCGATCGAGGTGGTGCATGAGGACTGGGCCGACGATTGGAAGCCGGAGAATGGCAAGAAAATCGCCAACGCCGGCATCAACAAGGCCGGGCACAACTTCGACGCCATCCTCGCCTCGAACGACGGCACCGCCGGCGGCGCCATCCAGGCGCTCATCGAGGAGGGACTCGCGGGGAAAGTGCTCGTCACCGGCCAGGACGCCGACCTCGCCGCCTGCCAGCGCATCGCCGCCGGCATCCAGAGCATGACCATTTACAAGCCGCTGAAACTCCTCGCAGAGCAGGCCGCCGAGACCGCCGTGAAAATGGCGCGGCGCAAACCCGTCGTCGCCACCGGCACGCTCGACAACGGCAAGGTGCAGGTGCCGACCGCGCAGGTGGACATCATCGCCGTGACGAAGGAGAACCTGCGGGAGACGGTGGTGAAGGACGGGTTTCACCCGGAGGCGGAGATTTTCAAAGGCGGGACGCAAATCAAGTAGCGAGGCCCGTCCGCGCATGAGGCGATCCCCCACTCCCGGTCATCCTGAGCGGAGCATCGGCCCTGCTTTGGGGGCCGATGCGCAGTCGAAGGACCCCGCCGATCCTCTGGCGACGTCGCTGGAGGGGATGCAGCGGCGCCACCGGCAAGACCTCGGCCACGCGACCGCCAAATCCCGGGCGACGCGGCCAGAGGAGCGGCGGGGTCCTTCGACTCCGTTTTCTCCCGCAGAGCCGGGAGAAAACTCGGCTCAGGATGACCGGGTTTTTTGAGCCGTCCCCGCCTGATGAAAGACCTCTTCGTTTACATCGTCACCAACGAGCGCCGGACCACGCTCTACATCGGCGTGACCGGCGACCTCCAGAACCGCGCGTGGCAGCATGGAAACAGCGAGGGCTCCGCGTTCACGCGGAAATACAATCTCACCGACCTGATCTACTTCGAGGTCTATCCGGACCCGCTCGCCGCCATCGCGCGGGAGAAGCAACTGAAAGGCTGGACGCGCGCGAAAAAGGAAGCGCTCATCGCCAGGCTGAATCCCGGATGGCGCGACCTCGGCCCCGAGCTTTTCGGCGAAAATCCCAAAACCTACGGTCATCCTGAGCGGAGCATCGGCCCTGCTTTGAGGGCCGATGCGCAGTCGAAGGACCCCGCCGAATCCCCAGCGACATCACCGAAGGAAGCGCAGCGGCGCCACCGGCAAGACCTCTGCCGCGCGACCGCCCAGTCCCGGGCGACGCGGCCAGGGGAGCGACGGGGTCCTTCGACTCCGTTTTCTCCCGCAAAGCCGGGAGAAAACTCCGCTCAGGATGACCGCGGTTTTTGAGAGATCGTCCGCCATGCCTCCGATCCTTACCGCCAGCGCCATCACCAAACGCTTCCCCGGCGTCATCGCGCTGCGCGAGGTTTCCTTTGACCTCCGCCCCGGAGAAATCCACGCGCTGTGCGGGGAGAACGGCGCGGGCAAATCCACGCTCATCAAGCTCCTGAGCGGCATCCACCCGCACGGCACCTACGAGGGCGGGCTGGAAGTCGGCGGGAAGCCCGCGCATTTCCGCGGCATCGCCGACGCCGAGCGCGCGGGCATCGCCGTCATCTACCAGGAGCTGGCGCTCGTCGAGCAGATGACCGTCGCCGAGAATATCTTCCTCGGCGCCGAGCCGCGCCGGGCCGGGCTCATCGACTGGCCGCGCATGCACCGCGAGGCCGCCGCGCTCCTCGCCCGCTTCAAGGTGCCGATCGACCCCGAGATGCCCGTCGCGCGCCTCGGCGTCGGGCAGAAGCAGCTCGTCGAAATCGTCAAGGCCCTCGCGAAAGACTCGCGCATCCTCATCCTCGACGAGCCCACCGCCGCGCTCGCCGAGCACGAGGTGCAGATCCTCCTCGCCATCCTCCGCGATCTCCGCCAGCGCGGCCTCGCCTGCATCTACATCTCGCACAAGCTCGACGAAGTCTTCGCCCTCGCCGACCGCATCACCGTCCTCCGCGACGGCGCGACCATCGGCACCTGGGACGCCGCCGCCACGAGCAAGGCGGACGTGATCCGGCACATGGTGGGGCGGGAAATCACGGAGCTTTTTCCGCGGCGAAAGAACCTCCCCACCAACCGTCATCCTGAGCGAAGCAGCGGCCCTGCTTTGAGGGCCGATGCGCAGTCGAAGGACCCCGCCGATCCTCTGGCGACGCCGCCGGAAAATCCACGGGGTCCTTCGACTGCGTTTTCTCCCGCAAAGCCGGGAGAAAACTCCGCTCAGGATGACCTCAGCGAACGCGACCGCGCGATCTTGCGCGTCGAGCGCCTCACCGTCGCCGACCGCCACACCGGCCGCACCCGCCTGCACGACATCACCTTCAACCTCGCGCCCGGCGAGGTGCTCGGCATCGGCGGCCTCATGGGCGCGGGGCGCACCGAGCTGCTCATGCACCTTTTCGGCGCATGGGGTGAAAGGCGGAGCGGCAGCGTGTGGCTCGGCGGCGAGGAAATCCCCCCGCTTTCACCAGCCGAAATCCTCCCGCGCGGCCTCGCCCTCGTCTCCGAGGACCGCCGCCGCTACGGCCTCCACCTGCCGCAGCCCGTCGCATTCAATCTCTCCCTCAGCTCCCTCCGCGGCCTCACCCGCGCCGGCCTGCTCGACTCCGGCGCGGAGTTCCAGGCGAATGACGCGCAATTCCGCGCCCTCCGCATCAAGGCGCCCGGCCTCGACACACCCGCCGGCAAACTCTCCGGCGGCAACCAGCAAAAGATCGTCCTCGGCAAAGCGCTCATGACCGGCCCGCGCGTCATCTTTCTCGACGAACCCACGCGCGGCATCGATGTCGGCGCAAAACTCGAACTCTACGAGATCATCAACCAGCTCACCGACGCCGGAAAAGCCGTCGTCCTCGTGAGCAGCGAGCTGCCCGAGCTGATGGGCATGAGCGACCGCATCCTCATGCTCCACGAAGGCCGCATCGGCGGCGGATTCACCCGCGCCGAAGCCACGCCAGAGCGACTCCTCGCCGCCGCGATGGGCGCGGCATAGCCCGCCGCGCCCCGCGCGCCCAAACCCCGGAGGGACGCGCTCCCACGCGTCCCAGACATCCGGGCGGAGGCGGAAGGGCGGCTGGCCTCGATTGCCCGCCTACTGCGGCGCTCCGGTCTTGAAGGGCCAGTTGCCCGGCGCCGCGCCCGCGCCGGCCGCCGGCTTGGCGCCCGCCTTGCCTTTCGCCTCGGCGAGGAGCGCGTTCCATTTGTCCGCGGCCTTGTAGCCGCCGCTGCTCGCCAGCACCTTGCCGCGCGAGTCCGTGACCACGATGAAGGGCAGCGTGCTGCCAAAGTTTTCCTTCCCGTATTTCCGCATGAATTCGCCCTCGGTCTTGGCGTCGTCGATGTTCAGATCGCCCATCACGTAGTCGGCCGAAGTCACCGCGATCTTCCCCTCCTTGATCATCGCCTTGGTCGCGTTGCAGTTCCCGCACGCGGGCCGGCCGAGGAGGATGAAAGCCATCTTCTGATCCTTCGCCGCCGCGCTCAGCGTCTTGCGGAATTCGGTCTCCGCCTGCGGCGCCTCCGCGAGGACGGACGTGGCGAGGGCGGCGATGAGGGTGAGGAAGAGGACGGGGGTTTTCATAGTGAGCGGGGTCGG
>JANOBH010000585.1:0-17072 GCA_031411535.1 Chthoniobacter sp. | reverse complement strand
CACGGCACCTGCTTCCGCCGCCGCCTTTCCGCCCGCCATGCAGGTGCCGCGCCGCACTCCGCGGTCGCTGAGCTTGGGGTCGCTAGGCGTCGCTCGCGCATCCTGAGAACGAGAGCCAATGAATCCCGACCTCAACGTCTCATCCTCATCACGGCTCCCTCTTGCTCCGCATACTTTCGAGGGTTGGTGCCTGTTCTGTCTCACGGCTCTCGGCGCGATACTCCTCGGTTACGACCGTCTGCTCGGCATTATAGGGCGTGAGGTTTTAGGGCTCGGCATACCTTACCCATGCCACATCTGGCTTGGGCTTTATCTCGCCGTCATGATTGCCGCCGGACTCTGCTGGCGCATCACACACAGATTTCCTTCGCGGTGCATCTTTTTCCTCCTACCGCCGCTCATCTTTCTGCCATTCACACTGAACAAACTCTTTCTCGAACGATGACTCCGAATTCCGCAACGCCTAACCATGCGCTGGAGCGAACTGCTCCGCGCGTCACGGTAGCTGCTGTTCACGTTCGCAGCGGTCTCCTCCGAGCGGGGCGTTGCCACACGTCCGTTGCCCCCTTCTTCGCTCCACCCTCGCAGCTACCGCGCCGCGCTCCGCAGTCGCTCAGCTTGGGGTCGTTAGGCCCAAGACACTACCACCCACATTTGGAGAGCAATCATGACAACACCACAGATTAAGACGGCAACTCAGAACGAGGTAGATCCATGCATTGCCGTGATCGTGCTGGCCTTCAGTAGCGATCCCGGAGTGCGCTGGATGTATCCCGATCCTCATCAGTATCTCGAAAACTTCCCCCGTTTCGTCAAAGCATTCGGTGGTCGCTCTTTCGAGCATGGCACCGCTCACTACGTTGACCGGCTTCCAGCCGCGGCGCTCTGGCTTCCCCCGGGTGTTCAACCGGATGAGGAAGCGCTCGTAACCCTGATCGAGAACTCCGTTTCCGCGCCGGATCGCGGCGGTCTTCGCCCTATTCGAGCAGATGGGCGGCTACCATCCAAATGAGCCGCATTGGCATTTGCCCCTGATTGGGACAGACCCAATACAGCAGGGCAAGGGCTGCGGCTCTGCCCTTTTGCGCCACGCGCTCGCGGTCTGTGACCAGCAGCAGACCCAAGCATATCTTGAGGCCACCAGTGGGAGGAGCGTCCCGTTGTATCAGCGGCACGGATTCGAGGTTCTCGGCACCATCCAGGTCGTCACGTCGCCGCCAATCATTCCGATGCTGCGAAAACCACGGTGAACGAGTGGCCTAACCATACGCTGCAGCGAACTCCGGGCTTTGGCGTTCAGTTACCGAGCGCGGCTCTCATCCGACCGGCTCAGTCACGGGCGGTGCTGCCCGCCATGAAGCCCGGCACAGCCCGCGCCTTCGCCTTGCGCCGCCGTGCTCACAGCCGCGCCCCCGGCCCGGAGTCGCTGAGCTTGGGGTCGTTAGGCGATTCCTCGCATCTCCTGTCAACGAAAACCTCCCAAGTCACCTTCAACACAACCAAAATAAGACTACAAATGAATACAACAACCAAGCTCGCTGCTTGTGCGTTTGCGTTAGGCGCAATCTCTCCGACACTCCGCGCCGACAGCTTCGGCAGCGGTGCCAATAGCTTCACCATCGGCTTCGTGAACATCGGCAACGCCGGCAACTCGGATGATGCCGGGGCCGGTGGCGGCATCTACTCCTCGCCGTATGGCGGGGTGGGCTACACCTATCGGATGGGCGTCACTGAGGCGGCACAGGACTGGATCACGAAGGCAACGAATTTGGGTATGACCAACGTCACGGCGGGCGGATCGACCGCCAACCAGCCGGCGGTATTCATGACGTGGTATGAAGCGGCGGCGTTTGTGAACTGGCTGAACACGAGCACCGGGCATCAGGCGGCGTATCAGATCAACGCTGCCGTGACGGCACTTACGCTGTGGAGCAGCGCGCAGGCATGGCAGGCGGGCGGGGAGAACCTTTACCGGCACAAGGATGCGTATTACTTTCTGCCGAGCGAGGACGAGTGGTATAAAGCCGCCTACCACCAGAATGATGGAGTGACGGCGAACTACTGGGACTACGCGACGGGGAGCAACACTGCCCCGGTCGGAGTAAGCAGCGGGACGGCGTCGGGAACGGCGGTATATGATGACCCGTATGGAAATCCAGTTCCTTCTACTACTGCCGATGTGAATCAAGCTGGTGGCCTGAGTTCTTATGGGACACGGGGGCAGGGCGGGAATGTATTTGAGTGGCAAGAGAGTGCTGCTGATGGAGCAAACGATCTAGCCGGCGAGTCTCGCGCGAGCCGCGGTGGCAACTTTGCCACCGCAGAGGATTTCCTGCGCTCCTCGGTTCGCAGCTCTGGTCTCACGTCGGGCTCGGACGGTGTCGACGGCTTTCGTGTCGCGAGCGTCGTGCCCGAGCCCTCGTCCACCGTATTGATGATCGGATCAGCATTGATGTTTCTGGCACGGCGACGCCGCTAAAGTCGGTGTTTGTGATGCTCGAAGTCTCCTTTTTCGCGCAAACTCCGATGAACCCGGAAACGCCTAACAAGGCGCTGCAGCGAACGGCTCCGCGTGTCACGGTAGCTGCTATTCACGTTCGTGGCCGTCTCGTCCGAGCAGGGCGTTGTCTCACGTCCGTTGCCTCCTTCTTCGCTCCACCCTCGCAGCTACCGCGCCACGCTCCGCCGTCGCTGAGCTTGGGGTCGTTAGGCGTCGCTCGCGCCCCGCGTGAATGAAGACCATCTTTCTACTCGTAGTAGCAATTTCCACCCTCATCGTAACCGTTGTCGTCCGAGCCGATGACCCACCAACCAAACCCGTGACACACCAAGGCCCATTCGGCTCCTGCTGCAAAGACCTAAAGGACGCCATGACCACGCCGACCACATCCATGTTCCGCGTCGAGACCAACGGCGTTCTTTATTTCAGCGTCGGCTACATCACAACCCCTCAAGGAAACGGCTGGTTCGACCAGGCTGTTATCTTCTGCCCATTCTGCGGCAAGCAGCTTCAGACACGCGAAGACATCAAGCGAAAGTCAGACGAAGAAATCAAACGGAAGTCAGACGCTAAAACCAAATGACCGCAACGCCTAACCATGCGCTGCATCCAACGGCCCGGTGCATCACGGCATCGGCTTCCGCCGCCGCCTTTCCGCCCGCCGTGCAGGTGCCGCGCCGCACTCCGCGGTCGCTGAGCTTGGGGTCGTTAGAACGATTCGCGCGTTTGCATCGATAGGAGAATCATCCTACGATACATGCATCGATATGGATACCGTCACTCTTTCACCCAAATTTCAGGTCGTCATTCCTCAGGCAATTCGGGAGGCTCTGCATCTCACGGCAGGGGAGAAGCTCCGTGTTTTGCGTTACGCCGACAGAGTAGAATTCATTCCCGTCCGCCCGATTCAAGAGATGCGCGGCTTCCTCCGTGGCATGGACACGACCATCGAACGGGAGGGTGACCGTTTGTGAGCGCCGCCAACGTCGTCGATTCATCCGGCTGGCTCGAATACTTTACGGACAGCGACCGCGCCCCCTTATTCGCAGCCGCCGTTGAGGACGCTGAGAACCTTTTCGTGCCGGTCATTTCCATTTACGAGGTCTTCAAGAAGGTTCTTCGAGAGCGCGGCGAGGATGACGCGCTCCAAGTCGCCAGCATGATGCAGGGTGGCCAACTTATCGACTTGGATTGTGCGCTGGCCCTGGAGGCTGCGCGCCATCTTCTGCCGCTGGCAGACAGCATCATTTACGCGACCGCGATGCGCCACGAAGCGACTCTCTGGACGCAGGACGAGCACTTCAAAGATTTTCCGAATGTGCGTTATTTCCCAAGACAACCAACGGCCTAACCATGTGCTGAGGTCCACGCTTTCGCCGCGATGGAGTCGCGCAGGACAGAGAGATTGTCGCCGTAGTAGAGCTGATTCATGCCGGGGGCCGCGGTGCGCGCACGGCTTCGCGGTAGATGGCCTCCAGCGCGCGGGCCTGGGCAGGGAGCGCGAATTCGGCGGAGACGCGGGCAGCGGCCGCGGCGCTCATGGCCGCATAGCGCGCCGGATCGCGGGCAAGGCCGAGGAGCGAACGCGCGAGGGCCGGCGCGTCCCGCTCCGGCGTGAGCAGGCCGCTGATGCCGTGCTCCACGGCTTCGGGGATGCCGCCGTGATCGGTGGCGACTACGGGGAGGCCGCCGGCCATCGCTTCGAGCATCGCGTTTGGCACGCCCTCCTGGTCGCCGTCGGGGCCGAGTTCACTGGGATGGAGAAAGAGGTGCGATCCGGCGTAAAGCGCGCGCAGGTCAGCCTGCGGGAGGAAGCCGGGAAACGAAACGCGGTTCGCGATGCCGAGCGAGGCCGCGAGCGCGCGGAGTTCCGGCAGTTGCGGGCCTTCGCCCGCGATGGCGAATGTGGCGCGGGGAAACTCGCTCGCGAATTCCGCAAATGCGCGCAGGCTGGTGGCGAGCCCCTTTTTCGCGATGAGCCGGCACGCCTGCACGCAGCGCCACGCGCCGTCGGCGGGCGCGGTGCGCTGGGCGAATGGGATGTCGTCCAGCGGGACGCCGGTGCGGTGCAGGCGGATCTTTTCCCGCGGCGCTCCCAGCGCGACGAGCCGCCCGGCGAGCGACTCGGAGCGGACGAGCAGCAGCGTGGCGCACTCCAGCATGCGCCGCGTGCGTGCGAGGTGCGCGGGCTTGTGGAGGTCGATCTGCGCATCCGCGCCGTGAAAGCTGACGACGACGGGGAGCGGGCAGATTTCCAGCAGCGGGAGCAGATGCACGCCGATGTGGCCGAAGTACACATGCAGGACGCGCGCGCGGCTTTCCTCCAGCGCCGCGAGGATGCGGCGCGCCTCCGAGCGGTAGATGGTGACGGGACGGTCGAGCATCTGCTTCTGCACGAAGCGGCGGAGCTGGTGGGTGCGCGGCTTTGGCAGCACCACGATTTCGCCGAAGGGAAACTTCTCCGCCTGCTCGCGCTTCTGGCAGAAGACGACCGGGCGGAATGCGCGCAGGGCGGTGATCTGCCGGTAGATGTGCAGCATCTCGGGCTTGAGAAACGTGACCACGTATTGCGCGGCGACGGGCGGGGCGGGATCGGCGGGGCTTGTCACGGGTGCGGCTCCATCTATGTTGCCGCCCGCATGAGGAGAGAAGTCGAAATCGTCAACAGGTTGGGATTGCACGCGCGGCCGGCGGCGGAGTTTGTGCGCGCTGCGCAGAAATTCCACGCGGAGATCACGATCCGGAAAGGCGAGGAAAACTTCAGCGGCGGGAGCATTCTCGATGTGCTCAGCGCGAATCTCGACTTCGGGACGCGCATCATTCTGGAGGCGATCGGCGCGGACGCGGAGGAGGCGATGGAGCGGCTTTGCGAGATGCTCCTGGATTTCAAGCGGCAGGAAGAGGACGGGCGGATGTGAGATTCGCCTGTCGCCGCGTGCATGGATTTCCCTAGCATCCGCGGCGCATGGACTATCTCGAAAAAGCCCGCCGCGTCATCGCGCTCGAACTCGCCGAAGTGCAGCGCCTCGGCGCGCGGCTGGACGGCTCATTCGCGGAGGCGGTGGAAACGATCCGACGCAGCGTGGAAAGCCGCGGCAAGGTCGTGGTCGTGGGCGTGGGGAAGTCCGGGCACATCGGCGAAAAGATCGCCGCGACGCTGACCAGCACAGGCTCGCCGGCCGTCGTGCTGAACTCTCTCAACGCACTCCACGGCGATCTCGGCGTGGTCGCGGATGGCGATGTCGTCCTCGCGCTCAGCGCCAGCGGCGAGACGGAGGAGCTGATCAATATCCTTCCCGCGCTCCAGCGTTTCGACGTGCGGATCGTTGCGCTCACCGGCAATGCGAAATCCTTTCTCGCGCAAAACAGCCACGTCCATCTCGACGTGAGCGTGGAGCAGGAGGCCTGTCCGCTGAATCTCGCGCCGACCTCCAGCACCACCGTCATGCTCGTGCTCGGCGATGCGCTGGCGATGGTGCTGCTCGAAGCGCGCGGTTTTAAAAAGGAGGACTTCGCCCGCTTCCACCCCGGCGGACGGCTCGGGCGCACGCTGCTGCTAAAGGTCAGTCAGATCATGCGCGGTGCCGAGCAGATGGCGGTCGTCCGGCCCGCGACGATCGTCCGCGAGGTCTTGCAGGAGATGTCCCGCCGCCGCGCGGGCGCCGCCGTCGCCGTGGACGACGAGGGAAAGCTCGCGGGCATTTTCACGCACGGCGATTTCGCCCGGCATTTTCAAAAGGATCCCGCGCTCGGCGACACGCCGGTCGGCCAGTTCCTCACTCGCAATCCCGTCACCATCCACGGCGACCGCCTCGCCGCAGAAGTCCTGCACATCCTCGAAACGCACCGCATCGACGACCTCGTCGTCCTCGATGAAAGCAACGCGCCGATCGGCGTCGTCGATTCCCAGGACCTCGCCCGGTTCAAGTTGATCTAGCGCGCCGCTACTCCCCGGCGGGCGCGTGCGCTTTCGCGACGGCGGCTTTTGCGAGCTTCGTGACGTGGCGGAGGACGAGGAAGGCGGCGATGAGCCCGACGGCGAGGAAGACGTACTCGCCTGGGTGGTGCGCCTTTTCCGCGCCGGTCGCGGCGGCGAGTCCGTGGTGGGCGCTCGTGCCGAGCCAGACAAAGAAGCAGTTGGCCGGGATGATGGCCGCGAATGTCGCAAGCATGTACGGCCAGAAGCCGATGGCTGTAAGTCCGTAGGCGTAGTTCGCGAGGCCGAACGGGATGGGGCAGAGGCGGAGCATCGCGATGATTTTCCAGCCTTCGCGGCCGATGGCTGAGTCGATCAGGCGGAATTTCTCATGGTGGCCGAGCCAGCGCTGCACGGCATTGCGCGCGACGTGGCGCGCGATGAGGAAATTTGCGGCTGCGCCGAGATTGGTGCCGAGCGTGACGGCGACCCACCCTTTCCAGAAACCAAAGCCCGCGCCCGCGGCGACCGCGGCCGGGGAAAGCGGGACGATGACCATTTGCAGCAGCATCATCGCGACTGCGTAGGCAAAGACGCCGAGCCAGCCGAGCTGCTCGAATTTTTCGTGGGAGGCGAGGAGGAGTTCGGAAAGCCGTTGCATGTCTTGGAGCGGATGCTTTTGCCAGAAATTGCGCGCATTGCAACCGGCTCGGGTCCGGCGCGCCGCTTGATGTCGCGGCTGGCAGACACTAAACACCCGCGCGTGCTCACCTCGCTCAAAGTCCGCCACTTCCGCTGCTTCGAGGCGTATGCGGCGGAATTCGCTCCGGGGATGAATTTCATCGTCGGTCCGAATGCTCGCGGCAAAACCTCGCTGCTGGAGGCCGCGTGCATCCTGCTGCGGCTGCAGTCGCCGCGCGTCACGCGGCTCGCGCATGTCATCCAGCACGAGCGGCACGGGCTGGTCGTGGACGGGTATTTCGCGCAGCGGCACATGCAGTATTACCTCGGCCGCGAGCGGAAGAAGCTGGCGCTAGACGGCGTGGAGCAGAAGACGGCGCGGGAGTATCTGGAGATCGCGCGGCTGGTCTATTTCGGGAACCGCGACATCGAGCTGGTGCGCGGGGCAGGGGAGGGGCGGCGGCGGTTTCTGGACTTTGTGGCCGCACAGCTCGATGGCTCGCACCGACGCGCGCTGCGGGACTACGAGCGCGCGCTGCGGTCGCGGAATCTGCTGCTGAAATCCTCCGCGCCGCGCTGGCGGGAGATCGCGGCATTTGACGAGCCGCTGCTCGCCGCCGGCGGCCGCGTGGCGGCGGCGCGGGCCCGCCTTCTGGATGATTTGCAGGAGCCGGTGAATGCCGCGCATGAGGCGATCAGCGGCGCGCGGGAAAAGCTCCGCCTCGAATTGCTGCCCGGCTGCGGCGAGGACTTCGCAGCGACGCTCGCCGCCGCGCACAAGGAGGACGCGCGGCTGCGCCAGACGACAGTCGGGCCGCATCGCGACGACGTGGCGTTTTTTCTCAACGCCCAGTCCTCCGCCTTTGCCAGCGAGGGCCAGCAGCGCACGCTGGTCCTCGCGCTGAAGCTCGGTGCGGCACGCCTGATCGGGCGCAGTTTTTCCACGCCGCCCGTGCTGCTGCTGGACGACATCTTCGGCGAGCTTGATCTCGCCCGCCGGGCCGCGCTGCTCGCCGCGCTGCCGGAGGGCGCGCAAAAACTCATCACCACCACGCACCTTGACTGGATGCCGCCGGACAGCGCCGCGCAGGTGCTGCGGCTGGCGTAGCGCTTACTCGGCGAGCAGAGCCGCCTTTGCCTCGGCGATCACTTTCCGCTGGGCGGCGGTGATTTTCGGATACTCCAGATCGAGCCCGGCGATGGCGTCGATCACCGCCGCGGCCACGACCACGCGGGTGAACCATTTGTTGTCCGCCGGCACGACATACCACGGCGCGTCCTTTGTCGCCGTCGCCCGGATCGTTGCCTCGTAGGCCTTCATGTAGTCGCCCCAAAAACCGCGCTCGGTGATGTCGCCCGCGGAGAATTTCCAGTTCTTCTCCGGCTGCTCGATGCGATCGAGGAAGCGCCTTCGCTGCTCGGCCTGCGAGATGTGGAGAAAGAATTTCCGGACGACCGTGCCATTGCGCGCGAGGTAGCGCTCGAAGCTCCGGATGTCCTCGAAGCGCTCGTCCCAGATGTGTTTCGTCACGCATTTTTCCGGCAGTTTCTGCCCGCCGAGGAATTCGGGATGCACGCGGACGACCAGCGTCTCCTCGTAGTAGCTGCGGTTGAAAATGCCGATCCGCCCGCGCTCTGGAAGCTGCCGCATGCACCGCCACATGTAGTCGTGGTCGAGATCGTCGGACGTCGGCGCTTTGAAGGAAGTGACATGGCAGCCCTGCGGATTGATGCCAGACATGACATGCTTGATCGCGCCGTCCTTTCCCGCGGCATCCATCGCCTGGAAGATGAGCAGCACCGACCAGCGGTCGGCTGCGTAAAGCACGTCCTGCAATTCTGCCAGCGCCTCGACGCCGGTCTCAAGCGCCTCCTCCGCGCGTTTCTTTTCGTCGGATTTGAAATCTCCGGTGTCGCCGGGTTCGACGTCTTTGAGCCGGAATTTCCTCCCGTTCGTGACCCGATAGGGCGCGGCGAGACTCGCGGCAGCTTTGATGACTTTGCTCAGCTTCATACGGCGTGCTCCGATTCTCCCACAAGTCCCGTCGGTGTCTTTGCCGGGCGCTAGAGCCCTTCGTCCTCGGGCGGGAGGAAGACGCGGAAGCGGTTTTTGTCGATGGCCTTCATGTAGGCCTCGTGCGGGGAGACGATGCCCTGCTGCATGACGCTCCAGATGGCGTCGTCCATGAACTGCATGCCCTGGCCCTTGCCGCCGACGATGACGTCCTGCAGCTTTTGCGTGGCGCCTTCGCGGATGATCGCGGCGGCGGCGCTGTTGACGACGAGGATCTCATTGACGGCGAGACGCCCGCCTCCGACTTCGGCGGTCTTTTTCAAAAGCAACTGCGCGACGACTCCGCGCAGCGAACTGGCGAGCATGGTGCGGACCTGGGACTGCTGGTCGCTGGGAAAGACGTCGATCATACGATCGACGGTTTTGCGCGCGTTGTTCGTGTGCAGCGTGCCGAAGACGAGCAGGCCGGTCTCCGCGGCGGTGAGCGCGAGCTGGATGGTTTCCAGGTCGCGCATTTCTCCGACGAGCACGATGTCGGAGTCCTCGCGCAGCGCGGCTTTGAGGCCCTGCGGAAAGCTCGTTGTGTTCTCGGGCACCTCGCGCTGTGTGATGATCGAGCGCTTGTTCTGATGCACGAATTCGATGGGCTCCTCGACGGTGACGATGTGCCTCGTGAAGTTCGTGTTGATGTAGTCGATGAGCGCCGCAAGCGTCGTGGACTTGCCAGAGCCGGTGGGGCCGGTGACGAGGACGAGCCCGCCCCGCAGGTGGCCAAATTCCTTGACGATCGCCGGGATGCCGAGCTGGTCGAGCGTCATGATCTTCGTCGGGATGAGCCGGAAGACGCAGCCGTAGCCGTTGGTCTGCTTGAGAAAGTTGCAGCGGAAGCGCGAGTGCTCGTCCATCTCGTAGGCAAAGTCGAGATCGCCGACCTCGTGATACTTCGCCCAGCGATCCGGCCCGCAGATTTCGCTCATCATGAAAGCCATCTCGTCATGTGAGAGCACCTCCTCGCGGATGGAGATGACCTCGCCGTGCCGGCGGATCTTCGGAGGCTGCCCCTGGCCGAGGTGAAGATCGGACGCGCCGGAGGAGACGAGGACTTCGAAGAACTGGTCGATGTAGGCCATATCAGGTGGTCAGTGCGCAAAGTGCTGTCGCATGAGCGCCTTTTGCTCGGCACGCACGTAGGCCTCCTCCTGCGAGATGAGGCCGGCGTCGTAAAGTTCCATGAGACGGTCGTCCATGAGCTTCATGCCCTGCTTTTTGCCCGTCTGCATGACGCCAGGGAGCATGTAGGTCTTGGCCTCGCGGATGAGGTTGCCGACGGCGGGCGTGTTCGTGAGAATTTCCATCGCGAGCACGCGGCCGCGGCCGTCTTTGCGCGGGATGAGCTGCTGGGAGATGATGCCGCGCAGGGATTCGCTGACCATGACGCGGATCTGCTCGCGCTGGTCGATGGGGAACACATCCAGCACGCGGTCGAGCGTGCGCGCGGCGCTGCCGGTGTGGAGGGTGCCGAGGACCAGATGGCCGGTTTCCGAGGCGGTGATGGCGAGGGAGATGGTCTCCAGGTCGCGCATTTCACCGACCATGATGACGTCCGGGTCTTCGCGGAGTGCGCCGCGCAAGGCTGCGCCGAAGGAGCGCGTGTGCGTGTGGACTTCGCGCTGGGTGACATGGCAGCCCTTTGAGGGGATGACGTATTCGATCGGGTCTTCGAGCGTGATGATGTGGTCGTGGCGCGTCTTGTTCACCTCGTCGATCAGCGCGGCGAGGGTCGTGGATTTGCCTGAGCCGACCGACCCGGTCACGAGGACGAGGCCGTTGTGGTATTGCGTCAGGAGCTTGAGCGACTCGGGCAGACCGAGTTCGTCCATCGAACGGAGATTCGTGCTGATGATGCGGAAGACGACATCTATCCCGATCCGCTGCCGCACCACGCTGGCGCGGAAACGCCCGAAGTCCGTGGCGTAGGCAAAGTCGATGTCGCCGCGATCGGCGAGCATCTGCTTCTGCTCGTCGTTGAGGAAGCCCATGGCCAGGGTCTCCGTGTTCTCCGCGTTGAGCTTGTCGGCCTGCATCCAGACGGGTTCGAGGATGCCGTTGCGCCGCCAGATCGGCGGGGCGTTGACGCCCAGATGGATATCCGACGCATTGGATTCCTGGGCGATGCGGAGATATTCATCGACATGCAGCAGCGCGTGCTGCGGCTCCTCGGCCACCACTTCCACCGCGGCGACGGGTGCCGCCGGGGCGGTGCCGTCCGCGGTCGGGGAGGGGACGGCGACGACCCGCGGGACGGCGACGACTTTCGGAACCGCGACGGCCCGCGGGACGGCGGCGACTCGGGGAATTTGAGGGGGATTTGGATCTGCCATGGATGCCTCAAGAATTGCTATCGGCCAGCCGGTGAAATGCAAACGAAAGTTTTGCCGATGGGCGGAGAAAGCTGATGTTTGCAGCCTTCGCGGGCGGCTCAGTGGGAAGAGCGGCCGTCGTTTCCGCTTCCATCCATGTAGTCCGCCATCCGCCGTCCGACCCATTTGGCAAGTGCGGGCCGGGAAAGGTCAAAAGCGATTTTCAACGCGCCGAGCAGCAGCCCCGCCTTACCCGCGCTGACCGCCGGTGTCGCCTTTCCCGCCTTCATGAGGTCGGCCTTTTTTCCCCGCCTCGGCCAGCGCGAAAGGAGAACGCCAAAGAGCGTCGCGCCGCCCACCCAGAAGGCGGGATTCTTCTTCACGGCTTTCTTCAGGCGGCTGGGGACATCCAGATCGCTCCTGAGCCCGCCGAGATTCTGTGCGAACCGGCTGCGGGCGCTGGCGAGTTCCGCGGTCAGTTCAGCTTTGCGTTGGTCCTGAGCCATTCCTGGTCCTGTTTGAGTTCGTCGAGGGTTGCGGAAAACATCGGCGTCCTGAGGCGCGCCTTCGCGAGCAGGAGGAGCACTGCCGCTCCGATGAAGTGCAGCGCCGCCGCGCCGATCGTCACCCAGATCCACGCGTCTCCGCCGCCGCAGGCCCACGCGATGAGGAAGACGAGGCCGATGATGAGAAAGAAATAGCCGAAGACCAGCGCCAGCGCCCCGCCGGCCGCCAGCCCGAGGATGACCGCGAGGTGGACGGCGGCCTCCTTTCCCTCCAGCCCGGCCAGCTCCAGCCGCGCCCGCAGATACGCGAGCTTCGCGGCGAGGAGCGCGGAGAGGTGGCCGAAAACTCCGGCGGCTGGCTCCGGGAGGGCGGGGTCGGGCATCGCGCCGGGTCTAGCGCCGGAAGACCAGCCCGAGCACAAAGCCCGCGGCCACCGCCGTCAGGACGGCCTTCGTCGGATTTGCGCGGATGTATTCCTCGCCATCGTCCTGGAGGGTGCGCACGCGCTCGCGGGTCTCGCCATAGGTCTGTCCGGCGCGTCCGCGGAATTCCGCAGTCTTCGCCGCCGCGGCGTCGCGCAGCTCGCGCGCCTTTGTCTCCGCCGCCGCGCGGAGATCGTCCGCCGCGTGTTTCAGGTGCTCCTTGGAGGAATCGACAGCGTCCATCAGGTGCGCCTTCGAGCTGTCCATGGCTTCCTTGAGATGCGCTTTCGTGGCATCGACCGCCTCCTTCGCGTGCGACTTCGCGCTTTCGAGATTGGCTGCGGCGGGTGTGGGTTTGTTTTCGTCAGACATGGTGCGTTCGTCAGTTATTGGTTTCGGTTGATTTGCTTGAAAGGAATCGGCGCTCGTGGCGTCGCTGCGGCTATTGCTCGCGGAAAATGATGCGCGCCTTTTCCAGATCGTAGGGAGACAGCTCGACCTCCACTTTGTCGCCGGGGACGATGCGGATGAAGTGCTTGCGCATTTTGCCCGAGATGTGCGCGAGCACCAGCGTGCCGTTTGGAAGCTGCACGCGGAACATGGTTCCGGGGAGGACCTCCTTGACGACGCCTTCGGTCTTGATCGCGTCTGCTTTAGACATGGCGGAAAAAATGCAAAGCCGACGGGACAAAAGCAAGCAGGGAGAGGGCGCGTGCCACCTGTCGTCCCTCACATCTCCGCGCCCACCCAGCGGACCAGCGGCGCCAGCGATTGCGCGCCGTCCTGCAGCCACGTCCACGGCGGCGACTGCATGCGGCCCAGCGGGCAAATGCGGGAGACGCCGAGCACTGCGAGCGCGCGGGCGTGGGCGGGAGTCGCCGGCCAGATGCCGGCGCAGCTCAGGTGGGCGCGCACCTCGCCCAGCTCGGCGGCGAGGTCGGCGGGCAGCGGCTTGACGAAGACGAAGCGGTTCAGCGGCGAGCGCGGAAATCCGGGCGTCGCGTCGAAGGCGACTGTCCAGGCCGTCGATCCCTCGCTCTGCCATACAGCCACCGCGTCGCCCTGCGCGGCGCGAAAGGCGAGGTCTTCACGCAGCGAGCGGATGGCATTGGCCTCGGAAAGGGATACCCGCCCGCGCGGCTCGGCCGCTTGAAAGGCGCGCATCGCGTCCGCCAGCCGCGCGGCATATCCGCGGGCGTCTCCGGCCACGTAAAAGACGTGCGGAGAGAGGCAGCCCTGCTGGTCGAAAAGCGACGCGTCGCGCGCGGCGGGCGGCGCGGATGTGCAGTCCGGGTCGTCGAAAACCACGCCGAAGCTGAGGCGGTGTCCGTGCGCGATGAAGATCTGCCCCGGTCGCGCGAGCGTGCGGAAATGCGAGATCGTGGCGTCGTGTCCGAAGACGATCAGCGCGTCGGCGCGCGCCAGCCAGTCGTCCGGCAGTTCGCCCGCGATCTCCACCCGCGCCGCCAGCTCAGCCGGCAGCGCGGCGCGAAACTCCGCGATCTCCGGCAGGCCCGCCGCCGGCGTCTTGCAAAGATTGTGAGATCCCAGCAGGAGTCCGCGGATCAGGCTCTGGAGGCCGGCCGCGGGCGTATTGGCGCTCACCACATGGAGGATCGTGCCGGGTGCGACGGCCATCGTTAGGTGCCCGGCATACGGGACGAAATCATCCAGCGCCCCGGCGTCGCCCAGCTCGGTCTGCAACAGCGCCAGCAGATCTGCGGCGCTGGTCGCGCCGAGAAAGGGGAAGCGCGAGGCGGCGGCGGCGAGATGCCGGGCGCGTTCAGCGGTATTCATGCGCGCATCCTTTCATCCGCCGCGCGCGAGCAGCCGCGCGGGAGCGCCGCCGGGTCGCGTCCGAGCAGCTCAAAGCCGCGCTCCTTCCTGACAGCTAGATCCTGCGTTTCCACCGCCAGCACCGACCCGAGATTCGCGAGATCGAAAATTCGCAGCACGCCCGTTTCGCCCACCGCCGCCTCCGCGCCCGTCTCGGGATCGATCACCAGCGCGCGCACCCACGGAGGCCCCTCATGCACGCCGCCGAGCCCGCGCGTGTAGAACTGCGAGCTGAGTTCCGTCATGCCGTATTCATTGATGATGCTGTCCGGCTTGAGGTTGAAAATCGCGCCGATCCGCCCGTACAGCTCCGCCTTCGGCACATCGCGCCCGCTGCCTTTGTAGCCGCCCGTTTCGAGTGCGAACGTTCCGCTCCGCCGCTCAAATCGCGCATCGGCGAAGAGTTCGAGCAGATTCAGAAACGCCAGCGCCGTGCCGAGGATCGCCACCGGGCGGTCGGCGGAAAAGGCCGCCGCCATTGCCGCGCGGAAGCTCTCCGAGTCGAGCGCGCCGTGTGCGCTGATGACTGGGAAGACCAGCCCGCCGGCCCACGCGCGAGCCATCACGCCCAGCATGTGCGAGAGCGAGGAGTGCGGCGCGGCCCTGTCTTCCGGCGCGAGCAGGATCGCCGCGCCGGCCCTTTTCCCGACGCACCGCTCCCAGCCGCGCAGAATCGAGGCGTCGTAGAGTGTGGCGTCGTGAAAGTGATGCTCCCCGCGGACTTCGCCGGTCGTCCCGCTGGTGCGGAAAGTCACCGGCGTCGCCGCGGGCGGAAAGCACGAGAGGCGCGCGCTTTTGAAAGCGCTCTGCGGCACCGCCGGAATCTCCCGCCAGCTCCGCGGCTCGGGCCGGGGCGCGCACCATCGGGCGTACGGCGCGTTCCACTTCCGCTGAAAGCGATGCACCTCCAGCGCGGCCTCGCCAAACTCCTCCTCCGCCAGATCCGCGCGCAATGCCGCCAGCACGCGGGCGCGCAGCGCTTCGTATTCGGCGGCGCATTCGCTCATTGCCCGATGATCTTTACCAGCACCCGCTTTCGCCGCATCCCGTCGAATTCGCCGTAGAAAATCTGCTCCCACGGGCCGAAGTCGAGCGCGCCGGCCGTGACGGCGACGACGACCTCGCGGCCCATGATCGTGCGCTTGAGATGCGCGTCGGCGTTGTCCTCGCCGGAGTCGTTGTGGCGGTATTGCGCGTGCGGCTTCTCCGGCGCGAGCCGCTCCAGCCACTGCTCCAGGTCGCGGTGGAGCCCGCCCTCGTCGTCATTGATGAAAACGCTCGCCGAGATGTGCATCGCGTTCACCAGGCACAGCCCTTCGCGGATGCCGCTCGCGCTGAGTTCGGCCTCGATCTGCGGCGTGATGTTCACGAAGCCGCGCCGCTGGCCGAGCTGGAACCAGAGTTCTTTGCGGTGGGATTTCACGCCCCACGCCTCGCACAAAATCCGCCGCGCTCACAAAGCAAATCGGCATCGCCGCGCTCCGGCCGGAAGATCGGCGTTGGCAAACCTCCGCACGGCGCGCAAGCATCGTCGCGCCATGTTCCCCCGCCTCATCGCCCTCGCGCTCCTGTCCGCCTCCGCCATCGCCGCCGATGACTACGGCTCCTCCACCGCCGCTCCCGCCGTCCCGCCGCCGCAGCCCGGCCCGGCGTATCTCCAGCTCGCGCCGATGCTGGGCCACGTCGGGCCGGACGAGGCGCGGATCTGGGTGAAAGCGACGGGCGCGGCAAACCTCGCCGTGCGCGTGAGCGAGCGCGCCGACCTCGCCGATGCCCGCGAGATCGCCGGCCCGGAACTCCAGGAGGCATCAGCATTCGCGGGCGTCGTCACCGTGCCGGGGTTGAAAGCGGACACGCCCTATTTTTACACCGTGCTCCTCGATGGTCAGCCCGCGCTCGCGCGCCCGTGGCCGCGTTTCACCACCGCGCCCGCCGACGGCACGAAGGGCAGGCTGCGCTTCGCATTTGGCTCCTGCGTCGGGAAGGAAGCGTGGCTCGACGCCGCCACCTGGGCCGACCTCGACGCGCGCGCCAGCGCCGACCTCGTCCTGCTCCTCGGCGACATCCACTACGCGAACACCACCGACCCCGCGAAGCAGCGCGCCGCCTTCGTCGCGCACCGCTCGAATGCCGCCTTCCGCGCGCTCTTTCAGCGCACGCCGCTCTACGCCATCTGGGACGACCACGACTTCGGCGTGAACGACAGCGACGGCACGCAGCCCGGCAAGGAGGGCGCGCTCCGCACGTTCACCGAGTTCTTCGCCAATCCCGGCGCGGGCGAGGCGGACAACCCCGGCGTCTATTTCAAATTCACCCGCGGCGACGTGGATTTTTTCATGCTCGATGTCCGCTACCACCGCTCGCCGGACAAGGCGCCCGATGACGGCACGAAGACCCACCTGGGCGCGAAGCAGCTCGCATGGCTCAAGCGCGAACTGCTCGCCAGCAAGGCCACGCTCAAGGTCATCGGCAGCGGCGGCGAGTGGCAGAGCGACAGCTCGGCGGACTCGTGGAAAAGCTACGCCCGCGAGGAGCAGGAGATTTTCGATTTCCTCGCCGAGCACGAGATGAAGAACATCCTGCTGCTCAGCGGCGACCGCCATTTCACCGCCGGGTATCACGTGCGCGGGCGCTTCATCGAGGTGACCAGCGGCCCGCTCGGCAGCCCCGGCGCGAAAAGCAAACCCGTCCCCGAGATGTTCGCCTACCACGACGACGGCCGCTTCTTCTGCATCTACGACATCGACACCGCCGCCACGCCGCCCGCGGTCACGCTGGAGATTTGGAAAACCGGCATCGGCCTCGTGGAAAAGCGCGCCTTCACCTGGGAGCAGGT
>JANOBH010000584.1:0-2332 GCA_031411535.1 Chthoniobacter sp. | reverse complement strand
CGAAACTCGACATGGCCTGCGCCGCGCCCGCCATAGACGAGCACCGAACCGACGGGCGCCTTGTAGGGGTTCGTCTCCCTGATCTTGCGGAAGCCGTAGCTCGTGGTCAGCTCTGCCGCCGCCTGTTTGGCGTAGCCCGAGGTCGGCCGGGTATCGATGAGCTTCGCCGCGAGCAGCGCGTCCTTCACGTAGCGCCAGCACCATTTGGTCGAGCGCGAGCGGGCGC
This sequence comes from Chthoniobacter sp., assembly GCA_031411535.1. Classification (GTDB taxonomy): domain Bacteria; phylum Verrucomicrobiota; class Verrucomicrobiia; order Chthoniobacterales; family Chthoniobacteraceae; genus Chthoniobacter. The sequence continues at coordinate 2,106 of JANOBH010000584.1, read as the reverse complement.
GGGCCGAGGCGATCTCGGCGGCGCGGACCATCCGATTGTCATACTTGAATTTCCCAGCCTGCGGGCCAAAGAGCGACAGCTTGCTGACATCGAGCTTTTGCGCGGTCCTGTTGTCGTAAAGCGAAGCGCCTCCGCTCGCGGGCTTCACGGCCGGCACCGCCTTTTTCGCGGGCGTCGGGCGGTAGTACGAGGTGCGGCTGTCCGCCTTCACGCTGGGCGCGAGCAGCGCCAAAGCGGAGAAAACGAGGCAGATATGGAGTTTGGAAGGCATGTGGCGGCGCAAAGGAAGCGCGGAGGGTAACTGCGATACGGGGTCGGTCAACCCGCTTTCCCGCGGACCCAGCCCTCCTCACAAGCAGGAAGCCCGCCCGCCACGGCGCGGATTTGCTTTGCGTGCGCCCCGCGCGACCCGGCTAAGTGGCGCGCGTGAATCTCGATACGCCTTTGAGCGAGCTGGAATGGATTCCGCCGCAGCGGCTGCGGCAGCTTGAGCGTTTCGGGCTGGCGACAGTCGGCGCGCTGCTCACCCATTTCCCGAAGCGCTACGAGGACCGCACGCAGTTCGACCGCTTTCCGACGGGCGAAACTGACGCGCCAGTCTGCGTCTGCGGCATCGTGAAAAAGACCAGCGTCCGGCGCATCCGCGGCTCCCAGAAGATGTTCGACGTGGTGCTCGAAGAGGAGGCCGCGCACGCGCTCAGCCAGCCGCTGCTCTGCCGGTGGTTCAATGCGCACTGGGTCGAGAAGATGATCGTCAACGGCCAGCGGCTCGTCGTTTACGGAAAGCCGAAGCAGAGCGGCTCGGGCGTGACCATCTCGCATCCCGAGTTCGAGGTCGTGGAGGACGACGCGGAGGTTTCCATCCATCTGAAGCGGCTCGTGCCGATCCATCGCGCGACGGAGGGCCTTTCGCCGCGCGTGCTGCGGCGGCTGATCTGGGATGTGCTGGAGCAGCTTTGCGACGACGAAGTGGACGATCTCATCCCGGCGGCGCTCGATGCCACGCCGCGCGCGTGGGCGCTGCGGCAGATTCATTTTCCCGCCTCTTGGGAGACGCGGGACAAAGCCCGACGGCATCTCGTGCTGGGCGAGTTTTTCGCCATGCAGGTCAGCATCGCCGCGAAACGTGCCGAGCAGGCCGCGCAGCCCGGCGCGGTGCATTGCGCGGGCGACTCGCTGATGCGCCGCCTGCACGCCGCGCTCCCCTTTCCCCTCACCGGCGCGCAGCTCCGCTCGATCGCCGAAATCCGCGCAGACCTCGCCTCGCCGCGGCCGATGAACCGGCTGCTTCACGGCGATGTCGGCAGCGGGAAAACGCTCGTCGCCCTGAGCGCCATGCTGCTCGCCGTCGAGGCCGGCTACCAGGGCGCGCTCATGGCGCCCACGCAAATCCTCGCCGAGCAGCACTACCTGACGCTGCGCCACCTCTGCGAGCCGCTCGGCCTCCGCGTGGCCCTCCGCACCGCCGCCCGCACCGAGCAAAGCGGGGCGCTCCCGCTCTTTGATTCCGCCGCGGACGGTCGGGAAGAGCCGCACATCCTCGTCGGCACCCATGCGCTGCTTTACGAGGGCGCGGGCTTCACCCGGCTGGGACTGGCGGTGATCGATGAGCAGCACAAATTCGGCGTCATGCAGCGCGCGCGCCTGCGGGATCAGGGCACCGCGCCGGATGTGCTGGTGATGACCGCCACGCCGATCCCGCGCACGCTCACCATGACTCTCTACGGCGATCTCGACGTCAGCACGCTGGACGAGCTGCCGAAGAACCGCGGCAAGATCATCACCGCCGCGCGCGACCCCGCGAAGCTGCCGGACGCCGTCAAATTCATCCGCGAGCAACTCGACGCCGGACGGCAGGCATACATCGTCTATCCGCTCATCGACGAATCAGCGAAGCTCGAAGCCAAAGCCGCCGCGACCGAGTTTGCGAAATGGACCGAACTGCTCGCGCCGATGAAATGCGAACTGCTGCACGGACGCATCCCGGCGGACGAAAAGGAGGCGATCATGGAGCGATTCCGACGCGGCGAAACGAAGGCGCTCATCGCGACCACGGTGATTGAAGTCGGCATCGACGTGCCGAACGCCAACATCATGCTCATCGAA
>JANOBH010000583.1:0-6884 GCA_031411535.1 Chthoniobacter sp. | reverse complement strand
CTGATGAGACTGGAAGACCGCCTCGGCGCGCAGCGCATCGACCTCGTGGTGAAACCCGCCCTCGATGACGCGTTTGCCCGCATGGCTTTCGCGGAAGGGGTGCGCCTGTGAAGACCGGGGATGCGGCCGCGCTCCTCACCGCTGCAGCGGAGCAAATGCAACGCGCCGTGGACTGGCTGCGTCTGTCCTATGAAAAATGCCGCCCGTGGATGGACGCGTCGGATTTTTCCATCGAGCAGGCGGAGGCTGCGGAGGCGTTTTCCAGCCGTTTTGCACGGGCTGTGGATATGTATGCCAACAAGGCACTGCGCGCGCTGGACACCTTCGAACTGGCGGAACCTGGTTCCCTGCTCGATGCGCTGCATCGCGCGGAAAAGCGCGGAATCATCGATTCCGTGGAAGACATCCGCGCCATGAAACTGCTCCGCAACAGCCTTGCCCATGATTATGCCGGGGAAAGCCTGCCGGAAATGCTGCGCCTGGCCGTGGAAATGACGCCTCAACTCCTGGAGGCGGCGTCCCGGTGGCAGGCGTATTGCCAGCGCGTGTTACAGCGGGCTGGAAAGTAAAGATCCACGATCTGGAAGCTTCGTGGCGTCCTCGTTCCGAAACTCCGTTTGGGAACGCGATCGCTGGCGAAACTCTGTTTCGGTGGCGGGACGCTGGCGGTGGAAACCCGCGCGCACGGGCAACGGAGTTGCGCAGACAAGTGCGTTCCCAAACAGAGTTTGGGAACGAGGGAGGAAAACGGCGGCGGCGAGAAGCATGTGCGTGACATCCGTCGAATGCTGGAATTGAGCGAAGCGGAGATTGACCGCGCCGTGCTGGAAAAGGAGCTTTTGCGGCGAAATCTGACTTCCGCTTTTCAAACGATAACCTGGGAATGAAAACCGAGCTCCACCTCGGCTGCGGCCACCTCGTCAAGGAAGGCTGGGTGCATCCCGATCCGGCCAAACCGGGTGGACGAAAGCCGATGGATGACAATTCCCAGACGGCCCCCTAGTTTTCCGCCATGCAAGATTCGGTCGATACCATCATCCGCGAAACCTCGGAGCAGTTGAGGAAGCACCTCGACCCCGAGGCGATCTGGCTCTTTGGCTCCCACGCGCGCGGCGACGCGGGGCCGGACAGTGATCTCGACTTCCTCGTGGTCGTGGCGGATTCCGCAGAGCCCCGCTACCGCCGGGCCCAACGAGCGCACGGTCTGCTCAGCCGGGTGGCCATGCCCAAGGATGTGATCGTCATGACGCGCGCCGAATGGGATCGCGAGCGCAAGGTGAAGGTGTCCCTTGCCAGCACGGTGCTCGGTGAGGGTCGCAAGCTGTATGGAAGCTGAACTGCGGGCGCTCGTGCAGGCTTGGTGGACGAAGTCGTGCCACGATCTCGCAGCAGTGCGCCTGCTGCTGGCGCCGGAACCGCCCGCCCTCGACATCGCGGTCTATCACTCTCAGCAGGCGGCCGAGAAGGCGATCAAGGCATGGCTGGTCTGGAAGGAGGTGCCATTTCCGAAGACGCACGATCTCAACCGGCTCCTTGGTCTGTGCGCTCCTCTCGAACCGGCATTCGAAAGCCTCCGGCGGCATGCCGCGTTTCTAAACCCGTTCGCCGCAGAATTCCGTTATCCCGGCGACGTGTCCGAACCCACCCGCGAAGACGCATTCGAAGCGCTGCGTCTTGCCGCTGAGGTGCTCGATTTTGTGAAACAGCTATGCCCCTTCCTCACGTGAAAACCAAACTCCACCTCGGCTGCGGCCATATCATTAAAGACGGCTGGCTGAACCATGACCTCGTGCAATTGCCGGGTGTGGATGTCGTCCACGATCTGCGCGTTTTTCCGTGGCCATTTGAAGACGGGCAGTTCGAAGAGGTGTACGCGGACAATGTCTTCGAGCATCTCCGCGACACCACCCGCACGATGGAGGAAGTCCACCGGATCACCAAGCCGGGCGCAAAGGTCTTCATCGGCGTGCCCTTCTGGAACTCGTTCGAGGCCTGGGGCGATCCGACGCATGAACGTCTCTTTTCCGAGGAAATCTTCGAGTTCTACGATCCCACGACCTGGCGTGGAAAGGAACGTGCCTACTACTCGAAGGCCCGGTTCAAGATCGACAGGATCGTCTTCTGCGTGAACCCGTTCAAACCGCTCTTTCGCAGCACATGGTTTTACCGGTTCGGCCGCCGCGTCGAGCATCCCGCGCTCAAGGGTGTGCTCCGCGCGTTTGCGACGTATTTCTGCAACGTGATCCACGGGCTCGACGCGTATCTCACCCGTCTGGAATAACCCGCGCATGAGGGGAATCGCAGCCTCATTTCCGCCCGATGCACCGGCTTGGAGCGCCATGTCATGGTGAAGACTCTCAAGGTCCTGGTCATCTCGCCCAGCTACCCGGATGAGCGCGATGTCACGAGGCACAATCACATTCATCACCAGCTTCTGAGTTATCATAAAGCCGGCCTGCGCCCGACCGTGCTGGAACTAACGCCTTCGCAACCCGGTGTTCGTGAAGAGACTTTTCAAGGCATCGACGTCATCCGCTTTGGCATCCTGCCGGGAGGCGTCCGGCGCAGCCTCCTCTTCCGGTGCCTTTACACCCATCACCTGCGCGGATTGCTGCGGAAGCGGCTTCCGGATTTTGACGTGGTTCACATTCACAGCCTACCGCTGCAACTCTACCCGGTGATTCGTCAGTTGACCGCCAAACCAGTATTTTTCACATGTCACGGCGACGAGGTTTTCCCATCCGCGAAACGGCGCGTGGAAATGAAGCGGCGCGCGCTCCTGCGATGTGCCCGCATGGCTACGGGCGTGAGCGAATATACCGTCTGCTTGATTTCCCATTACCTGCCGGACCCGGCCAGACTGTGTTTCGTGCCCAATGGGGTCCGGGAGGACTTGTTTCGCGAGGTCAATCTCCAGTCCCCGGAGACGACACGTCGCGAACTGGGGTTGCCGGGCGGCAGGAAGATCGTCCTCATGGCGTGCAATCTCATTGAACGGAAGGGCGTCCAGGAGGTTCTCCGCGCGTTTCACAAAACCCTCCGCTCGGTTCCCGACGCGTTCCTTGTCGTCGTTGGAAACGGGCCGGAAAAGGAAAGCATGTTGGCCTACATCAGCGAGCATGGCTTTTCCGATGACGTTCGGATGGTGGACTACATCCGCGAGGATCTGACGATGGCGCGCTACTACCGAGCCTGCGATCTCTACGTCATGTTTAGCAAAACGGTTCCAAACGCGTGGGGTGCGGGCGTGGAAGGCTTTGGCATTTCCTACATTGATGCCAACGCGGTGGGCGTGCCTGTCATCGGTGGAAACAGTGGTGGCGTCCCAAGTGCCGTAATCGACGGCAAGACCGGCTTTCTCGTGGACCCCGCCGATCCGGATCCTGTCGATGCGCTGTATCGGAAAATGCTGCTCCTGCTGACCGACGACACCGTGCGCCGCTCGCTTGGCGCGTTTGGCCAGGAGAGGGTTTTCACGGAGCTGACTTGGGGCGTCAACGTGCGGCGCATCCGTGCGCTCTACGACGAGGTCCTTGCGTCGCCGGAGACTTCATCAAAACCGGCATGAAGGAAACGGACGCAAAACTCCTCGGCTTCCTCGAAAGCGCTCCGCTGTTTTTCCAGCCGTGGTGGCTGGAGGCAGTTTCGCCGGGGGCGTGGGACTATGCGGTTGTGCGGCGCGGGGAGGATGTGGCGGCGGTGTTGCCTTACACTTTCAAGATGCGCCTGAACCGGCTGCGCCTCATCGAGATGCCGCGGCTGACGCCCTACCTCGGGCCGTGGCTCCGCGAATCGAATGCCAAATACGCGAACCGGCTCGGCGAGGAGAAGGACCTGATGACGGAGATCATCGAGGCGCTGCCGCCGTTCGCGGCGTTTCAGCAGGATTTTCATCCGGCAATCACGAACTGGCTGCCGTTTCATTGGAAAGGCTTCAGCCAGACGACGCGTTACACCTACCGGATGGACGCGACGAAGGACCTCGATGCGCTCTGGAACGAGACGCGCGACAACGTGCGGACGGACATCAAGAAGGCGAAGAAGACGGTCGAGATCTCGGAAACGGGAGACATCGAAACATTCCTTCAACTGCATCGCCTCACTTTCTCGCGACAGAACAAACCGCTGCCGCACTCGGAGGAAATGCTTCGCTGCATGGACGCCGCGTGCGCGAAAAACGGCGCGCGAAGAATCCTGGTCGCGACTGGCAGCGACGGACGACCGCATGCCGCCGTGTATCTCGTGACGGACCGCCGCGCCGTTTATTACCTGCTCAGCGGGAGCGACGCGGAGTTGCGCAACAGCGGCGCGATCTCGCTGGTGCTTTGGGAGGGAATTCGCTGGGCCTCGGAGCAGGGGAAACAGTTCGATTTCGAGGGCTCGATGATCGAGCCGATCGAGCGGTCGTTTCGCTCCTTCGGCGCACGGCAGGTTCCCTATTTCGGCATCGAGAAGTGCGATTCCGCTGCCGTGAAACTTTACCGTGCCGCGTGGCGATGGACGCACCGTTGAAAGACGGCGGCGGGCGAGGCTGGCGAATCCAGGATGCCGCGCCGGGCATCGCGAGACATCAGGCGGGATCGATGAGCTTGCCGGCGAGGGTCATGGCGCGGGCGATGGCCTGGTCCATGTCGTAGTAGCGGTAGTCGCCGAGGCGGCCGCAGACGAGGAGGCCGGGCTCCGCTTCGGCGCGGTGGCGGTAGGCTTCGTAGAGGCGCGCGTTGCGGTCGTCGGGGAAGGGGTATTCGTAGTCGGTCGGGTTCGCCGGGGTGAAAGGCGTCTCGGTCGTGAGCACGGTGCCGCGGATGCGGGAGGCATACTCCGCGGGCATCATGTGCTTCCACTCCAGCGTGCGGATGTGCGGGCCGCCGGCGTGGAGCGGGTTGTTCACCTGCCCGCACGGCTGGCTGAACTCCGCATCCGGCAGGTACGTGTGCGTGCGCTGCTGACCGCGGTAGTCCAGACGGCCAAGGTCGTGGCCGAAGTAGCCGTCGATCGGACCGGTGAAAATGAGGCGCCGGGCGGCGGCGATCTCGTCGCGCCTCTGGAGAAAGTCGTAGTTCAGCTCGATCGGGATGCCGGCGATGAGCGATTCCATGAGCGCGGCGTAGCCCTCGACTGGGATGCCCTGAAATTTCGCCTTTGGCGTGAGGCGCGGGTCGTCGTCCTGATGGATGTCGAAGCGTGTGCAAAGCGACGCGGAGAGCGTGTGCGCGGGGACGCCCCACTGCTTTTCGTTGTACTCCTTCACGAACTGCGCGAAGATCGCGCGCGGCATGAGCGCGAGCGCCGCCTCCTCGAAGTTCGACGGCGTGCCGGAGAATTCCGGCTTCCAGTTTTCCCCCACGAGCCGCCGGATGCAGCTCGCGGCGACGGGCCACTGCTCAAGACCGGTCTCCACGCGCGCAAGGACGCGCGCCTCGTACGGATGGAACGTGGCGAAGCGGTTCACGAATTCCCAGATGCGCGGCGCGGAGGTGCGGAAATAATGCGGGCCGTAGGTGTGGACGCGGATGCCGCTCGGATGCGTGTGATCGTGCACGTTTCCCCCGAGATGCGGGCGGCGCTCGACGATGAGCACCTCGCGCCCGGCGTCGGCCAGCGTGCGGGCGATGACGGCGCCCGTCAGGCCGGAGCCCACGATCAGGTAATCGACCTTCATCAGGTCAGGCGCGGTGCGGGGCCGTGGGCGGCGACGATCATCGGCGGAAGCTAGGAACCGGGGCAGGGGGCAGCAAGGGCAAAGAGCGGCTGGTTTTGCTCTGGTTTTCACGCCGGGGGATTGCACATTCACCGCCCTGTGCCCCTTCCTCCCGACAACGATTTTTCCATCCTCAAGCTGATCCAGCGCGCCGAGGAGGCGGGCGGCGCGCGCGACAGCATCGGCAATTTCGAGACGCAGCACAGCGAGCGTCGCTGGGATGCCCCGCTCTACCGGCCGGTGGCGGACGAGGCGCTGCACCGCGAGTTTCCGCAGTGGCGCGGGAGCGTGGCGTGGCCGGAGGGGAAACGTTTCGCCGCCTGCCTGAGCCACGATGTGGACATGGTGCAGATCGACAGCCGCTACGAGCTGGCGCGGACGATCGCGCTGCAGTTCCGCCACGCGCACGGGGCGGGCAAAAAGCTGAAGCACCTGGGCAGCGCGGTGGGGCTGCGCAAGGCGCCGCGGAAGTTCGACGTCTTCACGCCGTGGGTCGAGGCGGAGGAGCGCCACGGTTTCCGCTCGTCGTTCTTTTTTTTCCCGACGCTCGTACGGGAGCGGCATGTCATCGACAACGTGTACCGCTGGGACGACCGCACGACGTATCGCGACGAGACGTGCAGCGTGCGCGAGATCGCGCGGGACCTGCACCGGCGCGGATGGGACATCGGGCTGCACGGGAGCTATCTCTCGCCGATGAGCTACGACATGCTGGCCGAGCAGAAGGAGGATGTGGAAAAGGCCGTCGGCCAGACCGTCGTCACCAGCCGGCAGCACAACCTGCACTTCGACGCGGCGCGGACGCCGGCGCTTTTGGAAAGGGCGGGGCTGAAGGTGGACTCGACGCTGGGCTCGAACCGCGACATCGGATTCCGCGCCGGCACGTCGTATCCCTTCCGCATGTGGGACGCCGCCGCGCGCGACTGGCTGAAGCTCGTGGAGATCCCGCTCGTGCTGCATGACGGCGCGCTGCTGCGCCCGGACAATCTCGACCTCGATTTGGAAAGCGCGTTTGCGGTTTGCAAGACGGTCATCGACCGCGTGGCCGAGACGCGCGGCGTGGTGACGCTGCTGTGGCATCCCGACAAGGCGGCGCTGCCGGACTGGTTCGCGCTCTACACGCGGCTGCTTGCGTACATCCACGGGCAGAATGGCTGGGGCGCATCGGCGCGGGACATCCACG
>JANOBH010000582.1:0-3747 GCA_031411535.1 Chthoniobacter sp. | reverse complement strand
CCGTGATCCGATCCACGTCCACGACCTCCACGCCACGCTGCTCAATCAACTCGGCTTCGACCACGAGCGGCTCACCTACCGCTTCCAAGGCCGCGATTTTCGGCTGACTGATGTGCACGGTCAGGTCGTGAAAGGCATCCTGCTCTAACGCATCGCGCCAGTGGAGCGCGCCTCTTCGAGCCGCAATTGAGGGCGCACACTTCAGCGTCGGCGGCGGGCGAGCACACCGAGCCCGCCAAGAGCCAGCAGGCTCGCAGTCCCCGGCTCAGGCGTGGCGGGAATTGCGGCGTAGATTGCTTGATTAGCGCCGATAAGACCGACTCCTAAGATAGTTTCGCCTCCAAAGAGGTTTCCGGTTGGAAACTTCGCGCTGCTTAGCAGGTTGAAACTCGCGGCACTGATCCCGCCCTCGACAGCCGACGCGAGATCAAAAGCTCCATCCTCTGGCGTCCAGGCGAACGCCCGGTAGCCAAGGTATGTCCCGCTGCTATCGAAGAGTTCATATTGACCCACGGCGAGACCGGTGTCGGAGAGGGCACTGATAAAGGAGAAAGCGTGCCCGTCGGAAGCACGCACCGAAAGGATGATCGCGTCGAGCGTGGAAGTTTCGAGGTTGAAGACCCACGGCGTCTTGCCGACCTGCTCGCTGCCATTGTAGCGGTATGAGACACCGGAAAGAAAACTACCGACAAGGCGACTCACTCCGCTGAATTGATAGCCGGATTTCGATCCGACGGATTGGGTGTGCTGGTTGTCGGTAAGACCAACGCGTGTCGTCACCCCTGTGGAAATATTGGCTATCCACGCGGCCGTCCCCAGCAACGTCGAGCCGCTGTATTTGTTGGAACCGCCAGCGGCGTAACCTTCGGTGAGAAGGCTCACGGAGCTGACTTGGGTTCCATTGGCCTGGGTGTACGCGCTGTCGAAAAGCCCAACGCGCATGGTCGCACCGGTGGCAGCATTGGACACCCATGCTGCCTGCCCGAGAGACGCCAACCCATTGTATCGGCTGGAACTACCGCCAACGTAACCATTGGCAAGGTGGCTTACCGTACTGGATTGGTAACCGTTATTGGTGACGCCGCCGATCTGTGTGTACTCGCTATCGAAGAACCCTATACGCGTGCTCACGCCGGTCGCGGCATTGGCTACCCATGCAGCCTGTCCCAACATCAGCGTGCCACTGTATTTTTTGGAGATGCCGGTGACATAGCCGTCGGCAATACCACCCACCGCACTGTCTTGAAGACCAGTGGAAAAAGTGTAATCGCTGTCGTAAAGACCCACCCTCATGGTCACTCCAGTGGCGGTATTGGCAATCCAAGCGGCCCGACCCTGAGACGCCTGCGCGCCCTCATATCGAAAGGAAACCCCGGCGACGTAACCGTCAGCGAGTCCGTTTACCTCACTGTATTGGTAGCCAAACAGGGAGTTGTTATACAGAGTATAGTCGCTATCAAAAAATCCGATGCGGGTGGTGATGCCGGTCGAGAGATTAGTCAACCACGCCGCCTGCCCACGAGCGGCCGTACCGATATATTTGCTGGAGTAGCCGGCGGCGTAGCCATTGGCGAGAAAGCTCACGGCGCTGTTTTGATAACCCGGGGTGGAGCCACCAGTCTGGCTGTAATCACTATCGAAGAGGCCCACGCGCGTTGTGAGCCCGGTAGCGGCGTCGGCCACCCAAACGGCCTGTCCGAGAACCACCGTTCCGTTGTATTTGCGCGAAGACCCCGCGGCGTAGCCATCGGAAAGGAAAGTGAGGGTACTGTATTGATCCCCCAGGGCCGTCTGGGTGTAATCGCTATCGGTAAGCCCCACGCGACTCGTCGCGCCGGTCGCAGCATCTGCCACCCACACGGCGCGGCCGCGATCCACGGCCCCGCTGAATTTGTAAGAATAGCCACCAGCGTAACCACCGGACAGGAGGTACACGGCGCTCGACTGATAGCCCGGAGTGCCCCCACCGCTTTGCGTATAATCGGCGTTAGTCAGCCCCACTCGTGTCGTCTCGCCTGTCGAGACATTGGCCACCCAAGCAGCGGTCCCGAGATCAGTCGTGCCGCTGTATCTGCTGGAGCTGCCGGCTGCATAACCGTCGGCGGCGAAATCCAAACCGCTGGATTGCTGCCCCGTGCTGGAGGTAAACTCCGCGCCGTAGAGCCCGAGGCGGATGAGTTCGCGCGAATCCTGCGCATCCACCGGCGTGGCCAGCGCGAGCTTGAAAGCAAGGCCAAGCAAAGTGAGTGAGCCGGGGAGCGCCTTCATGCGGCCCGGACCCAAACAGGGCGCCTCTCGCGCGTCAAGCCGAACTCCTACCCGCCCGCTTCCTCTTCATCTGATTTTTTGGGAAGAGAAAGGACTCGCTGGTGTGGCGGTGAAGGACGCATCCGCGTCGCTGGGCGAGGGAGAGTCTCAGCCTCGAGGCGGGAAGAGCGCCGCAATTTCCGCCTGCATCGCCTCGGCGGCGGCGTGCGGGTCGGCGGCTTTGCGGATAGGGCGGCCGACGACGATGTGATCGGCTCCTGCGCGGAAGGCTTCGGCGAGAGTCATCGTGCGTTTCTGGTCGTCGCCGCCGCGGTCGCTGGCGGCGCGGATGCCGGGCGTGATGAGCAGTGGTGCGGGCCCCAATTCGCGGCGCAGTCGCGCGGCCTCTTGCGCGGAGCAGATGAGGCCGTCGATGCCGGCGGCGACTGCGGCGCGGGCGCGGAGGGAGACGAGGTCCTCCACGGGGCCGCCGCGCCAGCCGAGTTCGGCGAGGTCGCTTTCATCCATGCTGGTGAGGACGGTGACGGCGAGGAGTCTCATGCCGCCGCGGACCTGCACGGCCTCGCGGTAGATGGAGCTGACGCCGTGGAGGGTGCAGCACTCCGCGCCTGCGCGGGAAAGATTCGCGACCGCGCCGCGCACGGTGGCGGGCACATCGTAGAATTTCAGGTCGGCGAAGACTTTTTTCCCCGCGTCTCGCAGTTCGGCGAGGAGCTGGAAGTAGTCGCCGCCCATGCAGAATTCGAGGCCGAGTTTGTAGAAGGTGACGCTGTCGCCTAGGCGGCTGATCCACTCGCGCGCGTCGCGGATTGTGGGGACGTCGAGGGCAAAGATCAGGCGGTCCGCGGGAGCGATGGGCTTTGTGGTAAGCAGGGAGTCGGTGGGCATGGGGAGCGAAGGCTAGAGGCGAAAGGCGAACGGCGAAAAGGCGGAAAACGCCTCCGGTTCGCGCCTCCTGTCCTCTCCCTTTCCACGCTTGCGCCGCGCGGTACGGACCTTATTCTGGCCGCCTGTCCCGAGCCGCCCCGGCGTTCTCGGGACTTTCCCTGTCACTCTCACTCATCCCTATTTCACCATGGCAAATACCATCCTCGTCGGCGCCCAGTGGGGCGATGAAGGCAAAGGCAAGATCATCGACTTTCTCACCGAGGACGCGGACATCGTGGTGCGCTCGCAAGGCGGGAACAACGCGGGGCACACCGTCATCGTGGGAGGCACGAAGTATGTGCTGCACCTGATCCCGTCGGGAATCCTGCGGCCGAACAAAAAGTGCGTGATCGACAACGGGGTGGTGATCGACCCGGTGGCGGTGGCGAAGGAGATCGACGGGCTGCGGCGGCAGAAGATCAAGGTGACGAAGGCGAACCTGATGATCTCGGATGCGGCGCATCTGGTGCTGCCCTACCACCGCGCGCTCGATGAGCAGCGGGAGATGAAGAAGGGGAAGCAGAAGATCGGGACGACGAAGCGCGGGATCGG
>JANOBH010000581.1:0-1889 GCA_031411535.1 Chthoniobacter sp. | reverse complement strand
TCCATGTTGAACTTCGCAAGCTTTTCCTCGACCTCTTGGACAAAGCCGCCGAGGTCGCGGTCCTGGACATTCGCTTGGACGTAGGATCTGAGCAGACCGTTTTCCGAGGCGATTTCGTTGGCTCCGACTTCGCGGGTGATCTTGGCGACCATCGCAAGCGGGATGTAGGGGACGGTTTCGGAGGATGCGCCAGTCATGTTAAGCGCGGGTGCCGCGGTACCACCTCCCATGCCGCCGCCCATTCCTCCGGCGGGCGCGGCGGCGGCGGCCATGCCGGGGCGGGCGGCGACGAGGATGCGGCCGAGTTTTTCGATGTCATCGCGCTCGCTGCGCTGGACGCGGATCTGGATGGGGAAACGCTCGCGGCCTTCGATCGTAGTGGAGACGTTGCGCCCGCCGATGCCGGCCTCGACGACTTCGAGGAGCTGCGCGGTGCGCAGGCCGTAGCGGGCCATCGCCTCGCGGTTCACGGAGACCTCGAGATACGGCTTTCCCTGCACGCGCGATGGCGCGACACCGACCGCGCCGGGGATGCTGCGCACGACGCGCTCGACCTCGAACGCCTTTGCCTGCAATGCGTCGAGATCGTCGCCGAGAATCTTGATGCCGACCTGCGCGCGGATGCCGGTGCTGAGCATGAGGATGCGGTTTTCGATCGGCTGGAGAAAGCCGGGCACGTAGCCCGGCACCTGCGTGAGCTTGGCGGTCAGCTCGGCGATGAGCATGTCTTTGGTCATCCCTTTTCGCCACTCCGCCTCCGGCTTGAGCATGATCGTGGTCTCGATCATCTCGACCGGCGCGGGGTCGGTGGCCGATTCGGCGCGGCCCAGCTTGCCGGCGGCGGAGAGGACCTCCGGGGTCGCGGCGATGACCTGATCCTGCCACGCCATGATGCGTTTCACCTCCGTCAGCGAGGTTTGCGGGAGCAGCACGGGCATGAAAAGCAGCGAGCCTTCGTTGAGCGGCGGCATGAATTCGCTGCCCATCCGCGGGATGAGCGCGAACGCGCCGAGCAGCATGGCCGCGGCTCCGGCGAGCACCGTCTTCCGATGCCGCAGCGCCCAGTCGAGCGCGGGCTCGTAGATGCGCAGGAGCACGCGCATGACCCAGTTGTCCTGCTCGGAGTGAAAGGGGCCGCGCACCAGCGTGGCGCAGAGCACGGGCACGACGGTGACGGCGAGCAGCGTGGAGCCGATCATCGCGAAGGTCTTCGTGAAGGCGAGCGGGTGGAAGAGTTTCCCCTCCTGCCCGGTGAGCGCGAAGACCGGGACGAAGGCGAGGATGATGATCGCCATCGCGAAGAAGATCGGCCGCCCGACCTGCTTCGATGCGGCGAGCGTCACTTCGAGCGTCTCGGCTGCTGAAAGCCGCGCGCCCTTTTTCTTCTCTGCCTCCTCCGCGTGCCGGATGACGTTTTCCGTCATCACGATCGCGGCATCCACGAGCACGCCGATGGCGATGGCGATGCCGGAGAGCGACATGATGTTCGACGAGATGCCGAACTGCCGCATGAGGATGAACGAGATGAGGATCGAGACCGGCAGCGGGAAGGTGACGATGAGGATGCTGCGGAAATGGAAGAGGAAGATGATGTGCGCGAGCGTGACGAGGATGATCTCCTCGGTGAGCGCGTGCTTGAGCGTTTCGATCGTGCGGTCGATCAGCTCGCTGCGGTCGTAAAAGGCCTTGATCGTCACGCCCGGCGGCAGGCTGGGCGCGATCGCGGCGATGCGCTCCTTTACGCGCCCGATCACGGCGCGGGCGTTCTCGCCGTTGCGCATGATGACGATGCCGCCCACGACTTCGCGGCCATTCACATCGAGCGCGCCGCGGCGGAAGTCGCCGCCGATCTGCACCGTCGCCACATCGCGCAGGTAGATGGGTGTGCC
>JANOBH010000580.1:0-10387 GCA_031411535.1 Chthoniobacter sp. | reverse complement strand
ACCTTCATCGGGTCGTTGTCGTAGGCTTCGCCGAGGAAAAGCACGTCCGCCTTCCGCTCGCGCGCGCGCTTGATCGCCCACGCCCAAAACTCCGGCGGCACCATGTGCGCCATGTCGCATCGGAAGCCATCCACGCCCAGCGCCTGCCAGTGCGCGAGCACGCGATCCATCTTCAGCCACGTATCCGGCACCGGCTTCCCCGCTTCCTCCGCGGTCGGATACTCCCGCGCGCCCGTGGTGAAATCGAAGCCGTAATTCAGCTTCACCGTCTCATACCAATCGTGCGGCCCTGGCGCCCACGAGGCCACGTTGTTGCCCGTCACCTTTCCATGATCCAGCTCTCCGTCGAAACGCCCGTCGCCCTTGCCGAGCACCTTGCACGTCGGGCTCACGAGCTGGCCGTCGCGCACCGTCGGCAGCCGCAGCGGCGCACCGCCGCCAGGCGAATCCGCCTGGAGGTAAAAGAAATTGTTCCGCGGATCGAAGAACTTCGTCCGGTCGTCCTTTGCCCCGAAATCCGCGTCCGGCTGCACCGTCGAGCGGTAGCTGCGCGCCACATGATTCGGCACGAAATCAATGACCGCCTTCAACTTCGCCGCATGAATGCGCGCGAGCAGCGCCCGGAACTCCGCCTGCCGCTCCGCCGGCTTCACCGCATAGTCCGGGCACACGTCGAAGCAGTCCTTGATCGCATACGGCGAACCCGCCAGCCCCTTTAGCAAATCGGGATCATCCGCCGGCAGCCCGATCGCCGCGTAATCCGTGGACGTAGCCTGCCGCAGCACCCCTGTCAGCCACACGTGCGTGAAACCCATCGCCCGCAGCGACGCCAGCGACGCGTCATTGATGTCCGCAAATTTCCCCACCCCATTCTCCGCCAGCGTCCCGTTCGGCTTCCGCGTCTCATTCACATTGCCGAAAATCCGCGGCAGCAGTTGGTAGATGCGGACGCGCTGGGGGGAGGAGTCTGGATTCATCGGAGCACCGGCGGCGCGGAGTGGGAATGTCAGCAGCGCGAGCCCAACAAAGGCGCACGCCAGCAGGGGGCGAAACATCCCCGAGCTTTGCGCGAAAGCCCCGCCGCCCGCAAGGAAAGTAGCTTGGGCTTCAGCCCAAAAGAACCTTCACCAAACAGCCAATGTTCATTTCGGGCGTTGCTCCGCGGCCTCGGGCTTCGCCTCAGCCCGGCGGATCTCGAAATGATACGGGTAAGGCTTGGCGAGCGAACGCTGGAGCGCCACCAAGTCGTCATGAAGTTTTTGCCCGCCCGCTCCGAGTCGCACACGATCCGGGTGATTCGCCAGCGTCTGGCCGCGCAGGCGAGTGCCCATCCAGAGCTTGTCCCGCGCATCGACCAGCTCTCTCACCGCCTGGGACTGCGCATCCCACGGCCCTCCCGCTTGCAAGGGAACAGCCGTCATCGTGGAGATGTTGGTCCCGCGCGCCAGATGCTCGGCGCTCGTTTTACCCAGCGCGCGACCTTCCACCGAAATCTGATACTCGCCCGGAGCGAGATTTTTGACGGTCAGCATGTAGCGATTGATTCCGTCGGGAATCGGCACCCAGCGAAAATCAAAGGCAGAGAAGCCTCCGAACGTGATCGGCAGACCGGCGTCCTGCCGCACGAAAGCGATGCCGTCATCGAGTTTCCTGACCTCCGAGATCCGGCAGCCTTCCGCGCTCAGCGTCCCGCCGGTTGTCGCATCCAGGGCAGCGGAGGAAACATCCGCCGGCGCTCCCAATCCTTTGACCAGCGCATACGCCATCGCGAGATGACCGAGTTCGCTCAGGTGAATGCCATCCGCGACGTGCATCCTCGTCTGCTTCTTCTCGTCCTTCTCCTTTTCATTCGCGGCCACCACGCGCCGCTGCACCTCCCGCATCCCGCGCTGGATGTCCACGGTCTCAGCCCCGAGAGATTTGGCGAGCGCGAGACCTTCGTCGCACATCTTTTGCAGAAAATTATGCTCCGCCTTGTCCGGCGCTTCCGCGGTAATTGCCGCCGAGCAAATGATCGGCCGCACCTTCCGCACGCGGCATTGCTCGATGATGGAACGGATGCCATCGAGATAGCGCTGCTTGCTCTCCTCGTTGGCTTTCATACCCCACCCGATGTCATTGATCCCAAAGGCCACCGTCACCACCGTGGCACCCTGACTGAAGACATCCGCCTCCAGCCGCGCCAGGCAGCCCGCAGCCGTATCCCCGCCTTTGCCCGCGTTGACTAAGCGCACCTTCCTCTCCGGGAACCGCATCAAAGTATAGTGCTCCACGATCTTCGTGTAGCCCCGCGCCGCCGTGATGCTATCGCCGAGGAAAGCCACGGTATCGCCGTCGCGGAAAGCAAACCCCTCACGCGCCGGCGCAGCGACGGTCTCCGCACCGAGCAGGGTGGAGGCGAAAAAGATCGGGCCGAGCAGCAGAGCGAGGGGAAAGCGCATCGGCGGAGGCTATGAATGCAAATCCCACCTGACAACCCACGCTACGCAAGATAGCGCGCGGAAATTACCAACCGATGCGGCGGATGCCCGGCACGCTGTCAAAGTGCGCATCGCGGGTAATCACTGGCAAATCGTGCTGGCGGGCGAGGGCGGCGATCCAGAGATCATTTTCGGGGATCGGCGTTTTGGCCCGGCGGAGTTCCTCGCGCACATCGGCGTAGTGGCGGGCGGTTTCGCTGCTCACGTCGAGCACCGTCACCGCGGATTCGACAGTTTCGAGCCACGCCTCGCGGGTCTTGCGATCGCGCGCCACCTTGATGCCAAAACGATATTCGCCGAGCACGATCACTGGCAGAAAAAGAGGACGGTCGGCAGGGAGCACGGCGAGCAACCCGCCATCGCCATCGCACCAAGCCGAGATGGCGTTCGTGTCGAGGATCACTTCCAACTCTCCCACTCCACCCGTCCAAACTCCTCCTCAATCCGCCGGGCCACACGTTGCGATTCCGCCTTGCTGACCTTCGGCGGCGGCACCGGCCAGCGTTTGCGAAGGGCCGCGTTCGGATGTTTGGCGGGCGCACGCAGCCTCACCGACAAGTGCCGGAGCAGCGTCTCCTGCTCGCGACGCGGCAATGCCTCCACGGCTTCTTCGATCTCAGTCAGCGTGCTCATGGCGGCGAAACTACCCGCTCCTCCGCTCTGCTCAAGCCGCGAGTGCATGAACGCCTTCCACCTCTCGTGCCCAAGCTCCAGCTTGGACACGCCGCCTGGCCGCGAAGCTCCAGCTTCGTTGCGCGTGGCTCCAGAGCCGCGCGCCCTCTCCGTGGCCTGCCGGGCGAAGTTGCACTTCGCGTGGGAGGGGTGTCAGCGGGCGGGAGTCGGTGCGCCCCGATCGCGGACAACACAGATGTCTGCGTCACGCACTGAGCAACTGCTCCAATGTGATGTCCGCTTGCTTTAGGATCGACTGAAACGTGCCGGGAGGAATCGGTGTGTGCATCGGCACGGTGGCTCTCAATGTTCCCTTGACCATGCGCACATGGCTTCCGACCTGCCGCTCGTTGACAAACCCGAGCTTTTTCAGCGCGCGAACCATGTCCGCTCCCGACCAATCCCGGGGAATCTTCACCCTCGATTACGCGTAGGCGAGCGCGGTGTCCTCGTGCAGATGCAAGCGCGGCTTGGCGTTTCGCCGCTCGTCACCCTCGTCGAAATGACAGTGGATCAGTTCCCGAACCATCTGGATCAACTCCTCCATCGTCCGGCCCTGCGTCGCCATTTCCGGCTCATGGCAAACGGCAACGAGCAATCCTTCTTCTTTGCGGACATCGAAATTGAGTTCCATGAGCGGAAACAATGGCGGGGCTGCCAATTTCTGCAAGACGCTTTCAAGCGAAGCGCCACCACCTTAGACAATATTTTCCCAACCCCTCCAACCGCTCGCCAAACGGCGTTTTCCTGCTTCTCTATGCGTCCCTGATTTTTTGCCCGCACCCGCTTGAGCACCCCGAAAAAACTTCTCGTCATCGACATCGCCGCCTTCGGCTGGAACCTCGTGTCGCATCTGCCCGAGTTCCGCCCGGCTCAGGCGGTGTGGCCGGCGCTGACCTGCACGGCGCAGGCCAGCTTTCGCACCGCGGCCACGCCGGGCGCGCACGGCATCGTGGCCAACGGGCTGTTTTTCAAAGACCTGACGAAGGTGCTCTTTTGGGAGCAAAGCGCGACGCTCTGCGCGGGGCCGCGCATCTGGGACGGCTTCCGCGCGCGCGGCGGCACGGTGGGGCTCATGTTCTGGCAGCAAAGCATGGGCGAAAATGTCGACCTCATCGCCACGCCCGCGCCGATCCACAAGCACAGCGGCGGCATGATTCAATCCTGCTACACGCAGCCCGCGGCGCTGGAGCAGCGGCTCAATGAAGCCATCGGCCGCCCCTTCAACCTGATGAACTACTGGGGCCCGCTCGCGAATTACAAATCGAGCGACTGGATCGTGGATGCCGTGGTCGCGACGATGGGCCTGCCCGACCTCGCGCCCGACGTGCTCTTCGCCTACATCCCGCACCTCGACTACGACCTCCAGCGCCACGGCCCGGCGGGCGAGCCGGCGGCGAAATCGCTCGACGTGCTGCTCGGCTATCTGACGCGGCTGAAGGCGGCCTGCGCGGACTTCGGCTACGACTGGATCTTTGTCGGCGACTACGCCATCGAGCCGGTGAAACGCGGCGCGGTGTTCCCGAATCGCGCGCTGCGGGAGGCGGGGCTTTTTAAGGTGCGCGACATCCGGCAGATGGCTTACACGGACTTCTTCACGAGCCCGGCGTTCGCCGTGGTGGATCATCAGATCGCGCACGTCCACTGCCGCGATGCCGCCGCGACCGCCGCCGCCAAAGCCTGTCTGGAAGCGCTCCCCGGCGTCGCCGAGGTGCTCGACCGCGACGCTCAGGAGTCGCGAGGGATCGCCAACGCCCGCAGCGGCGACCTTGTGCTCGTGGCGGAGGACGGCGCGTGGTTTGCGTACCCGTGGTTTGAGAAAAAGGAGGCGCCCGACTACGCCAGCCACGTGGATATCCACAACAAACCCGGCTACGATCCGTGCGAACTTTTCTTCGGCTGGCCGCCCGGCAGCGTGAGCTTCGACACGACGAAAATCCACGGCGCGCATGGGAATGTCGGGAAGGGCTTTGAAATCGCGTGGTCGTCGTCGCTGACCTTTGACACGCCGCCGGAGAGCTTCATGGACCTCGCGCGGGCGACGCAGCGCTGGATGGACAACGCTGTACTGAAATGACGGCTTTGTTTTTAACGCAGAGGCGCGGAGGCGCGGAGCGTAGTGGGACAGGCTTCCCAGCCTGTCGGAGTGCGGCGGGCATCCTTGCCTGCCGGGGGAGGCGCGCGTTTACTGCTGGCACTCGGGCAGGCTGGGAAGCCTGCGCCACTCCGACAGGCTGGAAGCCTGTCCCACAACCGGAGCCTGCCTCACCCTCCCGCGCGTGACCACCACCACCGTCCCGCAGCGCATTGATGTCCGCTGGGAATTTCCCGTCGTCTTCACCCACGCCGTCTTCGATCCCGCGAACCCCGTCCTCGTCGAAACGCTCAACCGCCTCGGCGAAGACCGCCGCCACCGTGCGATGCTCCTCATCGACGGCCACGTCGCGAAAGCGAACCCGTCGCTCGCGAATCAAGCATCCGCCTACTTCGCCGCACATCCGGCGAAACTCGAGCTGGTCGGCGAGCCGCAGGTCACGCCCGGCGGCGAGGCGGTGAAGAACGACTTCGCGCTCGTGGAAAAGTTCATGCGACTGATGCTCGACGCGCATCTCGACCGGCAATCGTTCGTCATCATCGTCGGCGGTGGCGCGGTCATGGACGCCGTCGGGCTCGCCGCCGCGCTCGTCCACCGCGGCCTGCGCCAGGTGCGCGTGCCGACCACCGTGCTCGGGCAAAACGACGCCGGCGTGGGCGTGAAGAACGGCGTCAATTTCCTCGGCGGCAAAAATGCCATCGGCACCTTCGCCCCGCCCTTCGCGGTGCTGAACGACTACGACTTTCTCCTCACTCTCCCCGACCGCGACTGGCTCTGCGGCGTCTCCGAGGCGTTCAAAGTCTCCATCATCCGCGACCGCGCCTTTTTCGACGAACTCTGCGCCAGCGCCGCGCTCTATCCCGCCCGCGATTTCACCGCCATGCAGGCGCTCGTGAAACGCTGCGCCGAGATCCATCTCGAACACATCCGCACCGGCGGCGATCCGTTTGAATACGGTCGCGCCCGCCCGCTCGACTTCGGCCACTGGTCAGCGCACAAGCTCGAGCTCATGTCCGGCTTCCGCATCTCGCACGGCGAGGCCGTCGCCACCGGCGTCGTCCTCGACTCGATCTACGCGGAGAAAAAAGGCTGGATCACCGCCGACGAACTTGCGCTCATCCGCGACGGCCTCGCGCGCTCCGGCTTCCGCCTGTGGTTCGACGAACTCGACCAGCGCGACGCCACCGGCGCGCTCATCGTCTTCGGCGGACTGCGCGATTTCCAGGAGCATCTCGGCGGCGAACTGACCGTCACATTCCCCCGCGGCCTGGGCGCGCGGCAGGAGGTGCACGAAATCGACCTTGCCTTGATGGAGAGCGCCGTTCAGGAACTGCGTTCTTCCATCCGCGCCCGATGATCGTCCAGCACCGCCCGCCGCTTCATCTCACCTACTGCCTGAATATCCACCCCGGCGAGAGCTGGGAGGAAAACTTCGCGGCGCTCCGCGAGAAAGTGACCGCCGTCAAAGCGCGCGTCGCGCCCGACGAGTGGTTCGGCCTCGGCCTCCGCATCGCGCACCAGGCCGCTGAGGAGCTCACCGCCAGCGACGACCTCCGCGCCGAGGCGCTGACCCTTTTCCACGAGCACCAGCTCTACCCGTTTTCCATCAATGGCTTTCCCTACGGCCGCTTCCACGCGGGGCCGGTGAAGGAAAAGGTCTATGCGCCCGACTGGCGCACCGCCGAGCGCCTGCACTACACGCTCCAGCTCGCAGACATCCTCGCCGGCTGGCTGCCGGAGGGCATCGACGGCAGCATCAGCACCGTGCCGGGTTCCTACAAAGCGTGGATCATGACCGAATCGGACACCTCCGCGATGGTGGACCACCTCGCCGGCGCAGTCGCCGGCCTCGCGGAGCTGCGCGAAAAAACCGGCCGCGAGATCCACATCGGCCTCGAGCCCGAGCCGGACTGCTTTCTCGAAACCACCGCCGAGACGATCGCCTTTTTCAAAGACACGCTCTTCACCGCCGGGTCCGCGGAACTCGCGCGCCTGCTGAAGTGCTACCGCTCCGACGCCGAGGCAATCATGCGCCGGCATCTCGGCGTCTGCTTCGACACCTGCCACGTCGCGCTGCAATACGAAGACCTCGCCGAATCCCTGCGCGCCTACCGCGACGCCGGCATCCGCATTTCCAAAGTCCAGCTCAGCGCCGCGCTCCAGGCCGCAGCCACGCCGGAGACTTACGCCGCGCTCCAGCCCTTCGCCGAGCCGGTTTATCTGCATCAGGTGAAAGCGCGCGCGAAATCCGGCGAGCGGTCCGCGTGGTCCGACCTGCCCGCAGCCCTGGAGGCGATGCCGTCCGTCGCCGATCTCGATGAGGTGCGCGTCCATTTCCACGTCCCGCTTTTCTTCACCGGCAACGGCCCCATCCAATCCACCGCCAGCGCCCTCACGCCGGACTTTTTCCACGAACTCCGCGCCGGCGCGTGCCCGCATCTGGAAATTGAGACCTACACCTTTGACGTGCTGCCGCCCGAAGTGCATCCGGGCGACATCGTGGAAAGCGTGGCGCGCGAATACGCCTGGGTGCTGGGGAAACTCCGCTGACCCGCGACGCGATGCGGTGCGTCACGCCGGCTTCAGCACGGGCGTGGCCGGAGGAGCTGGCTTCGGCGCAGGCGTGGCGGCAGGTGCCGGTGTAGCTGGCGGGATGGTGCCGGGCGCGGGTGTGGCCGGCGGCAGCTTCGGTTTGGTGATGTCCTCCCACGTGAAAAGCTCGCCTCCATATCCGCCGATTTCCCGGAGATACTTCTCACATTTCGCGCGCCATTTCGCGAGGTCAGGCACGTCGAATTTCTCCGCGGTCCCAGGGAACACGAGATACGTGACCTTCAGATCATTCGTCGCGCGGCTTTCGCCGCTGGTGCTCGGATTGATCTGCTTGCCGAGGCGCAGCGAAGCCTCGCCGACCAGGTTTGTCGGCCCGACATCGCCGACGATCGACGGGTAGATCGTATTTCCGTAAATGACCACGCAGTAGTCGCCGACCGACGGCTTGAACGCAGCCGGCCGGCTGCGCCAAAACATCGCACCCGGCAGCACGATGTACGGGTCCGCGTTCGCCACAAGAAAGCTGTAGGTCTTCATGTCCACGATCTCCAGGCGGGCCCGCTTGATCGCGGCGCGCAGCTCTTCCTTCCGCGCGGCGGTCACGCCGTTCACCGCCAGCTCCAGCTCCCATTGCAGGATCTTCGCCTCGCGCGGCGGGATGAGTGAATTCTGCCGGTCCGTCTTCTTCGCCCAGCGGTAGCTCGTGGCCGGCTGGAAGGTCGAGGACGCGCCCACGAGCTCCGGCACGCGGTCGCTGTCGGACCCGTCGGTGTCGGTATCCATGTCGGACTGGATGAAAAGCGCGCGCCGTTTCGTCTTCGGGTCCTGGAGTTCGAGGAGCGTCTCGCAGTCGTAAAAGTTGTGGCGCGTGAGCAGGCCGTCGAGCCGGTTGATGCTCGCGCGGAGGGCCGAGACTTTCAGCCGGTAGAGGTCGTCGAAAACCGGCGAGATCTTCGCGGTTTCGAGCAGGGCCGGGAGCGCGGGGAGCAGCTCGGGCAGCGCTTCATTGATCCGCGTGATCTCCTCCAGCTCGCTATAAGGCTTCGGGATTTTCACCTTCATCGTCAGCTCTGCAACGTAGCTGTCGGGATCCTCGCGGTCGCGCGTCGCCGTGGTGCCGTGCTCGGTCTCCAGCGTCACGCGATACTTCATGCCGTTGAAAACCTTGCCGACCTCCAGCCGCCTGTTCGGGACGTAGGGCAGCGGCGGCGGCGTGACCGGAGGCGGAGGCTCGGGAGTGGCGGGAGCCGGTGTCGCTCGCTCCGGAGGGGACACAGACGGACGCGGACAGCCGGTGAGCGCGAGCAGCGCGAACAGCGCGAGAGCGGGGCGGGACAGCATCAGAAGCAGGACGCGCAGGCGGCTGGACGCTACTTTTTCCAAAGCGCGAGCGCGGTCATGACGATGCCCGCGACGCTGAGCACCGCCATCATCCCGGCAGGCATGAATTTGTGCGTGGCCAAAAATGCAGGCACGAAACGCCCGGCGAGCGCGATCGAGACGACGAGGCCCATGATCAGGCCCGGCTGCACCTTCCCGGTGGCGACGAGATAGCCGGCGACGAGGATCAGCGCACCGGACACGCCGCCGGCGATGAGCGAGGCATTGCTGCCGGCCTTCAGGAATCCCACTAGGCCGCCGGCGATGGTGAGGGCTCCGAAGATGAAGAGATAGAGTTTGGTGACGTCGAGCATGCCGTGTGGATAGAGGAAAGAATCCGCGCCGACAACAGGAACGCGCCGCACTCCACAATCACTTTCGCGGCTGCGCGAGCAACCAGTCGATCACCGCCGACAGCGGCGCATCCGCCGGGGCGAGCGTCAGCTTTTTTTCCGCACCCGCGCGGCGGTAGGCGGCCTCCGGCAAATCGGGCGCGCTTTCGCCGAACAGAAAAAGCGGGAGCGGCGCGGCGAGCGCGAGCGCGCCCGGCAGATCGCCGTACTTCGCCGCGGCAGGGAGAAAGCGGGCATCCCTCCAATCCCGCAGGACACCGAAGCGAAAGCCTTCGGTGTCGATAACCGCCGCGTCCACGGCACCGGGCTCCACAGCCAGAGCCGCGGCCGCCAGCGGGCCGGTGCCCAGCTTGGCGCAGACGGCGAGCACCGCCTTTGGCTCCGAGGCGCGGGCGAAATGGAGCGCGCCGAGGACATCGTCCACGCGCTGCGCGAAGAGCGCGCGGTTGTAGCCGTAGGTGTACGCGGGCGCTTCACGAGGGTTGCCGACGACGCGATTGCCGCCCACATCCGGGTTGGTTCGATCCGAATCGGTTGCGAGAAAGTCGATGCCGAGCACGATGCAGCCAGCGTCGAGCAGGCGCTCGATCTCCGGGCGCGGCGAGCCGTCGATGCTAAAGAGCGCCGCGGCACCGCGACCATCGAGCCAAAGCACGACGCGGCCGCTCAGCTTGCCGGGTTGCAGGAGTGTGATGGGCGTCATCGCGCCAGTCTTCCAGTTGTGCAGCAGGCCTTTCATCTGGAGAAACTCGCCGCGCTCCGTGCGCTCGACGCTCGGCTCAGCCCGAACCATTTCGACCTCGCCGCCCGCCGGCGCGATCAACGCCCGCCATGCAGGACGCGCGATCCCCGCA
>JANOBH010000579.1:0-5370 GCA_031411535.1 Chthoniobacter sp. | reverse complement strand
CGTCCCATTCAGCAGCGGCCTGCCTGAGGAGGCTTACGCGCACTTCCAGCCAAAGAATTTCGTGGACGAACTCGTCGCGGCGAAGTGGCGCAAGCTCGGTATCGCGCCCAGCGCGCTTTGCACCGACGACGAATTCCTCCGTCGCGCGAGCCTCGACGCCATCGGCACGCTGCCCACGCCCGAGGAAGTGCAGAAATTTCTCGCCGACACCGCGCCGGACAAGCGCGACCGGCTGATCGACCGACTCCTCGAACGCAGCGAATACGCTAGCTACTGGGCGAACCAGTGGGGCGACCTCCTCCGCGTGAAGCGCAGCGGTCAGGAGTCGCTCAAGGCGGGCACGTTCGCCTTTTCCGGATGGCTGCGGAATGCCTTCGCGCAAAACATGCCTTACGACCAGTTCGTCCGCGCGGTCCTCACCGCGCAGGGCGAATCCGCGGAAAACCCGCCGGTGAACTGGTATCGCCATGTGCGCAACACGGTCTCGATGGTCAACGACAGCAGCCAGCTTTTCATGGGCACGCGCATCTCGTGCGCGAACTGCCACAATCATCCTTACGAGCGCATCACGCAGGACGACTACTGGGGCTTCGGGGCGTTTTTCGGGCGGGTCTCGTTCAAGCGTGGGCTGGGCGACGAGCAGGCCGTCATCGTGAAAAAGGACGGCGGCGTGAACCAGCCGCGCACCGGCCAGAGCATGAAGCCGAAAGGTCTCGGCGGGCCGGAGTACGACTACGTCCGGGGCGAAGATCCGCGGCAGAAACTCGCCGACTGGCTGACCGAGCCGGGTAATCCTTATTTCGCCAAGTCCATCGTGAATCGCATCTGGGCGCACTTCATGGGCGTCGGCCTCGTCGAATCCGTGGACGACATGCGCGTCACCAATCCGCCGAGCAACCCGCAGCTCCTCGACGCGCTTGCGAAGGAAATGACCGACTATCGCTTCGACCTCCGGCACCTGATGGCCACGATCATGAAATCGCGCGCCTACAGCCTCAGCTCCACGCCGACCGAGTTTAACAAAACCGACCGCCAAAACTACGCGCGCTACACCCCGAAGCGGCTCTCCGCGGAGGCGCTCCTCGACGCCGTGGATGTCGTCACCGGTTCGCAGGAAAAATTCCAGGGACTCCCGCTCGGCACCCGCGCCATCGACCTTCCCGATGAATCCGTGCCGAGTTACTTCCTGAATGTTTTCGGCCGCTCCATGCGCGAGAGCGCGTGCGAATGCGAAAAGAGTTACGCGCCGAATCTCTCCCAGATTTTGCACCTGATGAACTCGCCCGAGTTGCAGACTAAGATCGCGAACGACAAGGGCCGGCTCGCCGGAATGCTGAAAGAGAACAAATCGGACGAGCAGATTCTCAACGAATTCTATCTCCGCTCCTTTGGCCGCAATCCGCGCCCTGAAGAACTCAAGGACGCGACGGAAATGCTGGCTTCCGCGAAGGATCGCAAAGGCGCGCTCGAAGATTTCGAGTGGATGTTTCTCAACTCAAAGGAATTCCTTTTTAACCACTAACTCCAACTAACACACACCATGACTATCGACGTTCACAGCGGAGCCTATCGATGCTGCGATGGCATCAACCGTCGGAGTTTCCTTCGCACCGGCGCGCTCATGCTCGGTGGCATGTCCTTAAGCGGCCTGCTCCGCCGTCAGGCGATGGCTGCAGCCGCGGGCGAAGTGAAGAAGGACATCAGCGTGATCCTCTTCTGGCAAGGCGGCGGGCCGAGCCAGCTCGACATGTGGGACATGAAGCCGGACGCACCCTCCGAATTCCGCGGCTCCTTCAACCCGATCAGCACCAACCTCGACGGACTCCAGATCTGCGAGCACATGCCGCGCATCGCCAAGGTCTGCGACAAGCTCACCCTGCTCCGCTCGGTGACCCACGGCGACGCCGGCCACGAATCCGCCAGCCACACGCTGCTCACCGGTTACAAGCCGACCAATGACATTCCTGCGAATGAAGCGCCCGCCTACGGCAGCATCGTGGCAAAGGAAATGGGTCCGCGGACCGATGGCTTCCCTGCTTACGTCGCCGTGCCGACTGCGCCGAAAAGCTCGGCTGCGGCCTATCTCGGCGTCGCCTACAATCCATTTGAAACCCAGGGCGATCCTAACTCGGATAAATTCAGCGTGCAGAACCTGAAAGTCCCCGGCGGGCTCACCCTCGACCGCCTCGAAAACCGCCGCGCGATTTTGAAGCACTTCGACACCCTGCGCCGCGACATCGATGGGTCAGGGCTGATTAGTGGCATGGATACTTTCGCCCAGCAGGCTTACGAAATCGTCACGTCGCCGAAAGTGCAGACCGCTTTCGACATCAGCCAGGAAGACCCGAAAACGCGCGACCTCTACGGCCGCACGCAATGGGGACAGAACACGCTGCTCGCGCGCCGGCTGGTCGAAGCCGGGGTGCGCTTCGTGACCGTGAACGTCGGCGGCTGGGACACCCACGCGAATAACTTCGAGGAGATGAAGAACAAGAAGCTGCCGCAGTTTGACCAGGCGTTTGCGGGATTGATCGAAGACCTCGCGCAGCGCGGTCAACTCGACAGCACGCTCGTACTGAGCTGGGGCGAATTCGGCCGCACGCCGCGCATCAACAAGGACGCCGGCCGCGACCACTGGCCGAACGTTTTCTCCGTCGCGATGGCCGGCGGCGGCTTGAAGAAAGGCTTCGTCCTCGGCGAGAGCGACGCGCGCGCAGAGTTTCCAAAAGAGCGGCCGGTCTCCCCGCAGGATGTGCTCGCGACGATGTATCACCAACTCGGCATCGACCAATCGAAGGAATACACCAACGACGCCGATCGCCCCGTGCCGATCCTCAACTACGGCGAACCGATCAAGGAAATCATCGCGGTTTGAACTCATTGCTCCGCGCGAGTTGGGCCGTGCTGTTTCTCTGCGTCGCGTCGTCCGCCGCGCACGCCCAGCAGCTTCCCATTCCGCAGCTCAAGAACGTCTTTCCCTGCGGCGGGCGGCAGGGGACTTCGGTCGAGGTGGAAATCGGCGGCGCGAATCTGGATGAGACGCGGAAGCTTTACTTCAGCACGCCCGGCATCACCGCCGAGTTGATTTCCGATCCTGCGAAACCACCTGCGCGTTTCAAAGTCACCATCGCCGCGGATGTGCCCGTGGGCGACTGCGATGTCCGCTCGATCGGAAAGCTCGGCATCAGCAACCCGCGCGCGTTCAGCGTCAGCGATTGCGCGGAGCTGAACGAAAGCGAGCCGAACGACGCGCGCGAAAAGGCCAACCGCACCGAGATCAACAGCGTCATCAACGGACGCATCAGCCCGACCGAAGACATCGACTGGTTCGTCTTTCCCGCGAAGAAAGGCCAGCGCGTGCTCATCGAGTGCCGCGCCTCGCGGATCGACTCGCGTCTCGACGGCGCACTCACGCTCTACAACAGCGAGGGCAAGGAAATCGCCACCAGCCAGGACGAAAACATCCGCGACCAAAAGCGCGACCCGTTCATCGACTTCGATGTGCCCGCCGACGGCGACTACGCCGTGAAGTTCACGGACTTCATGTTCAACGGAAGCGCGGACAGCTTCTATCGGCTCAGCATCGGGACGCATCCCTACGTGGATTTCATCACACCCACCGGGGTGAAGCCCGGCACGACCGCGGACATTACCTTTTACGGACGAAACCTGCCCGGCGGTGAGAAAACGGACGTGCAGGTGAATGGGCGCCCGCTGGAGAAAGTCGTGCGGCAGATCGCGGTTCCCGCCGATGCCGGGACCGCGACGGGCATGCGCTTCGGCGAATTGCTGCGTCCGTCAGCCTCCCGCCTCGATGGCATGGAGGTGCGCCTCACCGGCGAAACCGGCACGTCGAACGCCCGCCTGCTCGTCTTCAGCGACGGGCCGGAATCGCTGGAAACGGAGCCGAACAACACGATCGCCGAGGCGCAGCGCCTGACGGTGCCATGCGCGGTCACCGGTCAGTTCAGCGCAGCGAAGGACGCCGACCATTTCACTTTCAGCGCGAAGAAGGACGAGAAGTTCGTCATTGACGTTTCCGCCGAGCGCATCGGCTCGCCCGCCGACCCGGACACGGAGATTTGCGAAGCCGATGGCAAGATCGTCATCAGCACGCAGGACACCGGCGAGAACATCGGGCAGTTGCGTTTTCCCACGAACACACGGGACATCGTTTACACATTCACCGCGCCGAAGGACGCCGATATCACGCTGCGCCTGGAGCACGTCTATACGCAGGTGCAGGGCGGCGCGCAGTATCAGTATCGCCTGCAAATCCAGCGCGCGCCGCCGCCCGATTTCCGCCTCGTCTGCACTCCCACGCATGACATCCACATCGACACGCACGCGGTCTATCAGGGCGGCCGCCAGCGGCTGGATGTCCTCGTCTGGCGCATGAACGGGCACGATCAACCGATCGTTGTCGAGGCCCGCAATCTCCCGCCGGGAGTCACAGCGGAGCCGATCGTCATCGGACCGGGAATGAAGTGGGGAACGCTCGTCGTGACGGCCGCGCCGGATGCACCGATCGGGGAGGGTGAGTTCGAAGTTTCTGGCACCAGCGAACGCGGCGCCGAGAAACTCAGCCGCAACGCGCGCGGCGGTGTCATCGTCTGGGACACGGTGAATACGCCGGCGATCTGCCGGCTGACCCGCAGCATCGTGCTCGCGGTGCGCGAAAGCGCGCCGTTCGCAGTAACGGCGTCAACGGAAGACCGGGTCATCAAGCCGGGCGATCCGATCAACGTGACCATCACCGCCACCCGCCGTGCCGACATGCCGAGCGCGATCCAGTTGAATGGCGCAGGCATCGACCTCCCGCCGGGGCTGACCATCCCGACCACGACAATCAATCCCGGCCAGACGGAGGCGAAGGTCGTGGTGGCGACAACCGACAAGATCAAGGAAGGCACTTACAGTTTCATCATCAACTCGGAAGCCCAGGTACCCGGCAGCACAGACAAAAAGCTCCGCGTCATTTTCCCCAGTAACCCGCTCCAGTTCACAGTGGCACCCAAGCCCGCGAAGTAACCGCCCGCTTTCCCATGAAGAAACTCCCCGCCGTGCTGGCGAGGCATTGGATCCCGCGCTGATTTTCCGCGGGCGGCGGGTCAGCGGAGCTTCCGATCGACGTCGATGAGGCAGCGGTTGAGTTCCTCGAGCTTGAAGGGCTTGAGAAGCACGGTGGCCTGGATGCGCCGGAAGAAATGCTCGATCTTGGGGTCGTTTTGGTAGCCGGTGATGAAGACGAAGCGGAGCCGGGCCGCCGGCCGGACCCGCGTCACCGCCCAGTAAAACATCTCGCCGCCGACCTTGGGCATCCTCATGTCGCAGAGGATCAGGTCAAAGCTTTCGCGCATGATCGCTCTC
>JANOBH010000578.1:0-10096 GCA_031411535.1 Chthoniobacter sp. | reverse complement strand
TCGCCGCCGGGCCAAATGCCGGCCAGATCTACGGCACTTGGTGGCACGGCTTCGTGGAGCAGCTCGACTGGCGCGCGGACGCTGCGGCTTGGGACGCCACATTTTCCGCCGCGCTCCCCGACTCGCCCGACGCCGCGCTTTCCCGCAGCGAATGGGCGCTGCTCCGCGGGCAGCTCACGAATGGCTCGGATCTCGCGCGGCTGCTGACCGCGCCCGGTGTGATCGTGCATGCGGAGATGCCCTTCCTTTGGGCGATGAACGAGAGTGAGTGTCTGGAGGGCATCATCGACCTCGCCGTCTTCGACCCCGCAGCCGGGAGCTGGCTGATCCTCGATTGGAAAACCAACCGCAGGACGCCGGAGGAACTTCCCCAGCTCAGCGCGCACTACCGCCCGCAGCTCAGCGCCTACTGGCGGGCCGTCAGCGCTATGCTCGGTGCTCCCGCCGCCGCGGGCATCTACTCGACGGCGACGGGCCGATGGCTGCCATACGGAGCGGCGGCGCTCGCGACGGAGTGGAAAAGGCTGAGCGCTGCTCCGACGGAAATCGCGAGAGCGCTCGGTGTGGTGTAGCCACTGGTCGAAAGGTTGTGTGAGCGCTGGTGGATGGCGTCGCTCCGCGCGCCATGCGCAATACTGCGCCGAAGGGCGAACTTTTAGAGACTGTGAAATAGGTCGGGAGTCCGGGCGCCGGAGCGCCTCGTGGGCGCGCTGGAGCGCTTGGCTCCGGGTGCGAGCTGCGGAGCCAAACACTCCTGCGCGCCCGGAGCGACGCCATCCGCCGACATTCGTGTTTCACCGAGCCGTGAGAGCCTTCGCATCCTGTGTGGCGGCGATTTGTAACGCCGCAGGGCGCGCAGTTTGTTCGGCGCGGAACTTGCGGCGCCTGAGGGGGAAACCTATGCTCCCGCCCGCACCGTCCATTCTCCCCTTGCCCGTGTGAAACCGACCCATCGCGTTGCTCTCATCGTCGCTGCCCTCGCATTGGGGGCGCTCGTCGCAGGCGTCTGGATGCGCCAGTCGCCGCGCCCCGCGATGGCACTCGAAACACCTGCCGTTTCCCCGCAAGCGGTACGCTCCGCACCAACGGATACCAATTCCGTGCGCGATGAATCCTCCGCCTTTCGAACCGCAGCCAACACCACAGCGCAACGGACCCAGCCAGCGGCGGGCGCGCGCGCGGAGCTGCCGGAGTTTTCGCGCTTCGACGACTGGGTGGCGCGCTACCTCGCCGCGGCTCCGGCGGATCGCCCGGCTCTGATCGCGGAAGGCGAGACGCTGGCGGCAGCGCGGCGCTCGGCGCTCGCGCGAATCATTTCGACGGACCCGCGGCGGGCGCTGGAAAACGCGGTGCCGATGGTGGTGCGCCAGCGGCTTCCGGCCGAGATCGTGACGCTGCTGGAGGAGCGCGTGAGTGCGCGCGGATTTTATGGCGTGCTCGGCGTGGTCGGCGCACCAGCGGAGGAGGCGCCGGTGCGGCGGGAGGTGAGGATCGAGGGACAGCCCCGCTATCGTGCGTTCGTCTTTGGGCGCCGCCAGGGGCAGCCGACCATGGAGTCGATCGCGGTCAGCGGCATCGCCGTGGATCGAGACCTGGCGCTGGATGAGCGGCCGCTGCGCGTGCTGGAAAAGGGCGAGGTTCCGGAGGCGGGAAAGCCGGTGGTCGAGACGTGCCCGGTCTCCGGCAAGACGACGGCGGTCTCGCGCGTGGACGCGACGCTGCCGCCGATCACGGAGGATACGCCGGCGGTCGAGATCGGGGGGACGATCCACTACCTTTGCGACGGCGGCCACATCCGCGAGGTCGAGGAGGGTCTCGTGGCCCAGGAGGGCGCAAGCGGCGGCGCGGCAAAGCCGACGACGACGATCACGAGCACGCAAAGCACGGGAGTGCGCTCGCTCCTCTACATGCGCGTGGCCTTTCCCGAATCAAACCGCGAGCCGCAGACCGAGACGGCCGCGTACGACATGATGCGGCAGGTGAACGACTGGTTCGTCGAAAACAGCTTCGGCAATGTCTATCTCGTCACCACGGTCACGCCGCTCATCATCCTGCCGCGCACGGAGGCCTGGTACACCGCCGGCACCGGCGGCGACGAATACGACGTGCGCTCGGATGCGCAGGCCGTGGCGCGGCTGATGGGCTACGACACGAATCAGTACGACCTGGACATCGTGGTGTACACGGGCGGGCCGGGGAGCTTCGGCGGGCTCGGATACGTGGGTGGAAAGGGCACGTGGCTCAAGAGCATCAGCGTCGGTGTGGCGTGCCACGAGCTGGGGCACAACTTCGGGGTGTGGCACGCGAACTACTGGAACACGAGCGGCGCGTCGGTCATCGGCGCGGGGTCAAACTCCGAATACGGCAACAGCTACGACACGATGGGCAGCGCGAGCGCGGGCGACCTGCATTTCAACGCCAGCTTCAAGGCGCAGCTCAAGTGGCTGCCGGAGCAGAGCTTTGTCCACAACGTGACCTCGAGCGGGATGTATCGCATCTTCGCCTTTGACCAGGGCCGGCTCGATCCGGCGAACCGCTACGCTCTCAAGGTCGCAAAAGACAGCGACCGCGAGTATTGGGCGGAGTTCCGCCAGCGCTCGCTGAGCAGCAACAAGTGGACAAAGGACGGCATCCTCCTGAACTGGAGCCCGTGGGTGAGCAGCGCCAGCGGCACGCATCTCCTCGACACCACGCCTGGCAGTCCTGACGGAAAGACGGACGCAGCCGTTGTGATCGGGCAGACGTATTCCGACATGGAGTCGGGCGTCCACATCACGCCGATTGGCAAAGGCGGCACCGTCCCCGAGTCGATGGATGTGGTGGTGAATGTCGGCGCGTTTCCGGGCAATGCCGCGCCGGACCTCGCCGTGAACGCCAGCGCCAGCGCGGTCGCGACGGGAGTGGCGGTGGATTTCACCGCAGCCGCCGGCGACCCCGACGGCGACACGCTGAGCTACGCGTGGGATTTCGGAGACAAGACCTTCAGCAACACGAATTCACCGGCGGTCTCCAAGTCGTGGAGCACCGCCGGCGACTACACGGTGCGCTGCGTGGCGTCGGACATGAAGGGGGCGACGGCGAGCCGGGCGCTGGTGGTGCGCGTCGGATCGCCGGGCACATTCCGCGTGAGCGGTGCGGTGACAAAGGGCGGGCAGCCGCTCGCGAATGTGCGTGTCCACAATGGCCTCACGGGCACGAGCTACCGCGGCAGCTACACGAACAGCGACGGCTCCTATGTGATCTCAGGGCTGGCCTCGGGCAGCTACACCTTTGGCGCGGGTCTCGACGGGAATACGATTGCCGCGGCCGGCTTCACGAATCCGCTGAGCGTCACCGCGGATGCCAGCAGCGTGAATTTCACCGCGACCGCGGCGGCGACGCTGACGCTCGCGGTGACGGACGCGGACTGCACGGAGGGGACCACGAATCCGGGCACATTCACGCTCACGCGCACCGGCCCGACGACGGCCGCGCTGACGGTGAATTTTCTCAACCCGACCGGATCAGCCACGAAGGGCACGGACTACACGCTCGCGCCCGACCTCGTTTCCGTGAGCCCGCTTTACACGGCCACGATCCCGGTGGGGCAGGCCTCGCTCAATATCGTGATCACCGCGGTCGATGACACGTCTGCCGAGGGGCCGGAAAGGGTGACGCTAGAGCTGGTGCCCGGCACAGGCTACGTGATCGCAGGACAGCAGACGGCGTCGCTTTTCATCCAGGACAACGACACGACAAAGGCAGTCGTGAGCCTGAAAGCAACGGACGCGACCGCCCAAGAAACGGGTGATCCGGCGGCGTACCTCGTCTCGCGCACCGGGGCGACGACGAGCGCGCTTACGATCGTCTTTGCCGTGAGCGGCACGGCCACCAGCGGGAGCGATTACCAGTCCATCGGCACGCAGGTCGTGATCCCAGCGGGTGCCTCATCGGTGCCGCTCACGATCACACCGATCAACGACGCGGCGGTGGAAGGGACGGAAACCGCGACCGTCACGTTGAGCACGAATTCAAACTACATCCGCGCCACGGCCAGCGCGGACTACGCGGGTACGATCAACATTCTCGATGACGACATTTCCACCGTCACCGTGGTCGCCACCGATCCGAATGCCACTGAACTGAACAGCGATCCCGGCGTCTTCCTCATCACGCGCACCGGCAGTACGAGCCAGCCGCTGACGGTGAATTACGCGATCACCGGCAGCGCGCTGCAGGGCGTCGATTACGTGCCGCTGCCCGGCGTGCTCACGATCCCCGCGGGCGCCAGCATCGGCAGCGTGACGATCACGCCGATCGACGACGGCCTCGGCGAACCCGCGCAAACCGCCGTGCTGCAAATCCGCGGCGGCATCGCCTACGTCGCGGGCAATCCCGCGCTCGCCACCGTCACAATCACCGACGCGGGCAACGTGCCCGTCGTCACCGTCGGCGTCAGCGACGGAGTGGCAGGCGAGCCGAGCGACACCGGCAAGTTCAAGTTCACCACCACGGGGACGGGCACCGGAAATATCACCGTGCGCTACACCGTCACCGGCACGGCCACGCCCGGCGCGGATTACACGGCGCTCGCCGGCACGCTCAGCATCGGGCGAAACACCACGGCGGAAATCACGGTCACGCCGATCAACGACAGCGAGCTCGAAGGCTACGAAACGGTGACAGTCACCATCGACCCGGACCCCGCGTACTCCATGCATCTCGACACGACGGCGACGATCAATCTCACGGACGACGACCAGCCGGCGGTGAATGTCGCGCCGACCAACGACAGCTTCACGGAAGCCAGCGGCACGGGGAAATTCTGGGTCTCCCGCACCGGCGCGACGACCGCCGCGCTGACCGTCAACTACACGCTCGGCGGCACCGCCACCAATGGCGCGGACTACAATCTTCTGTCCGGCACCGCGACAATTCCGGCCGCGAGCACGGGTGTCTCGGTGGACATCGTCCCGATCAACGACACGGTCGCTGAAGGCACTGAGACGATCATCCTCAATGTGGAGCCGGGCGCCTACGGCACCGGCATCGGCAGTGCGACGCTCTATATGGCGGACAACGAAACGCCCGCCGTGCAGGTGAAGTTTGCGAGCGCCTCCGCGAGCGGGAGCGAGAGCGCCGGCACGGTCGCGGTGTCCGTCGTCCTCACCGCGGCGTCCGCGGCTCCGGTGAGCGTGGACTACATCCTCGGCGGCGGCACCGCGCTCGCCGGGATCGACTACGTGCTCGCGCCCGGCATCCTCGCTTTTGCGCCCGGTGAGACGGCGAAAACCATCCCGCTCACCATCATTGACGACCCCTACATCGAGCCGAGCCAGACGGTGATCATCAAGCTCCAGAATGCGAATGGCGCGGCGCTGGGCACGAGCACTTACACCTACACGATCAACGACAACGATTCCGCGCCGGTGGCGACCGTCGGCTTTTTTGCCACCACCTCCAGCGCGCTGGAATCCGTCGGCGTGGCGCCCGTCTTCGTCATTCTCAGCGCCACGCAGGCCGGCGCGGTCACGGTCGATTACGCCGTCACTGGCGGGACCGCCACGAGCGGCGCGGACTGCACGATTGCGAGCGGGACACTCACTTTCGCCGCGGGCGAAACGGCGAAGCTGCTGCCGAACTCGATCGTCAACAATGCGGCGATCGAATCGAGCGAGACGGTGATCCTGACGCTGAGCAATCCGACCGGCGCGAACCTCAACGCGAACTCCACCCACACGCTCACGATCACCGACGACGACACCAACACCGTCACAATCGCCGCGACGACACCCACCGTGCTCGAATCCAGCACGGGCGCGGGCGTCTTCACACTCACACGCACTGGCAGCACGACGGCGGCGCTGGCCGTCAATCTCATCGTCGGCGGGACCGCAGCGGGCGGCACCGACTACCTGGCGCTCGCCACCACCTCCACCATCAGCGCCGGCCAGGCGACCGCGACCATCCAGGTGAAATCCTACGACGACACCCTCATCCAGGGCGACCTGAGCGTCGCGCTCACGATCACCGCCGGGCCTTACACCATCGGCCCAGCCAGCGGCGCGACCGTGACGATCATCGACGACGAGGCGCTCGTCTCCGTCACCGCGACGCAGCCCGCCACCGCCGAGTCCAGCGGCACGCCTGGCGTCCTCACCTTCAGCCGCAGCGGGCCGACTTCGAGCCCGCTGACCGTGCGCTTTGCCACCTCCGGTACAGCCAGCAGCGGTGCAGACTACGTCTCACCCGGCACCAGCATCGTGATCCCAGCCGGACAGGGCAGCGCCGCCGTGGACATCACGCCCGTCACCGACTCGCTGAGCGAAGGCACCGAGAGCGCCACGCTCACCATCGCGCCGGATGCGGCGTATTTCCTTGGCTCGCCACTCACCGCCACGGTCTCGATCGCCGATTCGCCGATGGATCTCTGGCGGAGCCAGAAGTTCGGCGCGCAGGCCGGCAATCCGGCCGTATCCGGCGACCTCATCGACAACGATGGCGACGGGCTGAACAACCTTTTCGAGTACGCGCTGAATGGCGCTCCGCTCACAATCGACACGCCGCCCTCCCTCGGCATGACGCCCGGCATCCTCTCGCTCACCTACCGCCGCAATCTCGCCGCCACGGATCTCGACTTTGTCGTCGAGGAGAAACTCGGTCTTACCGATACGTGGCAGGCAGCCAGCGCGACCGAGGAGGTGCTCTCCGACAACGGCACCACACGGGTCATCAAAGCGAAGGTGCCCGCCGGCGGCGAGGCGACCCATTTTCTCCGCCTGAAAGTGACGCGGCACTGACGGACTCCGGCAAAGATTGCGCATCTCCGCGCCGCATGGTGTAGCGTCCCGACCGCCTATGAATTTCCGCCGTTGGTCGTCGCTTCTTCTCGTCTGCTGGTTTGCCCTTTGCGGAGTCGCGCCGGCCCAGGAACCGCAAAAGACCGGGGCGGTCACACTCACGCTTGCGGCGGACACGGCGGCGGTGGAAGGCGGGAAGCCGTTCACGGCGGGAGTGCGATTCGAGATCGACCCGACGTGGTACATCTACTGGCAGTTCGTGGGCGACATCGGCATGCCGACGAGCGTGGAGTGGGATCTGCCGGAGGGCTTCAAAGCGGGGCCGCTGCAATGGCCGATGCCCGTCCTGCATGAGGCGGCGGGCGATTTTCTGAACTACGTCTATGAGGGCGGGACGATGCTTTTCGCCACCATCACTCCGCCTGCCGCGCTGCCCGCTGGGCCGCTGACGATCAAGGCTCGGGTGAAATGGCAGATGTGCGATCCGCGGCAGTGCGTGCCCGGCGACGTGACGCTCGTGCTGCCGGTGAAGACGGGAGCGTCAGACCCGGCGAATGCGGAGCTGTTCGCGCGCTGGAAGGCGCAGCTTCCGCGCGAAGGCGGCGCGCCGTTTCCGGTGAAGTGGGACACGACAAAGGCGGACGCTTTCTCACTGCGGATCGAGGCGCTGGGAAAGGAATACAAGGCGGAGTTTTTCCCGCTGCCGCCGCCGGGCGCGAAGCCTGCGCATCCGCAGGCGGGCGATGTCGCGGCGGATGGTTCGCGGACGATCACTTTCCCGATCGAGGAAGGCGGCGCTCCGAATCTGCGTTGGCGCGGCGTGCTCGCGATCTCAAAGGAAGGCGAACCGCGGCAGGGCTGGATCATCGACGCGCCCGCTGGAGCTGCGGCCGCAGTGCCGGCGGCAAAGGAGACCGCGCAGGCTGATGGCAGCTTGATCTGGAAACTGCTCGCCGCCTTTCTCGGCGGGCTGATCATGAATGTGATGCCGTGTGTGCTGCCGGTCATCGCGCTGAAGATTTTCGGCTTCGTGAACCAGGCTGCCGACGCGCCGGAGCGCGTGTTCCGGCTCGGGCTGGGATTCACCGGCGGCGTGTTTGCGTTCTTCCTCGGGCTCGCGCTCGCGGTCGCGCGGCTGAAGACCGCCTTTAACTGGGGCTACCAGTTTCAGAATCCCTATCTGCTCGCCGGGCTGATCGCGCTCGTCTTCGTGTTTGCGCTCAGCCTGCTCGGCGTCTTCGAGGTGTCGCTGAGCGGCGCGGCGGCGGGGCGGCTGAGCGCGCTCTCGGGCCGCGAGGGGATGAGCGGCGCGTTTCTCCACGGCTTTTTCACCACGCTGCTCGGCAC
Organism: Chthoniobacter sp.; assembly: GCA_031411535.1. Classification (GTDB taxonomy): domain Bacteria; phylum Verrucomicrobiota; class Verrucomicrobiia; order Chthoniobacterales; family Chthoniobacteraceae; genus Chthoniobacter. The sequence goes on along the minus strand of JANOBH010000578.1, from coordinate 1,970 downwards.
CTCATGCACGGCGCCGTTTCTCGCCACGAGCCTGAGCTTCGCCACGACGCAGACGACGCCGGTGATCTTCCTCCTCTTCCTCGCCATCGCCGCTGGGATGAGCCTGCCGTATTTCGTCCTCACCGCGCGGCCCGCCTGGCTGCGCTACGTGCCAAAGCCGGGGCTGTGGATGGAGCGGGTGAAGCAAGGCATGGGATTCTTCATGCTCGCGGTGGCGGTGTGGCTTTTCACCGTGCTGGCGCTGCGCGGCGCGCACGCGGTCGAGGGCATGAGTTGGTTCCTGCTCGTGCTGGGGCTTGCGTGCTGGCTGTTCGGGACGATCCGCGAGTCCGCCCTCGCGCGTGTCGCTGCGGCGCTGCTCCCGGTCGCGGCCTACTTCTTTTTTCTGCATGGAAAGCTCGGCGGGCAGACGACGGCGAGCGCCTCCGAGCAGGTGTGGAAGACCGGAAGCATCGAATGGCTCGGCTATACCGATGAGCGGCTGGCGGAGGCGCGCAAGGCCGGCAGCCCGGTGTTCGTCGATTTCACCGCCGAGTGGTGCATCAACTGCAAAGCGTACGAGAAGCTCGTCCTCGCGACGCAGCCCGTCGGCGAGAAGTTTCGCGAGAAAAAGGTCGTCGCGCTCCGGGCCGACTGGACGAACACCGACGACCCGGTGGTGACCCGCGCGCTGAAGAGCTTTGGCCGCGTGGGCGTGCCGCTCTACGTGCTCTACCGGCCCGGCGAGAGCGAGCCTGTGGTGCTCGACGCCATCACCTCGGGCGGCCTGATCGCGGAACTCGACCGCATCAAAAACTGACGCGCGCGTTTTCCCCGGAATAAGTCCCCGGCATCCGCCGTCTGAGACTCACCGCATTCTCCCAAGTCACTTTTTGCCGGCGCCCATCCGAATGTCTCGGAAGCGGGAGCGGGCAGGAAACCAGCAACAAACCAGACACCAACAGAACCATGAAACGTCAATCCACCACCAAAGCGCTGCTCGCCGGCGCTGCCATCGCCGGAATCCTCTCCGGCGGCCTCGTCGCCAAGGTCAGCGCCGCGACAGCCACAACGCCCGGCAAAACCGTGGCCTCCGCCGGCGTCCTCGCCGATGAGGCACCGAAACCCGATCCCGACCACGGCTGCGCGGGCAAGAACACCTGCAAAGGCAAGGGCGGCTGCAAGTCCGGCGACAACGGCTGCGCCGGCAAGAACTCCTGCAAAGGCAAGGGCGGCTGCGCCATGAAGGACGGCAAGCCGATCAAAAACAAGTAAGCCATCCCGGCAATTCGTGAGTCCCCGGCGTCCAATCCGCCGGGGACTCTGCGGATGATTGGTCGGCGATTGCGGATTGCTGATTTTCCGGACGGCTGCCCCGCGCAGGGACGAATCGCGCGGATATCGTGTGGCCAGGAGGATGGTGATGTTCGACCTTCAATCCACGCAGGTGTGCGTTTGGAAAATCAGCAATCCGCAATCGGAAACCAGCAATCCACCGCTAACATCCGCCATTTCCATCAACATGCCCGCTTCCCGTTTCAACGCCTTCACCGATCACGGCATCGGCATCGGCCTGCGCATCCCGCACTACGCGCACATTCTCGCGAAGAAGCCGCTCGTGGACTGGTTCGAGATCATCTCGGAAAATTACATGGTGGACGGTGGACGGCCGCTTGCGGTGCTCGATCAGATTCTGGAGCAGTACCGCGTCGTGCAGCACGGGGTCTCGATGTATTTCGGCAATGCGGCGCGGCCGAATCGTGAGCATTTGAAAAAGCTGAAGGCGCACACGAAGCGCACGCAGACGCCGTGGCTGAGCGATCATCTTTGCTGGGGCAGTGTGGATGGACGGTTCACGCACGACCTGCTGCCGATGCCCTACGCGTGGGAGGCCGTCGAGTGGACGGCTCGGAACATCCGCGAGGTGCAGGATTTCACAGGCATCCCCGTCGCGGTGGAAAACGTGAGCAGCTACGCGGAGTTCCACGCAT
>JANOBH010000577.1:0-4656 GCA_031411535.1 Chthoniobacter sp. | reverse complement strand
TCTTCGGCTGCCCGGTGCCGTCGTCGAAGAGCGTCCATGTATCGCAGAAGGTCACCTTCGGATCGTTCTTGAAAGCCTCCTCATAGAGCCCGTTCAGCACCCTGATCTTGTCGGGGTAAAGCTCAGCCTTCGCGCCGCGCGGCATGACCTTGTTGATCACGATCGGCATCGCGGGGTTCGCCTTGTGCAGATCCGCGACGATCGCTTTCAGATTCGTCACGACCACTTCCGGCGCCGCGCCCTGGTCGAGGTCATTCGTCCCGATGAGGATCGAGACGGCCTTCGGACGCACGGACAGCACGTCGCCCTGCAGCCGCTCACGCAGCCCGCGCGTAGTGTCGCCGCCGATGCCGCGATTCGCGACCTTCAGCTTTGGAAAGTCCTGCGCGAGCGACTTCCATCCGTCCGTGATCGAATCGCCGAAAAAAACCACCGCGCCCTGATCCGCGGGCGCATCCTTCGCCCATTTTTCGCGATGCCCCTTCCACAGTCCGCGGAACCAGATGCCGCTCTGCATCGGCCCCTCGCCAGGGCACAGGCTCGACGGCGGCTGTGCCAGCGGCCCGGCCACGGTCGCAAATGCCACCGCCGCCTGCCCGCGTTTCTGGGCGAACATCCACGGCAGCAGCTCCGGCTCGCCATAGGCCGTGCCCCACGAGTCGTGTTTAATGTAAGGGTATTCGCTGTACATCGGCTTTCCCCCCGCCGCCGTGAGAGCTGCGATCATCTCACGCGTCCGCACCACCGGCACGGTCGGGTCGAGCACCCCGTGGAAAGCCCAGATGGGCACCGCCTTTGCCACCGCGATCCGCGCCGCATCGCCACCGCCGCAGATCGGCGCCGCCGCCGCCCATCGCCCCGGCGCGCGCATCAGCAGATCCCACGTCCCGTAGCCACCCATGGAGAGCCCGGTCACGTACAGCCGGTCCGTGTCCACTGGGAATTCCTTTAGCACGGCATCGAGCGCGCCGAGCGCGAGCGTCATCGGCTCCGTCGGCTGCGCCTCGTACGTGTTCGGCCCCGTCCAGCCCTTCACCGCGCTCCACGTTTTTTCCAGCGGGCACTGCGGCGCCAGCACGAAGCACGGATACTTTTCCCGAACCTCCGGCTTCGCGAACAGCGGCGCCCCATGCTTGATCTGCACGGCATTGTCCGTCCCGCGCTCCCCCGCGCCGTGGAGAAAAAGCACGAGCGGATATTTCCTCCCCGGCTCGACCGTCTTTGGCGTCAGCAGCCGGTAGCCGAGCGTCGAACCGTCGGCGGCGGTGAAAGTGCGCGCCTCATAGTCGTCTGCGAGGACGGGACCGGCGAGGGTGAGAACGAGAAGCAGCGGGAGGAGACGGAGGAGTTTCATGGGGTGGAGAGAGCGCGGAGACTGCGCCAACCAGCACTGGCTTTCCAGCGGGAAAAGCGCGGCCTACCCGTAGCGGCCTTCAATGTATTCGGCGGTCTTGGGGTTCTTCGGATTGAGGAAAAGATCCTCGGTCCGGCTGTGCTCGATGAACTCCCCCATGAGCATGAAGATGCACTCGTGCGAGGCGCGGCGGGCCTGGGCCATGTTGTGCGTGACGATGACAATGGTGTAGCGACCGGCCAGGCTCCACATGAGCTCCTCGATGGCGCGGGTGCCTTCCACGTCGAGCGCGCTGCACGGCTCGTCCATGAGGATGATCTCCGGCTTGAGCGGGAGCAGGCGGGCGATGCAGAGCTTTTGCTGCTGCTCGAGCTGGAGCGTGATGGCTTTGGCGTCGAGCCGGTCCTTGAGATCGTGCCAGAGGCCGACTTCGGTCAGCGCTTTCTCGACGGCGTCGTCGGCCACGGACTTTTTGAGGTTGCCGTCATTGTGGATGCGCAGGCCGAAGACGACGTTTTCATAGACCGAGATCGGCAGAGGGTTGGGCCGCTGGAAAACCATGCCGACGCTTTTGCGCAGCTCGATGAGCGAGATGTCGGGGTCGTAGATGTTTTTGCCGTTCAGAACGATCCCGCCGGTGGTGGTGACGTAGCCGTAGCGTTCGTTGACACGGTTGAAGCAGCGCAGGAGCGTGGTTTTGCCGCAGCCGCTGGGGCCGATGAGCGAGGTGATCTGGCCGTGCTTGATATCGACGGTGATGCCTTTGAGCGCCTGGAATTTGCCGTACCAAAGGCATACGTCTCGGGTCTCGATGCTGATGCGGGCGGGGTCGCTCATTTAGCCGAAAATGCCGTTCACGTAGTCGTAAGTGCGCCGGTCCTCGGGCGTGTCGCTGAATACCTTGTCCGTTGTGCCGATCTCAATGATTTCGCCGTTCCAAAGAAACATGGTGCGCGCCGCGAGGCGGCGGGCCTGCTGCACGAGATTGGTGACGAGGATGATGGTCATCTCCTTCTTCAGCTCCTTGAGCACGTCCTCGATGCGCATCGTCGTGACCGGGTCGATGGCGATGCTGAACTCATCGAGGCAGAGGATTTCCGGCGAGTGCGAAAGGGCACGCGCGATGGTGAGGCGCTGCTGCTGGCCGCCGGAGAGTTTGGTGCCGAGCGAGTCGAGGCGGTCTTTGACTTCGTCCCAGAGCGCGGACTGGCGGAGACATTTCTCGACGAGGGCGTCGATCTCGCCGCGGTTGCGGATGCCCGCGGCGCGCGGGGCGAAGGCCACATTGTCGTAGATGCTCAGCGGGAGCCCGACGGGGAGCGGGGCGACCATGCCGATCTTGCGGCGGAGTTCATAGACGTTGCGCACGCGCGCGGTGTCCTCGCCGTCCACGCGGATGGTGCCGGTGAATCTGGCGCCGGTGGTGAATTCGATCGTGCGGTTGATGCAGCGGAGCAGTGAAGTCTTCCCGCTCTGCGCGGGCCCGATGATGCCGAGGATTTCATTCGGCTCGATGTGAAAGGAGATGCCGTGGATGACTTCGCGGTCGCCGTAGCGCAGGCGCAGATCGGTGACTTCGACTTTCTTGGCGGGAGCGGCGGTCATGGGCGTTACCATTTTTTCCGACTGCGCAGCCACGAGCGGACGATGATGGCGGTGAGGTTCACGCAGAGCACCAGAGCGAGGAGCACGGTGGCGATGGCGAAAGGCAGGGCTTTCGGCGCGTTCGTGACCTGGGTGGTGACGGTGTAGAGGTGCATCGAAAGCGCCATGCACTGGTCGTGGATGCCGTAGGCAAAGGGATCGCCCACCGCGATCTTCCGGTAGAAAACCGCGCCGGTGAACATGATCGGCGCCGTCTCGCCGGCGGTGCGTGAAACTTGCAGGATGACGCCGGTGAGGATGCCGCTGATGGAGTTCGGCAGGACGATGCGGCGGATGGTCTGCCATCGCGTGGCGCCGACATTCCAGCACGCTTCGCGGAACTGCATCGGCACTGAGGAGAGCGCTTCCTTCGTCGAAGCGATGACGACTGGCATGGTCATGATCGCCAGCGTGAGCGAGGCGGCGAGGATGCTGCGGCCCATGCCGGCGAAGAGCACGAAGGCGCCGAGCCCGAAGAGCGCGTGGACGATGCTGGGCACGCCGGCGAGGTTGACGACGGCGAGATTCACGAGGCGCGTGAACCAGTTTTCCTTCGCGTATTCACTGAGATAAACGGCCGCGAGCACGCCGATCGGCGCGCTGATCGCGAGGGACACGCCGACCAGCCAGAGCGTGCCGAGGATCGCGCTCCAAATGCCGCCGCGCCGCATGCCGCCGACGGGATTGGTGGTGAGAAAGTCCCACGTGATGAGCGGCGCACCGGCCATGATGAGGTAGCCGATGATGAGGAAAAGCGGGATGAGAATGAGCGCGACGATGGTGCCGAGCGCGGCCTTGGCGAGCCGCTGCTGGCGCAGCTTTTTGCGCACGAAAGGCGTCTCGCAAAAGAGCGCCGATGGAGCTGGATCGCTCACTTTTTGCGAATTCCTTTCACGATGAGGTCGGCGCTGAGATTCACGATGAACGTGAGCAGGAAAAGCAGGATGCCGATGACGAAGAGGACGCGGTAATGGTCGCTGCCCGCACTGGCTTCGCCCAGCTCGGCGGCGATGGTGGCGGTGAGCGTGCGCACGCTGTCGAAGACGCTCGTCGGCACATGCACGGCGTGGCCGGTGGCCATGAGCACGGCCATGGTCTCGCCGACGGCGCGGCCGACGCCGAGCAGGACGGCGGCGAGCAGGCCGTTCTTCGCCGCGGGCAGGAGCACGCGGAAGACGAGCTGCCACTGCGTCGCACCGAGCGCGATGGCGGCTTCGCGATAGCTGTCGGGCACGGCTTTCAGCGAATCCTCTCCGATGCTGACCATGATCGGGATGCTCATCAGCGCGAGAAGGATGGCGGCGTTGAGGACGTTCAGGCCGACGGGCACATGGAAGATCGCCATGATGACGGGGTTCATCACCGTCAGCCCGATGAAACCCCAAACCACCGAGGGGATCGCGGCGAGCAGCTCGATGGTGATCTTCAATCCTTCGCGCACTTTGCCAGTGGAAAACTCCGAGACGAAGATCGCCGCGCCCAAGCCAAACGGCACCGCGATGAGAATGGCGAGCGCGGTCACGCTGAAGGTGCCCGCGATGAGCGCGAGGGTGCCGTAGCGGACGTTACTTTGCGAAGTGGGATACCACTCGGTGCTGCCGAGGAATTTCCCGATGTGAAAGCTGCTCTCCTTGTCGAAAAAGATCGGCGCACCCTCG
>JANOBH010000576.1:0-6445 GCA_031411535.1 Chthoniobacter sp. | reverse complement strand
TCGCGCCGCCCGTGCAGGGCATGAACAACGCGATGAACGCCTGGCTCAACGGCCTGCAAGGCGCGAACGCCCTGCTGCTCGGCGTGATCCTCGGCGGAATGATGGCCGTGGACATGGGCGGCCCGATCAACAAAGCCGCCTACACCTTCGCGGTCGGCCTGCTCGCCAGCAAAATCTACGGCCCGATGGCCGCGGTCATGGCCGGCGGCATGACGCCCGCGCTCGGCCTCGGACTCGCCGCGTTCCTTTTCAAAAGCCGCTTCGATCTCGACGAGCGCGAAGCCGGCGGACCCGCGCTGGTGCTGGGTCTGTCGTTCATCACGGAAGGCGCGATCCCTTTCGCCGCGAAGGATCCGCTGCGCGTCATCCCCGCGCTCGTGATCGGCTCGGCCACCGCGGGCGCGATCTCGATGGTCACCGGCGTGCAGCTTCTCGTCCCGCACGGCGGCATCTTCGCCGCACTCATCCCCGGCGCAGTCACGAATCTCCTGCCGTATCTCAGCGCGATCGTCACGGGCACGGTCGTCACCACCGCAGCGCTCTTCATTTTGAAAAAGCCGGCGTCCGCGAACGAACTCGCCGTCGCCTGAAGCACGTCGCCCGCAACCTCCAAAACCGAACTCCCCATGATCAAACTCACCTCCCAAAACATTCAACTCCACGCCACCGCACGGAATAAGGAAGACGCAATCCGCCAGGCCGGGCGCGTGCTCATCGAAGGCGGCTTCATCGACGCCGCATACGTCGAAAGCATGCTTGGCCGCGAGCTCCAGGCGAACACCTTTCTCGGCAACGGCATCGCGATCCCGCACGGCATGGGCAAGGACCGCGAGTTGATCCGCAAGACCGGCGTGTCGGTCGTGCAGTTCCCCGACGGCGTCGAGTGGAACCCCGGCCAGACCGTGCGCATCGTTGTCGGCATCGCCGCGAAATCCGACGAGCATCTCGGCATTCTCGCCGCGCTCACCGACGTGCTCGACGACAGCGCGACCGCGGATCGTCTCGCGAAAACGAAGAACCCGGCGGACATCATCGATGGGCTGACGCGCCGCGAGGAGGCGGAAGCCGCGCCGCACGCCGAGGCGCTCGCCGGCGCGCATCATGTGGATGTGAAGCTCACAGCCGCCGCCGGCTTGCACGCGCGGCCAGCGACTTTCTTTGTGGATGTCGCGAAGGAATTCGAGTCCGAGGTGCGCGTGCAGTTCGGCGCGAAGATCGCGAACGGCAAGGCGATGGCGTCGCTGCTGAAACTTGGCGTCGGCGGCGGTGAAACGATCCGCATTCTCACGTCCGGGCCGGATGCGGAGGACGCGCTGCGCGCGCTGAAAGCGGCGGTCGAAAGCGGGCTCGGCGACGAGGAGGAAGTCGAGGCACACGGCGAGACGCAGGCGTGGACTCCCGAATCACATGGCCGCGCGATCACCGGAGTGGCAGCCGCGCCGGGACTGGCACTCGGGCGACTCTTTCAATTTCAGGAGACGCGCATCGTCGTCAGCGATCAGCCGGGCGAAAGCCCCGAAGCCGGCAAGCGCGACTTCGAGAATGCAATCGCAACCGCCCGCGAGGAACTCGGGCAGGTTCACGACTCGGTGAAAGCGCGCGGTGGTAAAGGCGAGGCCGCGATCTTTCGCGCGCACCAGGCGCTGCTCGACGACGCGGATCTGCGCGGCGAGGTCACCGGACTCATCGACGCCGGACATGGTGCGGCGTGGTCGTGGCAGCAGGCGATCGAGCGCCGCGTGACCGAGTTGCGCGAGCTGGAAAATGAACGCCTAGCCGGCCGCGCCGCGGATTTCCATGACGTCGGCCAGCGTGTCCTGCGCCTGCTCGCCGGCGCGGACCACACCGAGATCGACCTGCCGGATGAGCCGGTGATCCTCGTCGCCGACGACCTCTCGCCCTCCGACACCGCGAAGCTCGATCCGAAGCGCATCCTCGGCATTTGCACCGCATCCGGCGGGCCGACTTCGCACACCGCGATCATCGCGCGTTCGCTCGACATCCCCGCCGTCGTCGGCGCAGGCGCGGCGGTGCTGGAGCAGACCGACGGCATCATCTGCATCCTCGATGGCGGCGGGGGCCGGCTTTTCGTCGAGCCAAACAACGCCGACCTGCAATCCGCACGCAGCTTCCAGATCGACCTCCACATCCGGCGCGACAAGGAATTCGAGTCCCGCTTCGAGCCGGCCATGCTCACCGACGGGCACCGCGTCGAGGTCGTCGCAAACATCGGCAAAGCCGCCGAAGCCGCGCAGGCCGTCGATGCAGGCGCCGAGGGCATCGGCCTGCTGCGCACGGAGTTTCTCTTTCTCGAACGCACGCGCCCGCCGAGCGAGGAGGAGCAGTTCAAGGCCTACAGCACGATGACGAAGGCGCTTAACGGCCTGCCGCTCATCATCCGCACGCTCGACATCGGCGGCGACAAGGTCGTGCCGTATCTGCCGCAGCCGAAGGAGGACAACCCGTTCCTCGGCGTGCGCGGCATCCGGCTTTGCCTGCGAAAGCCCGAGCTGTTTCTGCCGCAGTTGCGCGCCATCTACCGCGCGTCCGTGACCGGGCCGGTGAAGATCATGTTTCCCATGATCGCGACGCTCGAAGACCTGCGCGCGGCGAAGGAAATCGCCGAGCAGGTGCGCGCGGAGCTGGGCGTCCCGCCGGTCGAAATCGGCATCATGGTGGAAGTGCCGTCCGCCGTCGCGATGGCCGCGGAGTTCGCGAAGGAGTGCGACTTTTTCTCCATCGGCACGAACGACCTGACGCAATACGCGCTCGCAATGGACCGAATGCACCCGGCGCTCGCGAAGCAGGTGGACGGCCTGCATCCCGCCGTGCTCCGCATGATCGAGCAGACCGTCCGCGGCGCGGAGAGCGCGGGAAAATGGGTGGGCGTCTGCGGCGGTATCGCGGGCGATCCGCTCGGCGCGGTGATCCTCACCGGGCTCGGCGTCGCGGAGCTGAGCATGAGCATCCCGAGCGTCGCCGCCGTGAAGGCGCATCTGCGCGGCGTCTCGCTCGCCAAGGCCAAAACAATCGCGCGCCGCGCGCTGGCCTGCGCCACCGCCGACGAAGTCCACGCCCTCGGCCTCAAGGACTGAACACCGAACTCCACATGACCAACACCATCTTCCAAGTCATCACCGTCACGCTGAACCCGGCGATCGATCAGACCGTCACGATCCGCGACTTCGCCGCGGGCGCGGTCAACCGCGTCGAAAGCGTCCGCTCGAATCCCGGCGGCAAAGGCGTCAACGTCGCCTCGGCGCTCGCCGACTACGGGCACAACGTCGCCGCCACCGGTTTCCTCGGGCGTGAGAATGCGGCGGGGTTTGAGGAGCTGCTGGAGCGCAAGGACATCGCCGATCATTTCGTGCGCATCCCAGGGCAGACACGCATGGGCATCAAGATCACCGACCCGGCGCGCGGCGAAACGACCGACATCAACTATCCCGGCGTCGCCGTCACACCGCACGATCTCGACGGTCTCCGCCAGCGGCTCACCGACCTCGCCGCGCTCGATCACGCGTGGATCGTCCTCGCCGGGAGCGTCCCGCCGGGCGTCGATCCGGCGATCTACCGGGAACTGGCGGAAATGTTTCGCGACCGCGGCCAGAGGGTCGTCCTCGATGCGAGCGGCGAGCCGCTTCGACTCGCGCTGGAAGCCGTGCCGCACATCGTGAAGCCGAACATCCACGAGCTGGAAACGCTCGTCGGGCAGACGCTCCACACGCGGGAATCGGTGATCGAGGCGGCGCGCACTTTCACCGCGCGCGGCACCGGGCTCGTGGCCGTTTCGATGGGCGCGGAAGGCGCACTCTTTGTCACCGCGGATGAAGTCGTCGTCGCGCGTCCGCCCAGCATCAAGGTCCGCAGCACCGTCGGCGCAGGCGACGCGATGGTCGCGGGAATCATCGCGGGGCAAATCCGCGAACTGCCGCTCGCCGACTGCGCGCGGCTCGCCACGGCCTTCTCCCTCGACGCACTCGTCCGCGGCGAATCCGGCATCACCTCTCACGCAGCCATCGAAGCCTCCATGCAGGAAGTCACCATCAACTAACCAACCAATCCACAGCCAACCTCCAGAAACCAACACCATGAAAACCAACATCCTCCTGGGCATCACCGCCTCCGCACTTACCACCATCGCGACCGCCGCACCGCCTCCCGCCTTGGAAGGCGCGATCCACGGGCCGGAGCGTTTCAGCATGCGCTCCTACATGGCCGGCGATTATGCATTCGGCGACTGGGGCGGCGCGCGCACGCGGCTCGCGGATGCCGGCGTTACCTTCGACAGTTACTACGTGATGAACCCCGCGGGTAACGTGAGCGGCGGAAAGCAGGACGGCTTTAGCTATGTCGATAACTACTATCTCGGCATCAACTTCGACCTCGATAAGCTCCTCGGCTGGCGCGGCCTGACCTTTGCCATCAGCGGCATCAACCGCTCCGGCGGCAGCGTGACCCAGGCCTATGTCGGCAGCCAATACGACGTGCAGCAGGTCCACGGCGGGCAGAACGTCTTTTTCTATAACCTCACGCTCGAACAGAAATTCTGGGACGACAAAGCGCGAATCAAGATCGGTCGCTTCGGCGCGTCGGACGATTTCAACACCTCGGCGATCTACGGGCTCTACATGAACAACGGCATCGACGGGAACATCCGCAACGTGCTTTTCGATACGCAATTTTCCGCGTATCCCTTTGCCACCTGGGCCGCGCGGCTGCGGCTCGATCCGACGCCCGAGGTGAACTTCCAGGTCGGCGTGTTCCAGACGTGGGACGACATTTTCGACCGCTCACACAACGGCCTCGACTGGAGCATCCGCGGCGATGACGGCGTGATGATCCTCGCGCAACTCGGCTGGACGCCAGAGCTTTTCAAACGCGCCGTGCCCGCGCAGAGCGATGGCAAATCCGATGCGAAAAACGTCCGCGCACCGGAGATGAAAGGCATGCCCGGCCACTACTGGATCGGCGGCTCCTACTCGCCGTGGAAGGGCTACAGCCAGTTCGGCAAGACCGAGAAAACCAGTGGCAGCTACGGCTTCTACGCGCACGCCGATCAGATGGTCTTTCAAGAGACGCCCGGCAGCGAGCAGGGCCTCACGCTCTTCGTCGCGAGCGGCTACTACCCGCAGGACAACATCTCGATCATCCCGTGGCAGATCAATGTCGGCGCTTTCTACACCGGCCTCATCCCCGGCCGCGAGAAGGACAAGACGATCGTCGGCCTGATCCACGGCCGCTTCGGCGACGACTACGCGGACACGCTCGAAGCCACCGGCAGCCGGCGTCCGACGCGCGAGACCGTGGTGGAAATCGCGCATCGCATCCAGCTCTCGAAGTTCGCCTACATCCAGCCGGACATTCAGTTCGTCTCGCGCCCCGGCGGCACCGGCGCGCTTCAGGACGCCGTCATCATCGGCGCGCAGGTCGGCATCTCATTCTGACAATGAACACCCGCATCTTCCTTATCCGCCACGGCGCGACCACGCTCACCGCCGAGGACCGATTCGCCGGAGCGACCGACGTGCAGCTTTCCGACGAAGGCCGCGAACAGGTGCGCCGCCTCGCCGAGCGGCTCGCCGACGATGGCATCACCGCCGTCTATGCCTCGCCGCTCGGGCGCACCGTCGAAACCGCGCGCATCCTCGCCGCGCCGCACGGGCTGGAGGTCCAGACACGCGATGGCTTGCGCGAGATTTCGCACGGCCGCTGGGAGCAAAAGACGAGGCGCGAAGTCGAGCAGGAGTTCCCCGACGAGGCCGCGGCGTGGGAGGAGGATCCCTACACCTTCGCGCCGGTCGGCGGAGAAAGCGGGCTCGCGGTCACCGCGCGCGCGCTGCCGGTGCTCATGGACATCGTGCGCGAAAACCAGGGCGGCAACATCCTCGTCGCCTCGCACAAAGCCACGATCCGCCTGCTGCTCAGTTCACTGCTCGGCTTCGATCCGCGCCGCTATCGCGACAACCTCGACCAAAGCCCCGCCGCGCTGAACGTCGTCGATTTCAAGGACGCCGTGCGTGCCCGCCTCACGCTCTTCAACGACACGTCGCACTACGACACGGCCGGCCTCGCCATCCCCGCCGTCCCGACCGCGCGCCTCTCCAAGTGGTGGGACGAGACGGCCGCGCGCTGATTTTTCGCGCGGCCAGGCGGCACGCCCGTGCAGAGGCGCCGCGGCTGTAGCCGCGACCCGTGAGCGGCGGAGGGCGGGCGGCACAAAGCGCAGCCCGCCGGCGGGTTGGGATTTACGGGGAAAAGCGCGGTTCAGAGAAGCCGCGCGACAAATGCGCTGGGCGGGGCATTGTGATGGGGCTGTTTCTCTTCCGATCCCTATGTCGCTGTTCCCCCGCTTTCTCTTCGTCGCATTCGCGTGCCTCGCCGGCGTCCTCCCGGCACTGGCCCAGACGCCGCGCGTTTACCTGAAATTTGACAAGGCGGTCGA
>JANOBH010000575.1:0-2038 GCA_031411535.1 Chthoniobacter sp. | reverse complement strand
CCTGATGATCTCGGATGCGGCGCATCTGGTGCTGCCCTACCACCGCGCGCTCGATGAGCAGCGGGAGATGAAGAAGGGGAAGCAGAAGATCGGGACGACGAAGCGCGGGATCGGCCCGGCGTACGGGGACAAGGCGGCGCGTGTGGGCCTGCGGATGGCGGACCTGATGCAGCCGGCGCTTTTTTCGGAAAAGCTGGTCCAGCGCGTGAAGGAGAACAACGCGGTGCTCAAGGTGATGGGAGCGGCGCCGATCAATTTTAAGGCGGTGAACGCGGCCTATCTGGAGGCGGGGAAGGCGCTTGCGCCTTTCGTGGGAAACACGGTGGTCTTCCTGCACGAGGCGCTGAAGGCGGGGCGGGAGATGCTGTTCGAGGGCGCGCAGGGGACGTTCCTGGACATTGATCACGGGACGTATCCGTATGTCACTTCGTCGAACACGACGGCGGGCGGAGCCTGCACCGGCTCAGGCGTGCCGCCGCACCGGATGGATGTGGTGCTCGGCGTGATGAAGGCTTACACGACGCGCGTGGGCGAGGGGCCGTTCCCGACGGAGAACGGGCCTTTCTCGGACATGCTGCACGGGATGGGGCGCGAGTTTGGCGCGACGACGGGACGGGCGCGGCGGTGCGGGTGGTTCGACGCGGTGGCGGTGCGCTACGCGGGGATGATCAATGGCATCGACGAGATCGCGGTGACGAATCTGGACGGGCTGGATGCGCTGCCCACGATCCGCGTCTGCACGCACTACAAGCTGGGCCGGAAGACGCTGGAGGTGCCGCCGTCGGACTACCGACAGCTCACCGACTGCGTGCCCGTGTACGAGGAGCTGCCGGGCTGGGAGACGCCGACGCATGAGGCGAAGAAATTCTCCGCGCTGCCGAAGAACGCGCAGAAGTATCTGCACCGGATCGCGGAACTGAGCGGGGCGAAGCTGCGAATCGCCAGCGTGGGGCCGAACCGGGATCAGACGATCGTGCTTTGATTTCAGATTTCAGATTTCAGATTTCAGATTGGCCCGCAACGAAGCGGCTGTCCCAAAACGACGCCGGGCACGGGCCGGGCATTCCCAAATCAAACATCCGATGACCGTCCCGCGGCACATCGCGATCATCATGGACGGAAACGGGCGCTGGGCGCGCGAGCGCGGGCTGCCGCGGATCAAGGGCCACGAGCAGGGCGCGGAGTCGGTGCGCGCGGTGACGGAGGCGTGCGTGGAACTGGGCGTGGAATTCCTGACGGTGTACGCCTTTTCGACGGAAAACTGGAAGCGGCCCGAGGCGGAGGTCGCGGCGCTGTGGGCGCTGCTGGAGCATTTCATCGCGCAGGAGGCGCCGACGCTGATGAAAAACAACGTGCGCCTTCAGGCGATCGGCCGGCTGCACGAGCTGCCGGCGAGCTGCCAGCAGGCGCTGGCGGACGCGGTGGCGGAGACGGCGGGGAACACGGCGACGACGCTCGTGCTGGCGCTGAACTACAGCGGACGCGCGGAGATCATCGACGCGGTGAAGGCGCTCTGCGAGGACGTGGCGGCGGGACGGATCGGGGTGGGGGACATCGACCAGGAGCAGCTCGGCGCGCACCTTTACACCCGCGACTTTCCCGACCCGGATCTGCTGATCCGCACATCCGGCGAGCTGAGGCTTTCGAATTTTCTGCTGTGGCAGCTCAGCTACACGGAGATCTTCGTGACCGAAAAGCTGTGGCCGGACTTCGGGAAAGACGACTTGCGCGCGGCCATCGCGGAGTTCAATAAACGGCAGCGCCGCTACGGCGGCCTCTGATTTCCAAATGGATAAACCGCAAACCCTCCTCGTCATCGATCCTGAGACGGACTTCCTCGACTGGGTGCAGCATCAGCTCGGCACCGCGACGACGCGCGTCATCACGGCGACGAAAAGCGACGAGGGTTTCAAGATTTTCTGCCGGGAGGCACCCGACGTGGTGCTGTGCGAGACGCATCTCTCGCCCTACAGCGGCCAGGAGCTGCTGGTGAAACTGCGGCAGCGCGACCCGAATGCGACCGTGGTGCTGATGAGCG
>JANOBH010000574.1:0-2316 GCA_031411535.1 Chthoniobacter sp. | reverse complement strand
GCACCGACCTACCGTGTTCTCATGTCTTTGATTCGAAAGCGGCCACGCGACCTAATCAAACTCTGCACGTTAGCAGCCGGACGGGCGAATCATGCACGCTCTTCACTAATTCGCACCGATCACCTCGAAGGTAGTTTTGAGGAGTACTCCCAAAGCCGACTACAGGACACCTTTAACGAATTTCGTTCTGAACTACCGAACGTCGAGCGCTTGTTACTCAATATGCGCCCGAACAAAAAAGAAAGGACGGCCAAAGCCGGTTATGTTTATACCACTGAGGATCTGCTGAAAAAAATTGGCAGCATTAGGGAAATGGAGCCCTTCAAATTCGCTTCGGGGTTGACAGCAGGCAACCGAGAATTGGCTGCTTTCATGTACAAAATCAATTTTCTAACAGCCCGCTGCGAAGTAGGTGATGGAATAGTACGCCGCTATTTCGAGGAAAACCGATATTTGCAGAGCCAATTCGCTGACTTTGGTTTCGTTTGGGAAGTCCACCCGGCATACAGGTGGGCTCTGCAACCGGAATCCTTGGAAAGCATCTACAAAAGCTTGGAGTTGAGCGTCGAGTGATCAACTCGCCAGCCGGTAGCTCAAACCCGCAGCCGCTTTTCCAAATCATCCAGCGAAACTGCCTCGCCCGTCTTTTGGTATTCGGCGAGCGATTGACGCGCGGCGGTTAAAACCGCCGCCATTTCGGGGCGGCGGGGTCAGTTCCAGAATCTCGCTCGCGGAAGGCCGGCCCTCATTCCCGCCGGGTGATCCGCATGATCCGTCCGCCCGGTGGGCTGCTCCTCAATCGAGTCACCCGCGCCGAGTGGCAGGGCGACGAATTGCCGGATGAGCCCTTCGCCGACGGAGAAGCCATCGCGCCACGGCTGGCCGGGGACGACGACGCAATCCTGCGGCTCGCTGGGCAGCTCCGCGGTCCACGCTTCCCCGGAGACGGCGTTGACCTTTCCCGGCGCGATCTTCACCGCGCACGGATACCACGCCGAGAAGCTGATCCAGAGCGCCTCGCTCTCATACATGGGCATGACGACCCCGCCGCGCTGGAGCCAGGAGGCCGGAGCCGTCGCGGGAAAGTCGTCCAGGGAACGGAGGGGGAACGCGCCGAGGCCGGCGGGGAGCGGGTAAGTCCGACCGTCGTCGGGAATCCGCAGGGTGCGCTGAAAGGCGATGGTTAGGGCCGGGAACGATGCATCGTGCAATCCGGCGGCGCGAAGGGCCGCGGTGCGCAGGGCGGCCTCGATCTCGTCCGCCGTCAAGGTCAGCACCCGGAGGCGATGCCGATCCTGCGCCTCCCCGTCGAGCTGCTGAAATCCCCAGCGCGACTCCAGCTCCGCGAGCAAAGCGGTGCGTTCCTCGGGACGCAGAAACTCGGGGAGGACGTGCCCGATCTGCCGCTCGACGCGGGCGCGGAGTTGCCGGGCGATTTCCGGGAAGGTGAACGAGAGGTGGTCGTCTTCGTAGGCGGGGCTTCCCAGCCCCGCTTGCGGCTCTGGGAAGAGCCGCCTACCAGTCGCCATCGCGGATATTGCGGGAGATGGCGGAGATGCCGCGCACGGCGCGCAGGAGTTCCGCGACCACGATTTGGCGTTGAGGAGTGGGGACATTCGGGAAGACTCTGGGGAGCGGCGAGCGTGGCGCGGATTGAAAACTGAGCGCGACCGCCCGAAGCATTTCCAGAACCCCGAAGAACTATGCGCACAATGATTCGCCTATCTCTCCGCCGACCGGTCCTCGCCATTCTCGCAGCGCTGATGACGGGCGGCGCGACGTTTCACCCGGCAAGCGCTCCGGAGACGGCCGGGCTCGTGCCCAACGGCGGCTTCGAGACGGATGCGGATGGGGACAAGTGGCCGGATGGGTGGGGCAGGCCGAAGGGCGGCGGGAGCTGGCAGGAGGAGGGCGGGAATCACTTTTTGCGGCTCACTTCGGGCACGCCGGGCGAGATGGTGATGCTTTACCAGCAGATCCGCATCCCGGAGACGGTGAAGGCGATCGAGATGACTTTTCGGATGCGCGTGAGCGATTTGAAGAAGGGCAAGCAGGCGTGGTTCGACGCGCGGATCATGATGGATTTCAAGGACTCCGCCGGGACGAAGCTCAAAGGTGCGCCCGCGCCGAACACGGGCAAAAGCACGGACGGCTGGGTCGAGCGGAGCGTCACGCTCCTCGTGCCGGAAGGGGCGAAGACGCTCGATTTCATGCCGACGCTTTTTCAGGTCGAGAGCGGCACTTTCGACCTCGATGATGTGGTGCTGAAGGCGGCCGATCCCGCGCCTGCTCAGGAGAAGGCGAAGGCCGCAGACG
>JANOBH010000573.1:0-1621 GCA_031411535.1 Chthoniobacter sp. | reverse complement strand
GAGGAAGCGGCCGAGCCGGGGCTGGACTGGGATCTGTGGCTCGGCCCGGCGCCGATGCGTCCGTACAATTCCATCCTCAGCCCGCGCGGCATCCACACGAATTTCCCGATGTGGCGGGCGTACTGGGAATACGGCGGCGGCATGGTCACGGACTGGGGCGCGCATCATCTCGACATCACGCAGTGGGGCCTCGGCGCGGACGACAGCGGGCCGGTGGAAATCCTCCCGCCCGCAGACTGGGAGAAGGCGCAGGCGGGCGGGCGGCTCCGCTACGCAAACGGCGTCGAAGTCACGCACATCGAGGAGAACGGCGTCACCTTTTTCGGCACCGACGGCGAGGTGTATGTGAACCGCGGGAAGTTCAAGCTCACACTCGGCGGCGTGGTGAAAGGCGAGGCGATGACCAAGGAGCAGAATCTCAACGCCGTGCTCGACGCGGTGGAAATGGAGTTCATCGACCCAGCCAAGCCGCGCCTCTACGCCAGCACCGACCACAAGGCCGACTGGCTCGACGCCATCAGGAAGCGCAGCCGCCCCATCTGCGACGTGGAAATCGGCGCGCGCTCTGTGACCGCGTGCCACCTGCTGAATTTCGCCTACCGCTACGGCAAGTCGTTCAAGTGGAACCCGGCGGAGAACGCGTTCGCCGACGGCAGCGGCGACGCCTCGTGGCTCACGAGGGAAAATCGCGGGCCGTGGAAGGTGGCGTAGCGGGTGAAGCGAAACTCAAATGAACTGTCATCCTGAGCGAAGTTCCGTGCGGGCGCAGGTGGGGCGGAACGCAGTCGAAGGACCCCGGCGATTCTTTGCTATACTGCCCCTGAATCCGGGGGTCCTTCGACTGCGCTACGCCCGCCTTTCCACCTCCGCCCCGCTCAGGATGACAGGAATTTGCGGCGGGCAGGTCGCTCGTTAAAACAGGAAATAGCGCTGCGCCATCGGCAGCACTGTGGCGGGCTCGCAGGTGAGCACGCGGCCGTCGGCTTTGACGGTGTAGGTCTCGGGATCGACTTCGATCTTCGGCAGGGCGTCGTTCCAAAGGAGGTCGCGCTTGCTGATCTTGCGCGTGTTTTTCACCGCGCTGAGCCGCTTCGCGAGATTCAGCGCGCCGAGCGTGCCGCTGCGCAGGGCGGCGTCGCTGACGAAGGTGAGCGACGTGGAATACTTCGCGCGCCCGTGCGCGGCGAACTGCGGGCGGTAGAATGTCGGCTGCGGCGTGGGGATGCTGGCGTTCGGGTCGCCCATGTTCGCCATGGCGATGAGCCCGCCTTTCAAAATGACCTCCGGTTTCACGCCGAAGAACGCCGGCTTCCACACGACGAGATCGGCGAGCTTGCCGGCCTCGATCGAGCCGACCTCGTGCGCGATGCCGTGGGAAATCGCCGGGTTGATCGTGTACTTCGCGATGTAGCGCAGCGCGCGGAAGTTGTCGGCGGCCTGATGCACGGGCGCGTCGAGCTTTCCAAACTGCACCTTCATCTTGTGCGCCGTCTGCCATGTGCGGATGACCACCTCCCCCACGCGCCCCATCGCCTGCGAGTCGCTCGACATCATCGAGAACGCGCCGAGATCGTGCAGCAGGTCTTCGGCGGCGATCGTCTCAGGGCGGATGCGGCTTTCG
>JANOBH010000572.1:0-2341 GCA_031411535.1 Chthoniobacter sp. | reverse complement strand
CGCACGCGCAGGCGACGCCCGCGCCTTTCGCCAAGGCCGGCGTAGCATTTGTCGAGAAGCACTGCGTCGCGTGCCACGGCGAGAAGAAGCAGAAGGCGAATCTCGCGCTCCATACGGTGCGCGACGACATCGCGCTGCTGCGCGCGCGGAAGCACTGGAAAGACGTGATCGAGATGGTGGAAAGCGGCGAGATGCCGCCGGAGGACGAACCGCAGCCGTCGGCGGAGGAGCGGCGCGCGTTTGTGGCTTCGGTGAATGCGGTCTTCGCCGCGGCGAACACCGCGCCGCCTGATCCGGGCCGGATGACCGTGCGACGGCTGAACCGCACGGAATACAACAACACGATCCGCGACCTGCTGAAGGTGGAGTTCAAGCCGGCGGAGGATTTCCCTGGCGACGACGTGGGCTTCGGCTTCGACAACATCGCTGACGTGATGTCCGTCTCGCCGGTGCTCATGGAGCGCTATCTCGACGCCGCGGAGCGCATCGCGGAGGAGGCGATCCCGCTGAATGCCGCGCGTCCGCCGAAGCGCACGATGGCCGGCAAATACTGCGAGCCGGCGAATCCGCATGTGCCGCCCGACCGCTTCCGCCCGATCAACGCCGCTCAGCGGGAGGCGATCCTCTCCGGGCCGCTGAACACGCCGGTGCGGATCACCGCGGACAATGAATTCTGGGTGCGCGCGAAACTTTACGCCGAAGGCCCGGCGGACGTGCCGGTGCGCGTGGCGCTGCTCGCCACGGGACCGAAGATCGCCAAGCCGTCGCCAGCCGCGGAAATCGCCAGGCTCGACGGCGTGGCGCTCGGCGCGGTCACGCCCGCGGTGATCCTGAAGACAGCGGAGATCACCGCGCGCGACGAGAAGAGTGCGCAGCTCATCGAGGTGAAAATCACCGGCATGGTCGGGACGGAGCGCATCGCGCTGGCGGCGTTCAAGCCCGCGCCCGGCAAGGCTCCGCCGACGCTGCGCGTCGAGTATCTCGAAACCGAAGGCCCGCTCGACACGCGCACGCCGTCGAACAAAGCGCTCATGGTTTTCACCTCGGACAAGCCCGAGCGCGAGCAGGTGCGCGATGTCCTCACGCGCTTCGTCGCGCGCGCCTGGCGGCGGCCCGGCACGGCGGAGGAAATCGACCGGCTATGCGCGATGGTCGATTACGCCGTGGGCCACAACGAGGGCTGGGAAGGCGGGCTGCGACGGGCGATCACCGCGGTGCTGGCGTCGCCAAAGTTCATCTTCCGCCTGGAGCCCGACACGCAGCCGGAGAATCCCGATCCGCATCCGCTCGATGAGTTCCAGCTCGCCACGCGGCTGGCGTATTTCCTGTGGAGTTCCGCGCCCGACGAGACGCTGCTCCAGCTCGCGTGGGAGAAAAAGCTGGGCGCCAATCTCGACGCACAAGTGCGCCGGATGCTGCGCGACCCGCGCTCGGCGGCGCTCGTGGACAACTTCGCGATGCAGTGGCTCCAGCTCGGCCGCATCGCCGGGCACAGCGCGGATGCGAAGGTTTTCGCGAAATGGGAGCCGCAGCTCGCGGGCGCGATGATCGAGGAGACGCGCCGGTTTTGCGCCGAGATCCTGCGCGACGATCGCAGCGTGCTCGACCTGCTCGACGCCGACTTCACATGGGTGGACCGGCGGCTCGCGGAGCTTTACGGGCTGAAGGTTCCCGGCGGATTCGCAAAGGGCGAGTGGAAGCGCGTTTCGCTCGCCGGCTCGCCGCGCGGCGGGCTGCTCACGCAGGCGAGCGTGCTGACCGTGACCTCGAATCCCACGCGCACCTCGCCGGTGAAGCGCGGCAAATGGGTGCTGGAGCAGCTCTTCGGCGACCCGCCGCCGCCCGCGCCGCCGGGCACGCCGTCGCTCGACGACGACCGCCGCAAGGAACTGACCGGCACATTCCGCCAGAAGCTGGAGCAGCACCGCGCCGACCCGACGTGCGCGAACTGCCACGCGAAGATGGATGCGTTCGGCTTCGCTCTGGAAAACTTCGACGGCATCGGCCAGTGGCGCGAGCGTGACGAAACCGGCGCGCCCGTCGATGCCAACGCCAAACTCGGCACCGGCCGCCAGCTCAATGGCGTGGCCGATCTCCGCGCCCTGCTCCGCGAGCGAAAGGACGCCTTTTCCCGCTGCCTCACCGAGAAGCTGCTCATCTACGCGCTCGGCCGCGGGCTCGACTACTACGACGAGCCCACGCTCGACCGCATCCAGTCCGCGCTCGCGCGCGACGGGTACAAATTCTCCACGCTCCTCACGCAAATCGTAAAGAGCGACGCCTTCCGGCTCCGCCGGGGCAAAGATCAGGAGACAGCCAGCACGGAAGCGCCGAAATAGGA
>JANOBH010000571.1:0-18281 GCA_031411535.1 Chthoniobacter sp. | reverse complement strand
ACGAGGACCTATTCCTCATGTTCTCCGACAACCCACACTTCTGGAGCGACCCTAAGGTGCTGCAACGTCCGGGGCAGCCTTGGGAGATGGTGAAGATCGGCAACTGCGGCTCACCGATTGAGACCGATGATGGGTGGCTGGTCATCACGCATGGCGTCGGACCCATGCGCAAATACTGCATCGGCGCGATGATTCTCGACCTCCATGACCCTTCGAAGGTGCTCAGCCACCTGACCCAGCCACTGCTCAGCGCCGTGGGAAACGAACGCGAAGGCTATGTGCCAAACGTCGTCTATACCTGCGGCGCGCTGCTGCACCGCGGACGACTCGTCCTGCCCTATGCCATGAGTGATACGGCCTCCACGATTGTCACCGTGGAACTCGACGAATTGATCGCCGCACTCCGGGCAGAAGGGCGCTGAGATCAGAAGGTCTCTGCGCGGAGCAGGTCGTCGATGGTCTCGCGGCGCGAGATCATTTCAACGCTCCCACTTTCATCCAGCCAGAGCTGAGGCGCGCGACCGATGGAGTTGTAGTTGCTCGACATGGCGTAGCCGTAGGCGCCCGCATCGCGCAGCGTGAGCAGGTCGCCGGCGGCCGGCCGCGGCAGGAGGCGCGGGGCCAGCAGCTCGCGGTCGTCGCGGGTGAAAATGTCCCCGCTTTCGCACAGCGGCCCGGCGATCACGATCGGCTCGCGCGCCATGTTCGGGTCCTCGTCGTCGCGGCCCACGATGTCGATGGCGTGGTAGCTGCCGTACATCGCCGGGCGCACGAGATCCACGAAGCCCGCGTCCACCATCGCGAAGGTCGCCCCGCTCCCCTTCTCGTTCGTGCGCGTCTGTTTCACGTCCGTCACACGCGTCACCAGCGTGCAGCCCGGCGCCACGTAGTAGCGCCCCGGCTCGATCTCCACGCGCAGCTCCCGGCGCGCCGCCGCGCTCAGCCGCTGGTGGCACGTCGCGAAAAGATCGCGCAGCGGCTCCATCGGCACCTGCGCCCCGTGATCCTTGTAATTATGCGGGATGCCGCCGCCCAGGCTCACGGCTTCCAGCTCCGGGAACTGCGGCAGCAGCCGCACGAAATCCGCCGCGAGCCGCGTGAGATTGTCATGCAGCTCCTGAAACTGCGGCCCGCTACCGATGTGCGCGTGCAGCATGGTGACCGGGAAGCCCGCGCGCGCCGCGTCCTCTTTCACCGCCGCCACATCCGCGAGCCAGATGCCATGCTTCGAGCTGGGGCCGCCGGTGTCGCACGAGTTCACGTGGCCGTGGCCAAAGCCGGGATTCACCCGCAGCGAGACCGGCCCCGCGTAGCCCGCGCGCACGAGGTCGGCGATCTGCCCCGGCGAACCGATATTTGGCAGCACGCCGTGCTCGAGGATCACCTCCATCGCATTGTCGCGAAAGACATCCGCCGTCAGGCAGATCACTGGCGGCGTGTGCCCGCCGGGATGCCCCGCGTGCAGCGCACGCAGCACCTCATTGCCGGACACCGCGTCGATCCAGATGCCCGCCTCCTTCATCTCGCGCAGCACCTTCGTCGCCGGGCACGCCTTCATGGCAAAGCGCGCCTGCACGCCGTCCGTGTCCGTCAGAAACTGGATGTCCGCGATCCGCTGGCGGATCACGCGGGCATCGTAGAGCCAGTACGGCGTGCCGACCTTGGTGGCGAGCGAGCGGAGGAGAGCGGGCGAATGGTGCATGGGAAAAGCGGCGGACTCTGCCGCAGCCGCTCCCGCCGGGCAAGCGCTCACGCGAGCTGGCAGCGGATCAATTTGCCGCGGTTTTTTTCGGGGGCACCACTGCCAGCATTCAGTTTCTCGTCTTCCTCAGGCCGAAACTCGCCCAAAAATCGGAGAGCGGACGACCGACTGGCGTGAGGACGGCGGAGCGCGGAAAAAACTGACACTTTGGGATTGCGCCTGCGGCGGAAATTGTCGCAGCGTCCGCGATGCCCCGTTTCCCCCGCGTGGTCGCCGCTTTTGCGATCCTTTCCGTCACGCTGTTTGCCGCCGATGACTACAAGCTCGGGCCGGATTCCCAGCCGCAGGAGGTGCCGCATGGCGAGGTGAGAAAGGGTGTGCTGGAGGAGAGCAAAGTCTTTCCCGGCACGACGCATGACTACCAGGTGTATGTGCCGAAACAGTACGATGCTGCGAAGCAGGCGTGCCTCATGGTTTTCTTTGACGGCGCTGGCTACGCGAAGGCCGACGGCGGCACCCGGGTGCCGGTGGTTTTCGACAATCTGATCGCGAAAAAGGAGATGCCGGTGACGGTGGCGGTCTTCGTGAATCCGGGAACGATCAAGCCAGCGCTGCCGGGGGCGAAGGGCGTGAGCAACCGGAGCTTTGAATACGATTCGCTGGGGGATGCGAATGCGCGCTTTGTCATCGACGAACTGCTGCCGGTGGCGCTGAAGGGGCTGAATGTGACGGCGGACCCGGCGGGGCGCGCGGTGGCGGGGCTGAGCAGCGGGGGGATCGCGGCGTTCACGGTGGCGTGGGAGCGGCCGGATGGGTTTCGGAAGGTGGTGAGCTGGATCGGGAGCTTTACGAATATTCGCGGCGGCTACGTGTATCCGGCGCTGATCCGGGCGTCGAAAAAGGAGCCGAAGCCGATGCGTGTCTTCCTCCAGGACGGGGCGGGCGACCTCGATAATCTGCATGGCAACTGGCCGCTCTCGAATCAGGACATGGCCGCGGCGCTGAAGTTCGCGGGCTACGACTACAAGTTTGAGTTCGGCGACGGCGGGCACTCGGGCAAGCACGGCTCGTCGCTCCTCCCCGAAACGCTGCGCTGGCTCTGGCGCGACTGGCCGCGCGAGTGACGGCGCTTTCCCATTTTCCACAATCCCCCTTCCCCCCAATGAATCACGCCCCCTCCCGCCGTCCGCCACGTCCGCTCGCTCACAAGCTCCAGGCGATCCTTTTCGCGCTGCTGGTGGCGGTGGTGATTTTCCTGCTGCAAGGTCGCAGCCGCGGGGCGGACGGTTTTCAAGCCGCGCCGGAGCATGCGGCCGCCGAAGGGGTGCCGCGCGGGGTGGTGACGAAGATGCCGCCGTGGGAGTCGAAAATTTTCGCGGGGACGACGCGGGACTGGTGGGTGTATGTGCCGGCGCAATACAAGCCGGACGGGAGCGCGGCGGTGATGGTCTTCCAGGACGGGCACGATTACGTGGGGGAAAAGGGCAACTGGCGGGTGCCGGTGGTTTTCGACAATCTGATCGCGAGCGGGGCGATGCCGGTGACGGTGGCGGTGCTGATCAATCCCGGCCACGACGCGAGCAAGGGGGAGCTGAAGCAGCCGTGGAATGCGAACGATCGCAGCCTTGAATACGATTCGCTGGGCGACCGGTACGCGCGATTTTTGCTGGAGGAGATTCTGCCGGAGGTGGAGAAGGCAAATCCGCTTTCGCATGACCCGGAGATGCGCGCGATCTGCGGGGCGAGCAGCGGCGGCATCTGCGCATTCACGGTCGCGTGGGAAAGGCCGGACGCCTTCCGCAAGGTGCTCTCGACGATCGGGTCGTTTGTGAATCTGCGCGGCGGCAATGCGTATCCCTCGCTGATCCGCAAGACGGAGCGGAAGCCGCTGCGCGTCTTCCAGCAGGACTCGGGCGGTGATCTGGACAATCCCTTTGGCAACTGGCCGCTGGCCAACAAGCAGATGCACGCGGCGCTGAAATACATGGGCTATGACTGCCGGTTCGATTTCGCCGAGGGCTACGCGCACAACTCGAATCACGGCGGGAGCATCTTCCCGGAGGCGCTGAAATGGCTCTGGCGGAAGGACCGGCCGGACGCGACGGGCGACCGGCGCGCGCAGATCGGCGGGGACATGCCGCTCAGCCAGATCCTCGTGGAAGGCGAGACGTGGCAGGTCGTGGCGGAGGACATCGGCTTTGCGGACGGGCCGCTGACGGACGCGGACGGGGCGTTTTATTTTTGCGATCTGAAGGTGCCTGCGATTTTCAAAATCGCGCCCGACCGCACGAAGACAAAAATCGTGGACGAGCCGGGGAGCGGCCTCAAATGGGGGCCCGACGGGCGTCTCTACGCGTGCCAGGGAGGAAAGAAGCGGCTGGTGGCGATCGACGTGAAGGTGAACCCGCCCGCGGTCGAGGTCATCGCCGAGGACGTGCAGCCGAATGACCTCGCGGTGACGCATCGGGGACACGTTTATTTCACGGAGACGGGGAAGAAGCAGGTCACCTTTGTGGACGCGAAGACGAAGGAGAAGCGCGTGGCGGACACGGGCATCGCCGCGCCGAACGGGATTACACTCTCGCCCGATCAGGGCACGCTGGCGGTGAGCGAATACGGCGGGGAAAGCGTGTGGACCTTTCGCATCAATGCCGACGGCACGCTCGATGCGAAGGAGCCGTATATGACGATGCGCCGGCCGATCGATCCGAACGAGGAGTTCAAATTCGCCGCGCCGCCGCCCTACAAGAAGAACGCCAGCGGCGACGGCATGACGAGCGACGCCGCGGGCCGCTACTACGTGACGAGCGCGGTGGGCGTGCAGATCTTCGACCCGACCGGCCGCATGTGCGGCGTGCTTCCCGCCCCGCAGCCCGCAAAGCCGCTGACGAGCTGCGCGCTCTCCGGGCCAAAGCTCGAATACCTCTACGTGACCAACGGCGACAAAATCTTCCGCCGCAAAACGCAGGCGGTCGGCAACCTGCCCTTCCGCGCGCCTCTCGGGAAGTAGCAGCGGTGGAGGAAGCTGCCGGCTGGATGAATCTTTCCAAACGGATGTCATCCTGAGCGGAGCGGAGGTGGAAAGGCGGGCGCAGCGCAGTCGAAGGACCCCGCGCCTCTCGGGCGGCGTTGCACAGAATCGCCGGGGTCCTTCGACTCCGTTCCGTCCCGCCTTCGCCCACGACGGAACTCCGCTCAGGATGACTCGCGTCTTGTGGTGCCGACCCTCACGAAATCGCGAAGATCGAATTCTATCCACTCGTGCGCGGATGATGGACATCGGCTATCCGCGCCTCGCCACGAAAGGCGCGTGACGGTTTGCACGCGCGTGCCCGTTTCACTTTTCTGCCTCTGGCGCGTGCAGTTTCACTCCCCGCTGGCATGCCTGCGGCTAATTGCGCGCGCGACACACGCGACTGCCTTTCACCCAGCCCCAACCCCATGCTCCATCGTCATCTCAAACCCGCCCTTTTCGCCCTCCTCTCCGCCACCCCGCTGCTCGCCACCGAGCCCGCCGCACAGCGCCAGCGCATGCCGGAGACGACGACCACCGCTTTTACCTCCGTGCTCAGCGAGGAGACACCGATCGGCATCACGCAGCGGCCCGAGTGGACGAGCGCGCGCCGCTTTCCCGGCACGCGCGTCTATATCCAGAAAGAGCCTTGGGAGGTCGGCGTCGAGGCGTGGTGGCGGATCAAGCACCGGCGCGACGGCGGGCTGCGGCACCGGCTGCTACAGGAGGTGGAAATCGGCCTGCCTAGCCGCATGCAGCTCGATCTCTACAATGACATCGAGGGCGATGAGCGGGGGGCGTTTCACGAGCACAGCTTCAATGTGGAGCTGCGCTGGGCGATCGCCGACTGGGGGCAGCTCTGGGGGAATCCGACGCTGTATTTCGAGTACAAATTTGTGGATCCGCACTGGGGCGCGGATGTCTATGAGGCGAAGCTGCTGCTCGGCGACCAGCTTGCGCCGCGCTGGCACTGGGGCGTGAATTTCGTCTGGGAGGCGGAGACCGGCGGCGAGCGCGAACAGGAATTCAAAGTCACCGGCGGCCTCAGCTACACGGTGCTCGACGGGAAGCTCGGCGTCGGCATCGAGGCGTTTTATGACCGCCTCAGCGCGAAAGGCGCGCGCGGAGATGCGGAGGATCTTTTCGCCGTCGGGCCGAGCATCCAGTGGCGCGTGACGAAGAACATGCACGTGGATCTGTCGTGCATGTTTGGGACGAATCAGGCGACCGAGCGGCAGATCGGCTTTCTCGTGATCGGCTACGACTTTGGCCCCGGCGGCCACGCGGGGCGCACGTACACGCCCACCAGCGGGCAGCGAAACTGAGCGCGCATCCCCGCATGTCGCGCAGTGCCGTCGTCGTCTCGCTCCTGCTGCACGCGGGCGTGATCGTCGCGGCGGGACGGTGGGCGGGCACGGCCTCGCGTCATGGCGGCGGCGGAGAGCCGGCGATCAGCGTGGCATTTCTGGCGGAGGATCGGAGCGGGGCGCTCGTCGTGGAGACAGCGCCCGCCAGCGTGCCAAAACCGGAGCCGGAGATGCTGCCGGTCGCGCCGGCCTTTACTCCGCCCGTACCGGACGTCGAGTCGCCGCCGGTAGTCGCAGCGGTGACGGATGCGCCGTCCCCGGCTGCCGCGCCGGTCGCGTTCCCGCGCATTCCGGCGGAGATGAAGCCGACGCCCGGCTCCGCTGCGAAAGCGCGCACCGCACGCACAGCCGCGCGTTCCGGTGCTGGCAGCGGATCGTCCCGGGCATCGCTCGCGGGAGCGGCGGGCAGCGGCGGCGGCTCCGGCTACGTGCCGCCGCAATTCCTCCTCCGCTACAAGCCGCTCTACCCGGAGGAGGCCCGCGCGCAACGCCTCGCCGGGACGGTCATCCTCCTCGTCGCGATCGACGCCGCGGGCCGTGTCACGACGGCGGATGTGAGCGAAAGCTCCGGCCACGCGGCGCTCGACCGCGCAGCGCTCGCCGCCGTCCGCTCATGGCGCTTCGCTCCGGCGCGGCAGGACGGCATCGCCGTTCCCGCGCAAGTCGAGGTGCCCGTGCGCTTCCGCTTCGAGGAGCGCGCCTGACCCCGCGGAACGCTCCCGCCCATCACCGCGCGTCCATTTTCCACTGGAGGCCGAGCTTGCGGCAGAGCGCCTGCAGCTCCGGCGTCAGGCTCTCGCGGGTGCGCCCGCGCAGCAGGTGGTCGGCTTCCGCCTTGTCCGGCGGCACGCCGCGACGGAGCGCGTGAAAGTACGCGGCCAGGCTGGCTCCCCCGCCCTGCCCGTCGTGGTGGAGAAAGTAGTGGGCGAGGAGCGCCGAGGAATTGTAGAGCGGATAGGCCGTGACGGCGGAAACCTCGTCGCGCCACTGCGCGGGGCTGAGCGCCATGAGCCGCGCAGGCGGGATGAGCAGCAGGTCGCGGCGGTCCGGCGTCGCGCGCCATTTCAGCAGGTAGGCATTCATGGCCCCGTCGAGGTTCTGAAAGGTGTAGCGGCCGCGCGTGTAGGGCATGGCGGCGACGCACTCGGCGAATCCTTCATTCAGCCACACGGGCAGCGCCGCGCCCCAACGCCCGAGCAACTGGTGGGTGACCTCATGTCTCAAAACGAAAAGCTGCCGCTGAAAGTCGAGCACGAGCGCGTGCGCACCGGGCTTGATCCCGAGGTTCGGCAGGAAGATGAGCATGCGCTGTGTCGCGCCGTCATAGAATCCGCCGCTGCCCTCGATCCCGCCCGCGGCCTGGTAGGCGGCGGCGGTGGAAATCATGGCCACGCGGTATTTCTCGTCCTCGTCCCCGCGCAGGAGTCCGAGCGGCAGTGTGATCAGCGCCGCGCGCGTGGCCTCAAAAACGGAGGTGATGTCGCGCACCACCCCCACGGGCAGCTTGAGATCCGACTCCACGGCGAAGTGCGCGCTCTCGTACGTGAACTTCGATGCGGCGGCATCCTCCGCGACCACGCGCACGTCGAGATTTTCCGCGACCGCCGATGCCGGCCACGGCGCGAGACGCTCGGGATCGATGAGCGGCGCGCGGCGGCCATCGCCGCGCCACTGACGGATGTAGCGCACATCCTCCGGACTCATGATAGCGAAAGGCACGACCGCTTTTCCGCGCCCCGGCACGAGCAGCACGGCGCGGAGCCCGTCCGCCGCCAGCAACTCTGCCTGGAAAGGTTTACCCGGCGGACACGTCCACTCC
Source organism: Chthoniobacter sp. (assembly GCA_031411535.1). Taxonomy (GTDB): domain Bacteria; phylum Verrucomicrobiota; class Verrucomicrobiia; order Chthoniobacterales; family Chthoniobacteraceae; genus Chthoniobacter. Next base: position 10,380 of record JANOBH010000571.1, on the reverse strand, counting down.
CGCAGCTCACCCGCCCACGCCGTGCCGATCGTGAGGGCGAGCAGAGCGGCGACGCGCATCAGCGGAAGTCTGGCGAGGCGAAACACCCCGCATCGCTAAGCCCAAGCCGCCGCCCCGGCAAGACGCGCGAGCACGCGCCTGGTCCAAATACGATGTCATCCTGAGCGGAGTTCCGTGGCGGGCCGACGTGGAGGTGGGGACAGCGGCGGTTGGCGGGCAGGTGGGACGGCACGCAGTCGAAGGATCCCGTGGATTCAGCGGAGGTATCGCACGGACTCGCCGGGGTCCTTCGACTGCGCTACGCCCGCCTTCCCACCTCCGCTCCGCTCAGGATGACACCATTTCTAAGTCTCGGCAGACCCAGTCACATCAGATCGATGCAGCGCAGCTCGCGCGCATCGCGGAGGTAGAGGCGGCCGGCGGCGTAGGCGGGATTGCACCAGTTCGTGCCACACGCCTGCGTGCGGCCGAGTTCCTTGTAGCCGGCCGGGTCCGCCGCGAAGAGCACCAGCTCGCCGCTGTCCGTGAGCATCAGGACGTTTTTCCCCATCACGAGAAATGCCGCCTCGGCTTTGTCCGCGCTCGTCTGGATGAGGCCGGTCTTTTCCCAGACCACGGTGCCGCCTTTCGACTCGATGCAGACCACGTTCTTCGCGGGACCGAGGCCGTATAGATGCCCGCCGACCACGACGGGGCTGGAGAAATTCATCCCCATCCCTTTGTTCACCCACGCCTCGGTGGCGGTGAGCGCAGCGCCGCCTTTCGCGATGCGCGTGGCGACGAGGCCGGTCTGGTGGGAGGCGACAAGCACGAGGTCATCGCTGACGACCGGCGTGGTGACGTGGCGGCCGAGCGCGGTCTTGAGCGGCACGCGCCACAGCAGCTTGCCGTCGCGCGGATCGAGCGCGATGAGCCCCTCCGCGGTGAAGCTGAGAAACTGCCGCACACCCGCGACAGTCGCGATGAACGGCGCGGCGTACGCCGTCTGGTCGTTCTCCGCTTTCCACACCACCGCTCCGGTCATCTTGTTGAAAGCCACGATGCTCGCGCCGGTCGCGCTGCCGACCTGGGCGATGAGATTCCCGCCATCAATGAGCGGCGCACCCGCCGCGCCGTGCCGGCTCGCGCCAGCAGCCTTGCCCTTCTCGCCGATGTAGATCGCGCCGAAATCATCGACGTAGTTTTTCCGCCACACGACTTTCCCATCCGCCGCGCCGAGGCATTGCAGCTCGCCTTTCGCCGACTGGAAATAGACGCGGTCGCCGTCCGCGACCGGCGTGCAGCGCGGGCCGATGCCGAAGCCGTCCTTGTGCGAGGAAAAAATGGTCGCGCGCCACAGCTCCTTTCCCGTGGCCGCATCGGCGGCGTGCGCCGTCTCCTGCGCGTCCTGATTGTCGAGGTAGAAGACTCGCCCGCCGCTCACCACCGGCGAGGCGAAGCCTTCGCCGATCGGCACATGCCAGACGACCTTCGGCTCCGCGGGGAGCGTCGCCGGGACGGGCTCGCCGGCGGGCACATGACCGGTACGCAGCGGGCCGCGCCATTGCGGCCAGTCGGCGGCGGAAAGCTGGGCGGTGAAAAGCGGGATGAGGGCGGCAGCGAAGAGGCGCGGGAGTTTCATGGGAGGGATGGGAAAAAGCCCGCTGTTCACGAGCGCGGCGAGCTTTGGAGATTCCCAGCATCACCGGCAAGGCGAACTTCCGCCCCGTCCGGAACCGACGAATCGTGTTTCCATCCCGTCATTCGTGGAGAAGAAAGTCTCGCGCGCGTTCGCCGTTCGGGAATATGCGATCCGCATGAAACTTCTCCCCGTTCTCAGCATCGCCCTCCTCGCCTGTCTGGCGCTCGTGGGAAACGCGGATGCCGCTCCGCAGCTCACGACTTTCGCCGGCACGGGCGCGAAGGGATTCTCCGGCGACGGCGGGCCGGCGGCGCAGGCGCAGTTGAACAATCCCTTCGGCATCGCGCGCGGGCCGGACGGCGCGCTCTACATCTGCGACACGGACAACCAGCGCGTGCGAAAGGTCGCGCCCGACGGGACGATCTCGACCATCGCGGGAAATGGCACGCGCGGCTACGCGGGCGACGGCGGCCCGGCGCTCGCCGCGGCGCTGAATGAGCCATACGAGGTGCGCTTCGACGCGGCGGGAAATGTGTTTTTCGTCGAGCGGCTCAGCGCCGTCGTGCGCCGCGTGGATGCAAAGACGGGCGCGATTAGCACGGTGGCAGGCACCGGCCAGCCAGGCTTTTCCGGCGACGGCGGGCAGGCGGCGAAGGCGCAGCTCAACGAGCCGCACAGCATCGGCTTTGACCGCGCGGGCGATCTCTACATCTGCGACATCAAAAACCACCGCGTCCGCAAGGTGGACATGAAGACGGGCGTGATCTCGACCTTTGCCGGCACCGGCGAAAAGAAGCCGACGCCCGACGGCGCACCGATCGCCGGCACCCCGCTGAATGGCCCGCGCGCGCTCGATTTCGACGCCGGCGGCGACCTCTGGCTCGCGCTCCGCGAGGGCAACGCGGTCTTCCGCCTCGATCTGAAAGCCGGCACCCTGCACCATGTCGCCGGGATCGGCGGAAAGCCGGGCTTCACCGGAAACGGCGGCGCCGCGAAAGCCGCGACGCTCGGCGGGCCAAAGGGCGTGAGCATCGGCGCCGACGGGCGCGTTTACATCGCAGACACCGAGAGCCACTCCATCCGAGTGATCGATCCGAAGTCCGGCACGCTCTCGGTCCTCGCGGGCACCGGCGTGCGTGGCGACGGGTCGGACGGCGATCCGCTGAAATGCCAGCTCGCGCGCCCGCACGGCGTCTTTGCGGATCGCGAGGGATCGATCTTCCTCGGCGACAGCGAGGCGCACCGCGTCCGCGTGCTCCGCCCGTAGGCGGCTACTCCGGCGCGGCGATATTCCGCACGCGGCGGCGGTTTTCGCCAGCGGGCTGCACGCCCGTGCCCGGCAATTGCCCTGGCTGCACCACCGGTATCGGCGGCGCATTGACCGGAGCGGCGCTGGGCCTCGGCAGCGCGATGCGAGGCTGGATGACGGGCGTCTGCGTGACGCCTCCGCCGCCCACTCCCACGGTCACCGGCGGGAGCGGCGCCCCCGGCATCGGCCCGCCGGGCCTCGGAGCCCCGGGCCCCGGCACGACGGCGGTCATCTGCGTATCCTGGCTGAAGATGACCTTTGCCGTCTCCGTGCCTTTCTTGAGGATCGCCGTCGATTTCCGAAACGTGTCCGACCAATCGACGCTCGCCAGCGAGACCTGCGTGTCGGGATTCTCCTCGCGGCCGAAGAGCGAGAAACTCACGGAATTGTCGTTCGCCTTGATCGTCACGAAATCCTGCCCGTCCGCATCGCGCCCGACGGCGGTGAGATACCAGTTCATCGCAAAGGACGACTGCGCCACCACCGGCGCCGCCGCCGGCGTGGCGAGCGCAAACGGGGACTTGTCGATCATCGCTCCGTAGCGATCCGCCGGGAAGGGAGCGGGCGTGGCGCTGTCCACGGCGAGCGCGTGACCGGCGAGGAGGGCGAGGATCGGGAGGGAGCGTTTCATCGGTGGAGAAAGGTGAATGCTTTCACAGGGAATAGACGGCGCGCGAAACGGCGTGTCAACGCACGCGCCTACTTCGGCGCGTACCAGCGGGCGATCTTGAATTTCCCGCGCATCTGCGTCGGATCAGCGGCGTCGATTTTCAGGTTCGCGCCGTCGAGCACGATGAACTGCTCCGGCGTCTGCAACTCGCCGAGGAATGCGATCAGCGCGCGCCACTGGCTTTTCGTTTCGACCTCCACACCGATGGCCGTGTACTCGGGCTTCCGCGCCGCCTCGCGGATGCGCGGGTTGTCGAGCAGCACGCCGTGCTTTCTCGCCAGATCCTTCACCTGGTCGAGCAGTTGCACGCCCGCGCTGTCGGGATTTGCGAGCACCGGCTGCTTCTCGCGCAGCCAGGCGTCCCGCTGCTCCCACAGCGCCTTTTCCGAGCTGAGCATCTGCATCGTTTTGAGCTGTCGCGTCTTCGCCACGAGGTCCGCGCTCAGGCGCGCTTTGCTTTTCACGAAGTAGTCGAAAACGAAATACGTGAGCAGGACGAAGGTGATCGCGCCCACGATGACCGACAGGTTCTTTTCGCGGCTGGAAAGCTGTCCGCTCATAGCTTGCCGTAGATGGTGAACTGCGCGTGCTCATTTGGCAGGAGTTGCGGCGGCTTCGCGTCGATCTGGAATGCGCCGAGTTCCTTTTCGTCCTTGAGCTTCGAGACGTAGTCGATCGCGAGATTCGCCGAGGGCGCTTCGCCCACGATCCGCCACTGGTTCGCCTGGAGGTCGAATTCCGTGATGCGGATCGTGTCCGTCGGCAGGTTCTTGCTTGCCTGGAAAAGCAGCTCGACGGCGTAGCGCGTGGGATCGACGGCGGGCGAGAGCGTCTTCCAGCGGAGCTGCCGGCTCTGCACGAATTGCAGCACGGGCTGGGCGGCGGCGTACTGCGCGTCGATCTTCCGCGCCTGCGCCTTCATCCACGCGAGGTAGGCAAAGGCGGCGACGATCGCCAGCGCATAGACCACGCCGGCGGCGATGATGCGCTGCCGCCAGTGCGCGGCCCGCGCGCCGCGCTCGACATCGGCCTGCCACGAGGCGGGCACGAGGTTGACGGCGGGCTCCGGCAGATCGCCGTCGAAGGACACCAGCTCGACGGGGACCTTGAAAAAGGCGGACAGCGTCTCGCGGAGCGGCGCGCACTCCTGCGCGAGGCGGACGCGGGCGACGGCCGTGGGCACGCCCTCCATCTCCGCGCCGAGCAGCATCTGCGGGAGGGCGTCGCGCAGCGCGCCGTCATCGGTCGAGGGGATGACATGCGTCCAGGCGAGCCGGGCCTTTTCGCAAATCGCCACGACGAGCTGCCCCTGCTCGGGATAGACGGCGAGCACCGTCTCGTCCGCCCGCCCGTCCGCCGCGATGTGCATGGCGAAAGGCGTGATCTTGTCCGGCAGGTGGCCGCGCTCGCGGAGCGGGGCGCAGAGCGCGTCGAGCTGCGCGTGCTGGGCCGATGCGGAGACGAGCGTGGACTCATTCCCCGCGCTCTCGACGACGACGAAATCCGACGACACCTCCTCGATGGGAAAAGGCAGCGTCTTTTCGAGCTGAAGCTGGACCATGCCCGCGAGCTCCTCGCGATCCGCGGAGGGAAGCGTCATCCGCTCCAGCAACACGGCCTGGCAGGGCAGTGCGAGGTGGACTTTCACGCCGGCGGGCAGGGCCGCGGCCGCTTCGCCGAGCGTGGCGGCTTTCAGCGCGGCGGTCCCGGCACGGATGAGCCGCCAGCCATCGGCGTCGGGGGTGAGAAGCGCGTGGGCCGCGCCGGGTTTCTTCATTCTTTCCAGGAAAGGATTTGAGGATTGCCCGCCGCTTTTCGGGCAACCACTTCCACTTGTCGATAGGCATTTCCCGAGCGGCCCTCACTGGTGATGTGCATCGTCGGATCCTTGATGGAAACAAGCCCGCCGAGCTCCTTGAACTGCGCGTCGCCGAGGCCGAGGAAGGTCTGCACGTCCTTGATGTTCTTGAATTCAGGATCATCGAGCGTGCCGTCGAGCGCGTCCGCGCCCTGCCGGAATTTCACGAACGCCGCGATGCGCGCCTCGCCGAGGCCGGGGAGCAGCCGGAGGATTTCGACCCGCGCGGCGATGAGGTCGATCGGCCCCTGGCTGTCCACCGTCAGGTCGTCCTTCCAGCCCGGCTGCGAGACGAGCGGGCCGGAGTTCGCCACCCCGGCGATCTCATCGATGCTTTTGAAATCGCGGTTCGGCGGCCGGTAGTCGCCCTCGTCCTCCTGCCCGTTGGTGTGCTTCAGGTCGTCGGTGTCCACGTAGTCGAGCATGCAGTCCACGAGCGCCTCGCGCTGCTGGAATTCCAGGCCGCGGCCTTCGAGCCATTGCTTGAGGATGACCAGCTTGCGCGGCTCCTCGCCTCGCAGCAGCCAGTTGATGTTCAGGCGCCCGCCCTCGCTGACGATGCGCACCTTGTAGCCCAGCTCCGGGGTCACGTCCTCCTCCAGCACCGGCGTCTTCTGCGTCACCAGCGGATGAAAGGCGAGCGCGAGGCCGGAGTGGGCCATCGCCCGGGCCTCCACGTCGCGGTTCGCGTCCGCGTGGAGCTGGAGTTCGCCCTGGATGACCGCCACCCACGTGAAGACCGCCGCCGTGAGCACGACCAGCGCCCACAGCACGAGCAGGAGCGCGGAGCCGCAGTGGAAAAGGCGCGCGCGTTTCATTGCAGCTGCATCTGCGACGAGGGCACGGGGAGTATGGCTTCCACAGGGGCGTCCTCCGCGTTTTTCCAAATGCGGATGCGGACGAGCTGCGGGCGCGAATTCTGGGCGGTCCAGCGGTCGAGCCATGCGTTCAGGCGCGGATCGAAATAGCGCACCTCGAAGCCCACCACCGGCCGGATGAGCGGGAGCCAGTTGTACTTGTTCGCGCCGCTGCCGCGCGCAAAAAAATCGATGTCCGTGCGCGCCTCGGCGGTGATCGGCTCGCGGCGCAGGCCCAGCTCCAGCTCGCGCGAAGTGCTTTCCACCGGCTGCGCCGTCATCGTCACGCGATACTCGCCGGGCGCGGCGGCGGTGAGCACGCCCTGGCCGGCGGAGGTTTTCCAGATGAGCTCGTCGCTCGACAGGTCGCGGATTTTCAAGGGGTTTCCGAGGATCACGCTGTTCTCACGCGGCGGCAGGTCGGCGAGCTGCGTCTGCACGAAGCGCACGACGGCCCGCAGCGACTCGCGCTCGTCCTGCACCTCATTGGTGAACTGCATCGCCTGCAACGTGGACGACACAAAGCGGAAGAGCGTGAACGCGAGCAACGCGACGATCATCGTGGCGATCATCACCTCCAGCAGCGTGAATCCGCGCCGGACCTTATCTCTGCCGCGGATAGACATAAAACATCAGCTCCTTGGTCTGCTCCTCGTGATCGCTCTCCCACGCCACAACCAGCGTGACGGCGGAGATGCCCTCGATCTTCTCGTCCTTCTCGTTCTTTTTCACGACCGGCACGCTCGTCATCCTCAGCGTCATGCCGGCAAAGGCGTCCTTCAGCTCATCGGTGCTGGACGGTGCCAGCGGCACCGCGCCGGACTCGATCTCGGCCCATCGGTTTTCCAGCGCCCGCCGCGCCAGCGCGTCCTCCTCCTTGAGCCGCTCGGCGGACACGCAGTTGCTCACGCAGCGCCCGAGCGTGAGCACGCCGAGCGCAAAGATGGTCACCGCCAGCAGCGCCTCCAGCAGCATGAAGCCGCCCGCCTTTCTCCGCCCCGCCGCCCGCATCCCGCGCCGCGCCGCGCTCACTGCTTCACCTCCGAGTCGAGAAATGTCCCGCGCACCGTGAGCGGATCGTAGCGCACGCGCCAGCTCCCCGCACCTCCCGCGTAGGAGACCACCGTCTCCTCGCAAAGCCCGCTCCGCCAGAAGACCCATTCGCCCGGCGGCTTCTTCATCAGCGCGGACGGCCGGTCGAGGGTGAAACTTTCGCCTTCCTCAAAAACGAACCGCTCCGGCTCGGCGTCGGGGTCATCCGTATCGCGCCGCTCCACCGGCAGCAGCGTCACGCCTTTCTCCTCCCAAGCCATCGCATAGGTGCGCCGCTCCGTGATGCTCCGCTCCCGCGCCGTGCGGACAAAGCCGTCGAACTTCTCGAACGACGCCTTCAGTCGCTGCTCCGCCAGCATCGCCATCACGCTCGGCACGGCGATCGTGATCAGCAGCATCCCGATGAAAAGGGCGATGCAGATTTCCAGGAGGGTGAAGCCGGCGCGGCGAAACATTGGCGGAAAGGTAGCACCGGCGCTCGCGAAAGCTCAAAGTTCAAAGCTCAAAGCTCAAAAAAGCCTCCCTCCCTCGATCTTTGAGCTTGGCCCTCTGAGCCTTCCGCGCGTCCCAGCGCGGTTGACCACCCTCCCCCGCGCTGCTACTGAACCCCCCGTGTCCCGCTCCACCCCGGCTCTCCTCCTACTCCTCCTCGCTGTCGCCGCATCCGGGCAGGTCCCGCCGGTGGCGCTGCCAGCCAATCCCCCGCCCGTACTGCCCGGAGCCGCGAACGCCGGCATGGTGCGCCTCCAGGTCACCGAGCTGAAGGGCGCGCTCGACTACTACGAGAAGCTCACCAAGAAGCGGCTCGTCTATGACAATCAGACCGCCGGGCCGCTGCCGATCATCATCAACGTCAATGGCGAAGTCCCCGCCGAGGAGGCCATCCGCATCATCGAGATCAGTCTGATCCTCAATGGAATCACCCTCGTCCCCGTCGAGCGCTCAAATATCATCAAGGTCATCAGCGGAAAGAACCCGCGCTTCGCCGCCATCCCCATCATCTCCGACGAAGCCGCACTCCCCAACGGCGAGCAGGTCGTCACCTTTCTCGCCAAGCTCCAGTACGCAGACCCCGCCGAACTGACGGCCGTGCTCGGCACCTTCATCGTCCAGTCCCAGGGCCAGTACTCGAATCTCACCGCGCTGCCGAAATCGCAGTCCATCCTCATCACCGAAAACACCGCCGTCATCCGCGGCCTGCTCCGCATCATCCGCGAAGTCGATATCCGCCCGGCGGATGTCGTCAGCGAGTTTCTCACCCTCGAGCGCGCCGACGCCAAGGACGTGCTCGAAAAGCTGACCGCCATCTTTCAAAAGGAACCCACCGGCGCAGGCGGTGCCTCGGCCCCGCGCGCCGTGGCCGTCCCCCGGCCGGTGGCTACGTCGCCCGAAGGCATCCCGCTGCCGCCCGGCGCGACGGCCGAGGCGACCTCGCCCAATTCCATCGAGATCCGCGCCGGCTCACTGTCCGAGGACTCGATTATCATCGGCAAGATCAAGCTCACCGCCGACGTGCGGACGAACCGCATCCACGTCGTCACGCGGCCCGTGAACCTGCCGTTCATCCGCAAACTCATCACCGAGTTCGACTCGACAGTGAAGTTCGGCGAACCCGCCACACGCCCGCTGAAGTTTGTCTCCGCGAGCGACGTCCTCGACGTCGTGGTCAAAGCCATCACCGAGCCGGGCGCCAAGGAGGACACCGGCGGCGGCGCTGCCAGCCGGCCCGGCCAGACCGGAGGCGCCGGACGCGGCGGCACGGGCAGTCTTCTCGGGAATAACAACAACAGCAGCTTTGGCTCGAATGCAGGCGGCGGCGCAGGCGGGGGCGGCGCGACCGGCGGATCGGAGCTGGACACGCCGGAGGTCGATACCATCCCCGAGGCGCGCATCGTCGGCACGACGAAAATCATCGCCGACAAAAACGCCAACGCCATCATCGTCATCGGCAATGCCGACGTGCGCGCGAAGGTTTTCAAACTCCTCGACCAGCTCGACCGGCGCATCCCGCAGGTCATGATCCACGCCATCATCGGCGAGCTGAATATCGGCGGGAAAGTCCAGTTCGGCGTCGATTACGTCCTCCGCAACGCCGGCCTCGGCGTCAGCCCCGTCACGGTCAGCTCCGGCGGCACCACGACCGGCACCACCACCGGGACCACGACCGGCACCGGCACGACGACCACGACCACCACTGGCACCAGCGCGAACAACTTCGTCAGCTTCGGCAGCGGCAATCAGCCCGCGCTCAATCTCAACAACCTCATCAGCCAGGACAAACTCCTCCAGGTCGCCTCCGGCGGCGGCTCCGGTCTCACCGGCTACTTCACCGCCGGCAATTCCCTCAACGCCATCGTCACCGCACTCGAAAGCACCGGGCGCTTCACCGTCGTCAACCGTCCCAGCGTCTTCACCCGGAACAACAAGAAGGCCATCATCGCCTCCGGTCAGGAGATCGCCGTCCCGCAGAATATCCAAAGCTCCGTCAACTCCGTGCAGGCCGGCTCAAACGGCATCGTGACCAACTCCAGCGTCCAGTACAAGAACGTCACACTCCAGCTCGAGATCGTCCCCCTCATCAATTCCGACAAAGAGGTCTCCCTCGAAATCCTCCAGCGCAACAACGAGGTCTCCGGCGCCACGATCATCGACAATAACTCGATTCCCACCATCGCCACCCGCTACGTCCGCACGTCGGTCACCATCCCGAACCAGGCCACGCTCATCCTCGGCGGCCTCATCAAATCCAGCGTCAACCGCTCCAAGGCCGGCATCCCCATCCTCAGCAGCATCCCGCTCATCGGCCCGCTCTTCAGCACCACGACCAAGGAAAAAATCCGCAACGAACTCGTGATCCTCATCCGCCCGGAAGTCACCTGGGCGCCGCCCGACGCCATCGCCCTGCGCGAGCGCGAGATGGAGTTCATGAACATCCCGCCCGACCTCGAGACCACCATCTACCCCGACGTGAAGCGCAAGAAAGCCTCCCCGGAACAGATGCTCCGCAAGCCC
>JANOBH010000570.1:0-8626 GCA_031411535.1 Chthoniobacter sp. | reverse complement strand
TTGCGGGCTCGCAGGAAGTTCGGCACAGCGATCGCCGCAAGGAGGGCGATGATGGCCACTACGATCATGATTTCCACGAGGGTGAAGCCCCCGCGATTCTTGTTCAGTTTCTGCAACATAGGATATGTATTATTTCGGTTTGTTTGTTTGTTATAATCTGCGAATCGCTTCGCAGGTTCGGGAGTATGTTTAGCAGCGCCAATGCCACGGACGCCGTGCGTTTCCATAATTGCCATCATTTCGCGTTTTTGTTCGCCGCCTCCCTGATTTGCCCCTAGTGCCACCTCCCAACATGTCTTCGAGCCGCCTCCTGCTGACCGCCCGCGCCACTCCCACAATCGCGATATTCCTTCTCGCGTTTGCGATCCGCCTGATCGTCCTCGTCCGCTTCTCAGACTCCCCCCACTTCATCCCGGACGGCGATGATATGAAATTCTACAGCGACTGGGCGCTGCGGATCACCCACGGCGAGTGGACGGATCACAAGGCATTCTACGGTCTGCCGGGCTACGCCTTCTGCCTCGCTGCCATTTACAAGATCTCGGGCGGTCTCGACCCGTTCGCCGCGGGCCTGCTCCAGGCGCTCATGGACGCAGGCGTCGCCACCCTGCTGTACCGGATTGCTTGCACCATTTTCGCTCCGTCTGAGGATGAACGGGGCTCGCGACTCCCCTCAGCGCGGCCGCACGTGATCGGCGCGGGCGCGGCGCTCTTATGGATGTTTTACGCCCCCGCACAGGCCTTTTCCATGATCCTGATGCCCACGATCTGGCTCGTGCTCGCGTATTACACCTGCCTCTGGTGGGCCGTGAAAACCCAGAGCTCCACCTGGTGGAGGCCCTGGCTCGGACTTGGCCTTTTCGCCGGTGTCGTTGCGATGCTCGTCGCCACCATCCTGTTCGCCCTCCCGCTTCTGCTGGTCGCCATCTTCCTCTCCGTCGAGCGCGACTCCACGTTCCGCGCGCGGCTCCCTAAGCTCGCGGCAGCCATCCTCGCCCTCGCCGGAGGACTCTATATCGGCGCGGCGCCCGCGTGGATTCACAATTACTTCGTCGCGGGCGAACCCGTGATGCTCTCCGCCCATAGCGGCATCAATTTCTGGATCGGAAACAATCCCGCCGCCAATGGCTACCCTAAGATGCCCTCCGGCCTGCGCGCCTCGCAGGAGGGTCTGCTGAAGGATTCCATCACCATGGCCGAAAAGGAGGCCGGGAGAAAACTGAAGCGCGCGGAGGTTTCAAAGTTCTGGTCGGCAAAAGCCAACGACTACATCCGCGAGAACCGCCCCGCGTGGCTGCGTCTCATGGCCACCAAGTTTGCAAACTTTTGGAACGCCTACCAATACGACGATGTCGGCGCGATGAAGCGCCTCAGCGACGACGGCGTCCTGCCGCCCGGCCTGCGCTTCGGACTCATCGCCGCGCTCGGACTCGCGGGGCTTCTCCCGGCGATCCTTCTCTTTCCCCGCTCCCGCTGGGTCGCCGCGGCCGTCCTCCTGCACATGTGCGCGCTGATGCCCGTCTTTGTCACTGAGCGCTACCGGCTCGCCGCCGTCCCGGGCCTCATGATCCTCGCGGCGTTTGGCCTCTGGCAGCTTTGGGTGAATCTCGTGCGCGGCCACTGGCTCGGTGCCGGTGCCTATGTCGTCATCGCCGCCGGAGCCGCCACCTTTGTCTCCATCCCCCGCACCGATCCCGGCCTGTGGTCGCTCGATTTCTACAATGCCGGCATCCGCTCCCTCGCCTCCGGCGACCTCGACCTCGCGCAACGCAACTTCGAAACCGCCTACGCGTACGTCCCCGACAACTCGGAGATCAACTTCGGCCTCGGCAACCTCTGGCTCGAAAAAAGCACCCGCGAAAAGGACGAACCTGCAAAGGCCGCACTTCGGATGCGCGCGCGCGACTTCTACATTCGCGTCCTCCACGCGAAACCCAATCACGCCAGCTCCCTCAACAACCTCGGCGTCCTCGCGATGGAGGACAAACGCTGGGACCTGGCGGAAAAATTCTTCCTCGGCTCCATCGCTGCCGAACCCGACGACGCCAAAACCTACTACCTGCTCGCCCGCGTCCGCTTTGAATCCGGCCGGGCCGACACCGCCAGGGAGCCGCTAAAAAAGGCGCTCGAAATCAACCCGACCCAGAAGGAGTTCCTCGAACTCCGCGACAAACTCAACGCCCCGCCTAAGCGGCCTTCCGCAGCGGAGCCGCCTCAGCCGGAGCCGTCGGCTCCGTCCCCAGCGTAAAGCCCGCCGCCTTCGCGTCGCGGTCAAACATCTGCACTGTGTCCAGCGACAGCGCATCGAGATCGCGCCCGAACATCGAGATCGCCTTGTGCAGGATGTCGTGCGGCACCGTCACGATCTGCGCGCCCGCCTCGTCCGCCTGGAAGATATTGAAAACCTCCCGCACGCTCGCCCACAGCACCTCCGCCTTTGGCAGCCCGCGCAGCACCGCGTGACTCGCCCGCACGATCGGCATCGGGTCGCGCCCCGTGTCCGCGATCCGGCCCGCGAAAATCGACACCACTGACGGCACCTCGGCAACCAGCGCCCCGGCCACCTGCTCGATCTGCCGTTCGGACAAAATCGCCGTCACGTTCAGCCGCACGCCGTCCTGCGCCAGATCACGGATCAGCGCCATCGACGACTCGCCCGCCGGGCTCAGCACCGGGATTTTCACGTACACATTCTCCTGCCAGTCCCGCATCCGCAGCGCCTGGCGCCGCATCTCTTTGAAATCGTCCGCGAAAACCTCGAAGGAAATCGGCTTCGACTTCACGGTCTGCAGCACATCCTTCGCAAAGGCCTCGTAGTCACTGATCCCCGCCTTTTTCATCAGCGTCGGGTTCGTCGTCATCCCCTGGATCAGCGGGTTCGCGTAAAGGTCCAGCATCCCCGCCTTGTCAGCACCATCCGCGTAGATTTTGACGTTGAGAGCATTCAGAGAGGTCATGCCCGCCCAAATTAGCTACTCGCATGCCAGCCTCCGCGCCGGGCCTCACTCCGCCGATCGAATCCGTGAAGCCGCGCTACGCAGCTTCGCGACACCCGCTAACTCTTCGCGCCCGTCCCGCTGTCCAATCCCGCGCCGGCCCCCACGATCAAGATCGTCTCCCGCGAATCGCGCCCTGGATCGAGCTGAAACGTCACCGCATAGCCCGCCTGCCGCAGCGCGTTGAGCGTGCTCGTCCCCCGCTCTAACGGGAGCGACGAGGCGGCAGAGAGCGTCAGCCCGCTGCAATCCGGCGGGAGCGACTTGTCCTCGGTCACACCGCGCACCTTCCATCCCGAGCGGGCCAGCACCTCCGACAGCGCCTCGGCCACCTTCCGTGCGGCGCCGTCTCCGGCGATGCAGACGAGCCCGATCTCAGGCGTGGGTGGTTGAAAAACCCGCTCTATCCCCAGCCTGGGCTCCTCTTTAGCCTCCGGCGTCTCCGCCGGAAAATCCTCGCGACTTTCCACCGGACGGCGCGCCCTCCGCTGCTCCCGCACCACCCCGCCGATGTCCGCCAGGCCCTCTGGGATTCGCGACGGACTCGTCCGCGACTCGCTCAAGAGCGCCTCGACCTGCTGCTCCAGCGCCTCGATGCGCGCCTGGAGCATTTCACACCGCGCCATCCATTCCGGCGCCGCTGGCAAATTGCGCCCATCCTCCGAAGCCTGCGTCCCGTCCAGCTCCACCGGCGCAGGCAGGCTCACGACCGCCCGGCATTGCGGGCACTGCACCTTTCGCTTCCGGTTTGCCGCACTGACCGTGAACGCCCCGCCGCACGCGGGGCACGTCTGCTCAGGGATCGCGGCACTCATTTTCACCGTTTTCATTTCCCGGCGACTGCAAGCAGCCCCGGCCCGCTGTCTTTCATGGGAGTACTCAGAAACTCCACCTCCTCCGCGCTCAGCCGCACCATTCGCGCAGACGCCCGGCTGCTTGCTTCACTCGGCTGCACCGGCGGCAGCTCACCTCCCCACGCGGGCACCTTCGTCTGCTTCTGGCAAACCGGGCAGTCGAGCGTCACGCCCTGCTGCCGCGCGTCCACCTGCAGCTTGTTCCCGCAGCAACTGCTTAGAAACTTGATCTCGATCCCCAGGATGTCCGGTGAAAAAACCGCCGCATACTCCGCCGGCTGACCGGGCCGGGCCGGGAAGCCCGGCACAGGAATCACCCGCGCACACCGCGGACAATCGCAGAAACCCCCGGCGATCTCCTTTCGCACGCGGAGGCTCTCGCCGCAGAGAGCGCAGAAAAAGTTAATTTTATCCATGCGGAGGGGTGCTTGACAAAGCGATCATGGCCACCACTAATGGATGGTCAAGTTGAAACCAACCCCCATATATTGGGTCTTCGCTGGATATTCACTGCCTGGCGCCCGTTCCGACCGCTCCCCGCGGCACGCCTAAAATGAAACCCTCTCCCTTGCTCGCCACCCCGACTCACATTCCCGGAATCGAGCCCGCCCGACTTCAGTTCATCGAGCGGGAATTCCACGACATTCTGCGCGACGCCCCCGACGCGGACCGCATCCGCCAGATTCATCACGCGCTTTTCACAGAGGGGAAGTCGCCCGCAGTCGTTCGCAATCAATTCTCCCGGCCGCAGAGCTCCCTGCGAGTGATCGCAGTCACCAGCGGGAAAGGCGGCGTCGGAAAGACCACCGTCAGCGTGAATCTCGCCGCCGCCCTCGCGGCACGCGGTCGGCGCGTCCTGCTCTTCGACGCCGACCTCGGCATGGCGAACGTCCACATTTTCGCCGGCGTCACCCCGCGCGGCACGCTGCTCGATGTCGTCGAGGGCCGCTCCACACTTGCACAGATCCTAACGAGCGGACCGGGCGGCATCCAGATCCTCTGCGGCGCATCCGGCGTCGCCGGGCTCGCCGATCTCGATTCCCAGGTCATCGAGCGCATCGGGCGCGAGCTCGCCCGCCTCGCCGGCGACTTCGACGTGCTGCTCATCGACACCGGGGCCGGCATCTCCGCGCAGGTCATGCAATTCCTGACCCTCGCCCACGAGATGATCGTCGTCGCCACCCCGAACCTCGCCGCCACGCTCGATGCCTACGGCGTCATCAAAGTCGCGCGCGAAGCCCGCCTCCCCGCGCAGATTTCCATCCTCGTCAACCAGACCGAGAGCGAAACCGAGGCCGGCGCCATCTTTGCCCGCCTCAGCGGATGCTCCCACCGCTTCCTTCAGTTCCTCCCCGCCAGCCTCGGCTCCCTCCGCCGCGACCCCGCCGTCGAAGCCGCCAATCAAAGCCGCCAGCCCCTCGTCCTCTCCCAGCCCGCGAGTGAAAATGCGCGCCGTTTCACCGCACTCGCCGCCCGCCTCGTCGGCGATCCCCCGCCCGCAGCCGCAGCCCTCCCCTCCAGCCATGCCGCAGCCGCATGAGCCCCGCCCTTTTTCCCGTGACCCGCTCCAGCCTCAAACACCGCCATGAATCCACAACCTCTCGAAAGCCCGTTTCAACCCGTGATTAGCTCCTTTGATCCACAGCCTGGCACCGCCACAGACAGCCACGACCCGCTCTCCGACCTCATCACCGCCGTGCCTCCGCCGCCCCCCTCCGGACCCTTCGCCCTCCGCGCCCTCGTCCCGGAGATCAGCTTCATCGAGTACTACGGACTCTCCGGCAATCCCTTTGCAGACTGCGTCCACCCCAGCTTTTTCTACCGCACCGAAAGCCACACCGAGGCCTTTCGCAGCATGCTCCGCGCAGTCGAATTTCACGCCTCGCTCGGCCTCGTCACCGGCCCCAGTGGCACCGGCAAAACCCTCGTCAGCCAGCTCCTCCTTGAGCAGTTCGACCCCGCCAAATACCACGTCATCCTCGTCCTCGTCACCCCCGGCCTCACCAAAACCGGCCTCCTCCGCGAGATTCTCTCCGAGCTGAACATCGCCCTCCCCGTCGGCATCAACCGCGTGCAGGACCTCGTGAAACTGCTGAGCAATCACATCATCGACATGCACCAGCGCGGCCTGCGCCTCGTCATCATCGTGGACGAGTGCCACCTCCTCGACGCCGACTGCCTGCACATCATCCGCACCATCAGCAATATCGAGATCCCCGAGCGTAAGCTCACCACCAGCCTCCTCTTCGGCGAGGCCCGCCTCGCCCAGCGCCTCGACCACCCCAGCTACGAATCCCTCCGCAACCGCATCTACCTCCGCGCCCGCCTCCTGCCCCTCACCGCCGACGAGACCCGCCAGTACGTCGGCTTCCGCCTGCTCGTCTCCGGCCGCATGGCCGAAGTCTTCACCCCGTGCGCACTCGAAGCCCTCCACACCCACTCCGGCGGCATCTGCCGCACCCTGAACAAGCTCTCCATGCTCAGCCTCATCGAAGGCACTACCCGCCAGCAGCCCCTCGTGGACGCCGCCACCGTCATCGCCGCCGCAGCCCGGATGTAAAGCCCCCGTCCCATGCGGCCCCTCAGCAAGACCGACCTCCGCCGCAGCCGCCCCGCGCTGTCCCCACCGCAGCCCGTACCGCGCACCAGCACAGGCACGGACGAGGAGGCCCTGCTCTTCGGTGAAAGCGAGCCCGGCATCCCCGCACCACCCCTCCCGGTGCCGGAGAGCGAAAAAGATCCGCGCTAGCCCGGCGCCGCCCGCCACGACTCCGCCAGCGCGTCCATCTCCCGGATGAATCCGTCCTTGCCGTCCGTGTAGCTGCCGACGTCGGCGGGATACATCTCCGCCAGCCGCCCCTTCAGCGCGTCGTATCGCTCCGCCTCATCGGGATGCGCCCGCAGGAAATCGCGAAACGCCACATGCCGCCCGATCTGCGCCGACCCGACCGCAAACGCGTGGACCTGGTGCGTCCGCCTCCCATCGGCCCCGTGCTTTCGGAAGTAACGGCGGCCCGCCATTCCAAACTCACCCATCGCCTCGTAGCCCAGCGCCTCCATCGCCTGCCGGCTTCCATCGAGCAGCGCCACATCATTCACCACCGCCAGCATGTCGATGATCGGCTTCGCCCGGATGCCCGGGATCGCCGTGCTCCCGATGTGGTGAATCGCCACGAGAACGCCGCCCATCGCACCCGCCACCGCCGATGCCTCACGATCAAACTCCTCCGCCCAGCTCGGATCATACGGCACCAGAAAGATACGCTGCATACGTCAGGCCGAGAAAGCGGAGCGGCTGCTACCGCTTCGCAGCGCCGATGCAGTAAAGCGCCGCATCGGTGCGGAGGAAAATCTGGCCGCCGCTGAGCGCCGGCGAGGCATAGCTGCCTTCGCCGATTTCATTGGTGGCCACGATGGCGAACATGTCGGCCGGTTTCACCACGCGGCACACACCCTTGTCATCCAGGAAATAAAGCAGCCCGGCGGCGCTCACGATGGAGGCGTGGCTGCGGGCAAAACGTTCGTTCCAGACGATCGCCCCGGTCTTCGCGTCAAAGGCGTGGGCGAACCCGCGGTCGTCGGTGAGCAGAAACCAGTCACCCTCGATGATCGGCGACGGCACATAGGACACACCCGCCGCCGCGCGGTGATGCCACACGACGTGCGTGCCGGTCACATTGCCGCTGCCGTCCGGCCGGATCGCCATGATGTGATGATCGGGAAAGCCGCCCGTCACATAGAAAAGCCCCGTCCTTTCGCTGAACACCGGCGACGCGACAAACTGGTCCGTCGGCCCATCCACGATCCTCAGCAGCTTGCCCGTATCCGGGTCGTAGCTCGCGATGCACTTGCTGCCGCTCAGCACCATTTGCATCCGCCCCGCAGCCTCGCGAATCAGCGGCGTGCAATAGCTGCGCGTCTTGTTCGGACGGTCGATCCGCCACAGCTCGCGCCCGTCCGTCCGCGCGAGCGCCACGATGTAGCCGTCGCCGTCGTGATCGCAGTTCACGATCACCTTGTCCTTATACGGAACCGGCGTGCTGCTGAAACCGTGGACGCTCGAGAAAACGCCGGGGCGCTTCAGCCAGAGCTGCTTTCCAGCCAGGTCATACGCCGCCACCACCACCTCCCTGCCGTCGAGAAACGTGCAAAAGACGCGCTCGCCATCGCACGCCGGAGTCGAGGACGCGTGGCTGTTTTCGCGGTGCAGCTTCTCCATTGGCGCCTTGATCACCGTCTGCTGCCAGAGCACCCGCCCGCTCGCGCGATCCAGGCAGATGAGCAGCCGCTCCTGCGTGTCGGGATTTGCCGCCACGGTGAAAACCTTCCCGCCATACACGATCGGCGACGCATGCCCGGCGCCCGGCAGCGGCGTGCGCCACAGCACATTCTCCGTCTTGCTCCAAGTCGTCGGGAAAGCCGCCTCCCCGCTGCGTCCGTCCATACGCGGGCCGCGCCACTGGGGCCAGTCCTCCGCATGGGCGGCGGCGGCGAGCGTGGCGAGCAGGAGGAGCGGGCGAATCAACATGCGCGCAACCTACCGGCGAGGCAGTGCGGCAACAAGACTGCGGCGGCTCACGGCATCCGTAGGATCAGCCGCACGGCGTCGAGCCGGAGATGCGCGGCGGCGAGCGCGGCGGTGAGGTCCGTCTGCTGCTGCTCGGTGGCGGCGATTTCGGCAGGGCGCACATGGTCATTGATCTCCGCGAGATCGCGGAGCCGCTGGAGTTCGTGGCCAAACCGCCCGTTCATCCTCTCCGTGGACGCCCCGACGAT
>JANOBH010000569.1:0-14129 GCA_031411535.1 Chthoniobacter sp. | reverse complement strand
GTCGATGCCGACCACATCCGCCTGGAGACGGTGGACCGCTTCCTGCCGCATTCGGATTTCTTCACGCTCGATGTCGCGGACTCCATCGGCCAGCCAGCCGCGCCCGAGGCCGTGCAGGCATTTCTCGACCGCCACCCGGAGCTGATCGGCACGATCGAGATTCCGAAGATCGCGACGCCTTTCCAAACGACGCGGGCGGAGGTGCAGCGGATCGCGGAGAAATTCCTGCTCGCCGTGCAGGACGCGGGAAAAATCCACCGCCACATCGTCGCGGCGAAAGGCGGGGACAACTTCATCGCCGAGATCTCGATGGACGAAACCGACTCGCCGCAGACGCCGCCGGAGCTGCTCGTCATCCTCGCGGCCATCGCCGACGAGAAAATCCCCGCCCAGACGATCGCGCCGAAATTCACGGGGCGCTTCAACAAGGGCGTGGATTACGTCGGCGATCTCGCGCAGTTCGAGCGGGAGTTTCACGACGACCTCGCGGTCATCGCCCACGCCGTCGCGCGCTACGGCCTGCCGGCGAATCTCAAGCTCAGCGTCCACTCGGGCAGCGACAAGTTTTCGCTCTACCCGATCATCCGGCGCACGCTGCCGAAATTCGAGGCGGGCGTGCATCTCAAGACGGCGGGCACGACGTGGCTGGAGGAACTCATCGGCCTCGCGGAAGCCGGCGGCGACGCGCTCGCGCTCGCGAAGGAAATCTACGCGGGCGCGATCGGCCATGTGGATGAGTTTTGCGCGCCGTATGCGTCGGTCATCGACATCGACAAAACGAAGCTGCCGACCGCGGCGGAGGTCGCAGGGTGGACTAGCGACCAGTTCACCGGCGCGCTGCGCCACGATCAAAAGCACCCGCTTTTCAATCCGAGCTTCCGCCAGCTCCTGCACGTCGCCTTCAAGCTCGCGGCTAAGAAAGGCCCGCGTTACCTCGGCCTGCTGGAGGCCAACGCGGAGATCGTCGGGAAGAATGTGACCGAGAATCTCTACGAGCGGCATCTCCGGCCGCTGTTCATCGGCTAAACCAAAGTAGCTTGGACTTTAGTCCAAACTGCCTCTTAGGACTAAAGTCCTAGCTACATTTTCAAATGCGCTCCGCCATCACCGTCTCGCTCGTCCCGCAGGCCGCGGGCGGCCCTTTTGTCTTCTGGAACGGGCTCGCAGACGCCTGCGAATCCGCCGCCCGGCATGGCTTCGATGCCATCGAAATCTTCCCGCCGAATGCCGGCGCGCTCGACGTGGCGGCGATTCGCGAACTCGTGGCCAGGCACAAGCTGACGGTCGCCGCGGTCGGCACGGGCGGCGGCTGGGTGGTGAACAAATGGACGCTCACGCACGCGGACGCCGCGGTGCGCGAGCAGGCGCGGGAGTTCATTCGCGGGATCATCGACGTGGCGGCGGCGCTGGATGCGCCCGCGATCCTCGGCTCCATGCAGGGGCGCTGGGAGGGCGGCGTCTCGCGCGAGCAGGCGCTCGCTTGGCTCGGCGAAGCGATGGAGGATCTCGGCGGGCACGCCGGGAAGCTCGGCCGCACCTTTCTCTACGAGCCGCTGAACCGGTACGAGACGAACCTTTTCAACCGCGTGGGCGACACCGCCGCGTGGCTGCGCACGCTGCGGACGAAAAACGTGCGCATCCTCGCCGACCTCTTCCACATGAACATCGAGGAGAGCGACCTCGCCGCCGCGATCCGCGACGCGGGCGACCTGATCGGCCACGTGCACTTCGCCGACTCGAACCGCCGCGCCATCGGCCTCGGCCACACGGATGTGCGGCCCGCCTACGAGGCGCTCGACAAGATCGGCTACGATGGCTTTCTCTCCGCCGAGATCCTGCCGCTCCCCGACTCCGAGACCGCCGCCGCGGAGACGATGCGCAGCTTTCAAAAACTGACCCGCTGACCCGCGATGCTCAAACACCAGCTCATCCACCCGAAGATCAACGAGGTGCTCGGCCGCGCCGGGCATCACTCGAAAATCCTCATCGCCGACGGCAACTACCCCGCCTCGACCAAGCGCGGGCCGAACGCCGAGCTCGTCTGCCTGAACCTCGCGCCCGGCGTCGTCACCGTCGCGCAGGCGCTCCGTGCGCTGCTCAGCGCGGTACCGATCGACCATGTGAACACGATGGGCATTCCCCCCGACGATCCCTACGCGCAGCAGGGCGAGCCGCCGGTGTGGGCGGAATACCGCGCCGTGCTCGCCGAGGCCGGTGCGAGCGCCCAGCTCGAACCCATTCTGAAATGGGACTTTTACAAAGCGGCCGAGTCTCCCGACCATGTGCTCACCATCCAGACCGGCGACCAGGCGCTCTGGGGCAATCTGCTCCTGACCATGGGCTGCCGCCAACCTTGAACCCCCAACGAACCCCACAATCCATGAAACGCATCATCACTCTCCTCGCCCTCGCCGCCACCCTCGCGCTCCCCGCCGGAGCCGCGCCGAAGAAGCCCGCCAAGCCCGCGGAAGAGAAAGCGAAGCCCGCCGCCGAGAAGCCCGACTTCACGGGCCGTTACGAGCGCACTGGCGATGCGAAGACCGTCTTCATCCTGCATGTCCGCCAGACCGGCGACAGCGCGGAGCTGGAGTTTTCCGCCGGCAACGCCGACGGCTCCGGCGCTGCGCCGGACGGCAACGGCTCGGGCACGATGAGTGAAAAGGGAGAGCTGGATTTCACGTTCGAGGACTCCTTTGGAAACAAAGGGACCGGCACGCTGAAGAAGACGGCCGCCGGAGTTCAGGTCACGATGAAGCCGGAGAAGGTGACGGAACCGCGCGCCGTAAAATTCTACGGCATCATGACGCTGAAGCGCACAGTCGATCGCGAGTAGGAACGCGCGATGCAGACCCGTCAGCTCGGCCAGACTTCTCTTCAGCTCCCGATCCTCAGCTTCGGCGCGTCGTCGCTCGGCGCGGAGTTTCGCAATGTCACCGTGGACGAGGCGCTCAAGAGCGTTCACGTCGCCCTCGAATGCGGGCTGAACTTCATCGACACCTCGCCCTTTTACGGACGCGGCATGAGCGAGGTGCTGCTCGGCGTGGCGCTGAAAGGCGTGCCGCGCGACAGCTACACGCTTTGCACAAAGCTCGGCCGCTACGATCTGCCGCACTTTGATTTCTCGGCGAAACGCGTCGCGGAAAGCGTGGACGTTTCGCTCCACCGGCTCGGCACGGACCACCTCGACATCGTGCTCTGCCACGACGTCGAGTTCGTGCCGATGCAGCAGATCGTGGATGAGACGATCCCGGCGCTGAAAAAAATCCAGCAGGCCGGGAAGGTCCGCTACATCGGCTTCTCCGGCTACCCGATGAAAATCTTCCGCTTCATCTGCGACCAGACCGACGTGGACTGCGTGCTGAGCTACAACCAGTACACGCTGCAAAATACGCGCTTCGCAGACGATGCCGTGCCTTACCTGAAAGCGAAGGGCGTGGGCGTGATGAACGCCGGCCCATTTTCCGCGCGCCTGCTCACGAATGCTCCCCTCCCCGCGTGGCTGAAAGAGCCGGAGGAGGTGAAAGCCGCTGCGCGCAAAGCCGCCGCGCACTGCGAGAGCAAAGGCGTGGACATCGCGAAGCTCGCGCTCCAGTTCGCGATCGCGAATCCCGACATCACGACCACCGTCTCCGGCAGCGCGAACCCGAACAACATCCGCAACTGGGCGAAGTGGGCCGCCGAGCCACTCGACGAGCAGCTCCTCGCGGAGGTGCTCGCCATTTTCGCCCCGGTGAAAAACCTCGGCCACACCGAGGGCCTGGCGGAAAACAACTAGCGCGCATGAAAGCCATCTCCCTCGACGCTCCGCAGCAGTTCCGAGCACTCGACATTCCCGAGCCCGCCGCGCCCGCGCCCGGCGAGGCGCTGGTGCGCATCCACCGCATCGGCATCTGCGGCACGGATTACGGCGGCTACCTCGGCAAGATGCCCTTCTTCAGCTACCCGCGCATCCCCGGCCACGAGCTCGGCGTGGAGGTGCTCGCAGTCGGCGAAGGCGTGACCAATGTCGCGCCCGGCGACCACTGCTCCGTCGAGCCGTACATCAACTGCCAGCAGTGCTACTCCTGCCGGCGCGGCCTCACGAACTGCTGCGAATCGCACAAGACCCTCGGCGTCATGTGCGACGGCGGCATGGTCGAGCGCTACCTGCTCCCCGCGCGCAAGCTCCACATTTCGCGCAAGCTCAGCTACGACCAGCTCGCGCTCGTCGAGACGCTCGCCATCGGCTGCCACGCGATCGACCGCGGCGCACCACGCGCCGGCGAGCATGTGCTCATCATCGGCGCGGGGCCGATCGGGCTTTCGGCGGTGGAGTTTGCAAAAGTGGCGGGCGCTAAAACCATCGTCATCGACATCAATGAGGCGCGGCTCGCCTTTTGCAAAAAGACGATGGGCGTGGACTACACGATCACCGCGAAAGGCGACGGCTCGGAGGTGAAGGCGCTTGAGGAAATCACGAACGGCCAGCTCGCCGACGTGGTCGTCGATGCGACCGGCAGCAACAAGTCGATGAGCAGCGCGCTCCACTACTGTGCCTTTGGCGGACGGCTTGTCTATGTGGGCATCACGCAGCAGGAGCTTTCGTTTCTGCACGCGCCCGTCATGCACCGCCGCGAGCTCTCGATCCTGGCCAGCCGCAATGCGCTCTCGCGCGATTTCTCGCGCATCATCCAACTCATCGAGGACGGGCGCATCGACACCCATCCGTGGATCACCCACCACGCGCGCTTTGACGAAATGATCGCCGCCTTTCCCACCTGGCTGAAACCGGAGACCGGCGTCATCAAGGCAGTCGTCGAAATGGTCTGAGGCAGGCGGCGAAGGCTAAATCGGGAAAGAAAAGATTTGTCATGTTCGCGTTCCGCCCCATCATCCCGGCCCCATGCCCACTGGCAAAGAAAGGAGGGGAAAACACTAATTATGAAATATCTCGCCATCATCGCGATCGCAGCCGCGGCTTTCAGCCTCGGCGCCTGCGCCCATAAGCCGGCACCGGCTCCGGCACCGGCTTCGACCGGCTACTCGAAGTAATCCCGTCTCGTTTTTCGAGGGGAACCCATTTGCAAGGCCAGACCGGCGCGAGCCGGTCTGGCTTTTGTATGTCTGGAGGCGGCGTCCACAAGCGGCCCGGCGACAGAAGCGCGATCCCCTTTTCACCCCGGCGACACCGTGGCGCGCGACCCGGCCGGCGAAGGCGCGGGTGTCATACCAACTCTCACAAATAACCGGACGGTTTGGCGGAGAAGACGGAATTACGGAATTCTGCCAAATGACGGAATTCTCTTCAGGCATCTTCATTCCGTCATTTGGTCAAATTCCGTCATTCCGTCCCCTTCCGACTGTCAGGTTTTTCGTGAGAGATGGTATCAGGACTTCCGGGCGGCACTCCGCTGCGATCCAGGAATCGGCCGACGGACGAAAACATTCAGGAAAAGCTCAAAGCGCGCGGGAACGGGGAGGCGGGTGGATGCGGTGCGGGAGTTTTTCGTTTTCATGGTCCTTCGCTTATAGCTGGACGCATGCCGCCGCCTGTCAGGCGCGCTCCCATTTCCGCCGGAGCCCGCATTGCGGCATTGTCATCCGCGGGTGCGGGTGAAATGCTGCCCCGGTCATGACGAGGGTTTCCTCCGACTCGTTGGTTATTTTCCTGATTGGCGAACAAAAGTTCGCGATCGGAGTGGCTGCCGTCGAGCAGGTGGTGCGGGCGGCCGAGATCTCGCCCCTGCCGGAGGCTCCGCGCGGGGTGCGCGGGGTGATCAATCTTCAGGGCCGGATCGTTCCGGTATTCGATCTGTGGTCCCGCTTCGGGCAGCCGGACCGCGCCGTGCGCGCGAGCGATCACCTCATCATCGCGCACACGCACTGGCGCACGGTCGCGCTGCTCGTGGATGCCGTCGTGAGTGTGGTTCCGCGAGGAGAGGGGCACGTCACGCCCGCGGCGGAGATCCTGCCCGACCTCGCGTGCGTCTCGGGCGTGATGAAAACCGACGGCGGCCTGGTGCTGGTGCAGGACGTCGAGCGGTTCCTTTCCATCGAGGACCACGCGGCGCTCCAAATGGCGCTGCAACTGGAGCCATGACACACACTCTCGATGCCGCCCTGCTCCAGGCGGTCAGCGTGGCGATCGAGGCGCAGCTCGGGCTGCACTATCCGCCCGACCGCTGGGGCGATCTCGAGCGCGGCCTCCGCGGCGCGGCCCTGGATCTTGGCTTTGAGAGTGTGGAGGAATGC
The DNA here is from genome assembly GCA_031411535.1 of Chthoniobacter sp. GTDB lineage: Bacteria > Verrucomicrobiota > Verrucomicrobiia > Chthoniobacterales > Chthoniobacteraceae > Chthoniobacter. The sequence goes on along the minus strand of JANOBH010000569.1, from coordinate 7,898 downwards.
GCCCGCGAACTCGTGCTCGCGAAGCTGAGCCGCACCCAGATCTACTCGCTCGCGGCGCATCTCACGATCGGGGAGACGTATTTTTTCCGCGACCCTGCCGCCTTCGAGGCGCTCGCGAGCGACATCCTGCCGGCGCTTCTGAAAGAACGGCGCGGAGGCCCGCGGCAACTGCGCATCTGGAGCGCGGGCTGCTGCACCGGCGAGGAGCCCTACTCCATCGCCATCGCCCTGCGCCTCGCCATCCCGGACCTCGACCGATGGCAGGTCACGATCCTCGCGACGGACATCAATCCGCGCTTCCTGCACAAGGCGGCTGCCGGCATCTACGGCGCGTGGTCTTTCCGCGGCGTGCCGGAGGAGGTGCGAAACGCCTGGTTCCGCCCGACCGCGGACGGGCGCGTCGAGGTGCTTCCGCCCATCCGCGAGATGGTCACCTTTGGCTGCCTGAATCTCGTCGAGGATGTCTTCCCCTCCCTCGCCACGAACACGAACGCGATGGACCTCATCTTCTGCCGCAATGTGCTCATGTATTTCTCCCGCGCGCAGCTGCGCAAGGTGCTGACAAACTTTCACCGCTCGCTCGTCGATGGCGGGCGGCTCATCGTCGCCGCCACCGAGGGTTCCGGGGAGCTGTTCCGCGATTTCAGCCCCGGCGGTGTTCCCGGCGTCGCGCTCTATCGCAAGACCGTGCCGGCCGCCGTCGCGCCGCCGCCGCCGATTCCTGTCTCCGCGCGGCTTCCCGAGCCACTGCAGATGCCTGTGAAAGCGGCGGCGCCCAAGCCTCTCCGTCCGGCGGATCATGCGGCGGAGGCCCGCCGCCTCGCGAATGAGGGGAAACTCCCCGAGGCGCTCGCCGCCTGCGACTGCGCGCTCGCCGCGGACAAGCTCGTCGCCGCCCACCACTACCTGCGCGGCGTCATCCTCCAGGAGCAGAATGCCGCCGAGAGCGCCATCGCCGCGCTCCGGCGCGCGCTGTATCTCGACCACGATTTTGTGCTCGCCCATTTCACCCTCGGCCATCTGCTGATTCGGCAGGGCCGCACGGCGGATGCCGCGCGCCATTTCACGAATGCCCGCACCCTCCTGCTCGCCTGCGCGCCGGAGGCCGTGGTCCCCGAGTCCGACGGCATCACCGTCGCGCGCCTGCTCGCCATCCTCACCTCGATGAAGGAAGCCCTCGCATGAAGAATCCCAAAACCTCCGACTGGCCGGAAATCCGCCGCCGCATCGACGCCGTCCGCGAAACCGTGGAGCGCGGATTCGCCCCCTCGGCGGACGATGAGCGGCTCATCCTGAAAGCCCGCGCGCAGACGCTCGCCAAGGAGCCGGAAACCGACGGCGCCGACGGCGAAACGCTGGACGTCGTGGAGTTCGACCTCGCCAGCGAGCGCTACGCCTTTCCGCTCAGCGATGTCCGCGAAGTGAGCCTGCTCCGCGAGCTGACCCCCGTGCCCTGCACGCCGCCGTTCGTGCTTGGGATCATCAATCTGCGCGGCGAAATCCGCACGGTCATCGACCTCAAGATATTCTTCGACCTGCCGGCCGCCGGCATCACCGAGCTGAACAAAATCATCCTCATCCAGCACGACGAACTGCAGATCGGCATCCTCGCCGACGCCATCCGCGGGGTGCGCCGCCTCGCGCGCGCCGACCTCCAGCCCACGCTCCCCACGCTCACGGACATCCGCGCCGACTACCTGCGCGGCATCACACGCGAGCGTCTCGTGGTGCTCGACGCCGGGAAGATCCTGTCCGATCCCCGCATTCTCGTGGATGACCACGACGACGCATGACCGCAGACCTCCACATCAAGAGACCGACCGAATGACCGTAGGAAAGAAAATAGCCGCCGGATTCTGCCTCGCCATCGCAGCCATCGCGGCCATCGGCGGCACCGCCTACCACTCCACGCAGCAGCTCGTCGCCACCGCTGAGTCGGTGAGCCAGACGGAGTATGTCTTGAAGAACATGGATGCGACGATCTCCGCGCTCAAAGATCTCGAATCCGGGCGGCGCAGCTATGTCCTCACTGGCGACGAAACCTATCTCGCACCGTATCTGGTCGCGCTCGGATCGATCGACGACCTCGTGGCCACGCTGCGCAAGCTGACCGCCGCCAACGAAAGGCAACAGCACCGGCTGGATGCGCTCGCGCGGCTCGTCGAGGAGACCAAGCGCTTTTCCAAGGAGATCATCGAGCTGCGCCGGGCCGGCGGATTGGCGGGTGCGCAACCGATGGTGGCGAGCGGGAAATCCAAAGTGATCATGGATGAGACACGGCGGTGGATCAGGGAAATGGAGGAGGAGGAAACGCAGCGGATGCGGAAACGAGAGGAGATCTCCCGCGCCGCGGTCACGCGGACGAAGCGCGTCATCGTCTTCGGCGGACTGGCGTCGGCACTGCTCCTCGCGATCGTCGGCTGGCTCATCACGAAAAACATCGCCGGGCCGCTGGCCGAGGTGACAGCCGCGGCGGAAAAAATAGCCGACGGCGACCTGGGCATCGTTTTCTCCGAAGTCCCGCGCGACGACGAGCTGGGCACGCTGGTAAAGACCTTTGAGCGGATGTGCATCTCGCTCACCGTGCTCGCCGGCCGCGCCCGTCAGATCGCGGAAGGCGACCTCACCGCGCAGATCCAGCCGCGCTCCGAGCGCGACGTGCTCGGCAATGCCTTTGCCGGCATGGTTTCCGAGCTGCGCCGCCTCATGCTGGAGCTGCGCGATGCCGCCAAAGTCCTGGCCCTTTCCGCGAGCGAGATCATGGCCTCGACTTCGCAGCTCGCAGCGAGCGCCGCCGAGACGGCGACCGCCGTCACCGAGACGACCGCCACGGTCGAGGAGATGAAGCAAGCCTCCCAAGTCTCCAGCGGAAAGGCGAAGGAAGTGGCCGCCGAATCGCAGCGGGCCGCTGAAGTCGCGAACGGCGGACGGACCGCGGTCGGGCAGACGATCGAAGGCATGGGCCAGATCCGGCTGCAGATGGGCGCCATCGCGGAGAGCATCCTCAGCCTCAGCGCTCAGAGCCACGCCATCGGCGAAATCGTCACGACCGTCGATGACCTCGCCGCGCAGTCCAAGCTGCTCGCAGTCAATGCCTCCATCGAGGCGAGCAAGGCAGGCGACGAGGGAAAGGGCTTCGCCATCGTGGCGCTGGAGGTGCGCTCGCTCGCCGAGCAGTCGAAGAAGGCGACGACGCAGGTGCGCGGTATTTTGAACGACATCCAGAAGGCCACGGCCAGTGCGGTCATGGCCACCGAGGAGGGCGGCAAAGCCGTCGAGGCCGGCGTGACGCGGACGGCGTCATCGGGCGAATCGATCCGCGCACTCGCCGAGAGCATCGCCGCCGCGGCCCAAGCCTCCTCGCAGATCGCGGCGACCAGCCAGCAGCAGTTCGTCGGCTTGGATCAGGTCGGGATGGCGATGGAAAACATCAAGTCCGCGAGCACGCAGACCGTGGCGAGCACGAGGCAGGCGGAAAGCGCCGCGCGGCGCCTTCACGAGATCGGGCAAAAGCTCCGGCAGCTCGTCGAGCGCTTCAAGACATAGGCGTCTGCCCGCAATTTCTTTTGGCTTCCCACTTCCGCGCAAATCAGGCATGAGCAGCACTGCTGAGTCTGGTCGTTAGAATCATTGCGGTGAATCTTATGAGAAACAGCCAAAAACTTTTCTTCGGCGGCGGAGTCCTGCCGGTGTCTTTCCTATGCCACCCTCCGATGGAAAAAACCACACGCCCCTAGCCGGCAGAGCTCCCCTGCGACGCTTCTCGCTGAAGCGTCTCGCGGTGCCGCTGAGCCTCTTCGCGGCCGTCGGTTTCACGCTCGCCATCCTCTGCGGCATTTTCTGTCCCCAGGCGCGCGGCCAGGTTTCGGAATACCAGCTCAAGGCCGCATTTCTCGCGAACTTCCCGGAGTTCATCACCTGGCCGGCGTCCGCGTTTTCCGGCGCGGACGCACCCATCGTCATCGGCGTGCTGGGCAATGATCCCTTTGGCGGCGCGCTCGACCGCACGCTGCAGGGAAAAGGCGTGGGAGGTCGCAAGATCACGATCCGGCGCTCCCAGCGCGTGGAGGACCTGAAGAACTGCCAGATCGTCTTCATCTCCCGATCCGAGCAGGGCCGTCTCGCCGACATTCTCGCGAGCCTGGGCTCCGCGCCTGTCCTGACGGTATCGGACATCGACCAATTCACGCGGGCGGGCGGCGCGATCGGATTCATCATGTCCGGTCCAAACGTGCGTCTCGAGATCAATAACAGCGCCGCCAAGCGCGCCGGCCTGGTCATCAACTCACGGCTCCTGAATCTCGCCCGCTAAAGCCGTTGACCCGCTTTTTCAGAACCCGCGTTCCGATGCAGTCCAGATCCACCTGACACCACCCGCCATGAAACCGCCCCCCCGGAATCAAACGACCACACACCCGCACCGCGCGACCGCCTGCCGCCGGCTGTTTCTCCACGCGGCATCCACCGCCCTCCTCGCCGCCGCCACCGCTCGGGCGGAAACTCCCGCCGCACCCCACGATCTACAGGCCGCGACCATCGAGGAGCTGATGAACATTCGCGTGACCACGGTCTCCCGTGACGAGAGCACCGTGGGCGAGTCGCCAGCGGCCATCTTTGTGGTCACGCCCGAGATGATCCGCCGCTCGGGCGCGACCAGCATCCCGGAAATCCTGCGGATGGTTCCGGGCCTTTCGGTTGGGCACATTGATTCGAGCAAGTGGGGAGTCGCCTCGCGGGGATTCAATGACCGATTTGCCAACAAGCTGCTCGTGCAGGTGGACGGCCGCACGGTTTACACGCCGATCAATGGCGGCGTGTACTGGGACACGGTGGACTACGTGCTGGAAGACATCGCGCGCATCGAGGTCATCCGCGGTCCCGGCGCGAGCGTGTGGGGCGCGAACGCGGTCAACGGCATCATCAACATCATCACCAAGTCCGCGAAGGAGACGCAGGGCGTGCTCTGGTCGGCGGGCGGCGGCACCGAGGAGCGCGCATTCACCAGTTTCCGCTTCGGCGGTGCGCTCGGCGACAACATGCACTACCGCGTGTACGGCAAATGGCTGGAGCACGACCGCGGCTTCAATCTCGACGGAAACGCGCGCGACGACTGGCGGAGCGGGCGGTTCGGCTTCCGGCTCGATTGGAAAGCTGGCAGCGACGACACGGTCACTTTCCAGGGCGACTACTACCACAGCCTGCTCGGACGCCGGGATTTCCGCGCCTCGCCGGAGACGCCGCCCACTTTCATCCGCACGAACACCGAGGACGAGGAGCCTTCCGGTGCCGATGTCCTCTTCCGGTGGACTCACGAGCTGGGGAAGGATTCCAACTGGGTGCTGCAAGCCTACTACGACCACAGCGAGCGGCGCGGGACGGCACGGACCTTCGGTTTCTCAGTGAATACGATCGACGTGGACTTTCAGCATCAGCTCCCGCTCGGCGACCGGCAGAAGGTCGTGTGGGGTCTCGAATACCGGTTCACCGAAATGTTCTGGCTGGGCAGCGGAGCGGGCTTCGACAGCGGACACGCGCTCGGCCCTAACCGGGCATTTGTGCAGCGCAACCTGTTCAGCGCATTTCTTCAGGATGAAATCACGATCCTGCCTGAAAGGGTTTCTCTGACACTCGGCTCGAAGTTCGAGCACAACGAAATCACAGGCTTTGAATACCAGCCGACGGCCCGCCTGCTCTGGACGCCGACGAAGCGGCAATCGGTTTGGGCCGCCGCTTCTCGCGCGGTGCGGACTCCCACTTTCGTGGAGAATGACATCCAGCTCGCGACGCTGCCGGTGCCGCGTGCGACGGGAGGCGCGCTCTTCCCGCGCATCATGAACAACCGGGATTTGGATTCGGAGGAATTGATCGCCTACGAACTGGGTTACCGCGCGCAGGCCACGGACGCGCTTTCCATCGATGTCGCGCTCTTTTTCAACCGCTACGACCGCCTCCTCGTCACGCAGGCCGGGATTCCAGCGGTCGATTCCACCACTGGCGCGCTGGTCCTCCCGATCAACCGCTCCAACAATGAAGACGCGGACGTGTATGGCGTGGAGATCGCCGCCACGTGGAAAATCGCCGACTGGTGGCAGGTGTACGGGCAATACACTTACCTCCAGATGAACCTGCACGCGGCGCAGACGCTGCCGCCGGCGAGCCGGGCGAGTGCGGAACTGGTCGAGAAGCAGAGCCCGCAGAATCAGTTCTACGTCCGCTCCTCGTGGGATCTGCCGCACAACTTCGAGTTCGACCTGATCGGGCGCTACGTGAACAACCTCGCCGGTTTCACTCCCGGTATAAAAAGCTACTTCACCATGGACGCGCGCCTCGCGTGGAAGCCGCGCGACAATCTCGAACTATCGATCGTCGGCCAGAACTTCCTGGACAACCGCCACCCGGAACTCGGCACGAGCCCGCTCGTCCGCAGCCCGCTCGTCGAGGTCGAGCGCAGCGTTTACGGCATGGTGACGGTGAAGTTCTGACGCACTAGACCAGACCCAAAGCCCTCCATGAAACAGCACCCGCAATCCCCAAACCAGAAGGCTCCACGGCACTCCCGCGCACGCCTGCTCTGCCGCGGCATCGCAGCGGGCCTGGTCTGCGCTGCATTCGACGCCGATGCCGCGGAAGCGCCATCCCTCGCCACGGCCACCATCGAGGAGCTGATGAACATCCGCGTGACCACCGTCTCGCGCGAGGAGAGCACCGTCGGCCAGTCGCCCGCGGCCGTGTTTGTCATCACGCCGGAGATGATCCGGCGCTCGGGCGCGCGGGAGATTCCTGAGCTTTTCCGGATGGTGCCGGGCATGGACGTGGCCCGGATCGACGGCAACAAATGGGCGGTCGGCGTGCGCGGTTTCAACACGCGCTTTCAAAACAAACTGCTCGTGCAGGTGGACGGGCGCTCCATCTACAGCCCCCTCACCGCGGGCGTCTTCTGGGACGCGGTGGACTACCCGCTGGAGGACATCGAGCGCATCGAAATCATCCGCGGGCCGGGCGCCAGCGTGTGGGGTGCCAATGCCGTCAACGGCATCATCAACATCATCACCAAAAGCTCCAAAGACACGCAGGGCGGGCTGCTCGTGGGCGGCGGCGGGACCGAAGAGCGCGGCTTTGCCACCTTTCGCTTCGGCGGGCAGATCGGTGAAAACCTCCACTACCGCGCCTATGGGAAGTGGTTCGATCGCGAGAAGCAGTTTTCGCTGGAGGGAGACACCAATGACCAATGGCGCGGTGCCAGCGGCGGTGTGCGCCTGGACTGGAAGGCGGGGCCGGACGACGCCGTGGCCATGGACGCGCGCTTCGGCCGGAGCGTGGCCGGGCGGAAGGACCGCTTCCCACAACTGGCAGGCCCCCCTTTCGCGCTGAACTTTCCGGAGAATGAAACGGTGGACACCGCGCATGTGCGGGCCGCCTGGACCCACACGATGGCGGACTCGAGTTGGATGGTTCAGGCATACTGGGACCGCTTCGACCGCTGGGGCGACAATGGCTTTGCCAATGTCCGCTGGGACACACTCGACCTGGATTTCCAGCATCAGTTCGCCATCGGTGGGCGGCAAAAAATCGTCTGGGGCCTCGGCTACCGCTTTATCGACGCCGGACTCACCAACAGCGTCAACGACGGCGGTTTCTACCTGACATTCCTCGACAACAATCCGCAGAAGAATCTGTACAGCACATTCGTTCAGGACGAGATCGCGCTCGTGCATGACCGGCTGAGCCTGACGCTCGGCACAAAGCTCGAGCACAATGACTTCACAGGATGGGAGGTGCAGCCCACCGCCCGGCTGCTCTGGACACCGACCAAGCGGCAGTCGGTCTGGGCCGCGGCCTCCCGCGCCGTCCGGACGCGCACCTTCACCGAGGACGACGCGCAGTTCACCGCCGTGCCG
>JANOBH010000568.1:0-6773 GCA_031411535.1 Chthoniobacter sp. | reverse complement strand
TTTCACCCCTATGAGCACCGCTGAAATCAAACGACTGAACTGGGGCTGCGGGAGTTGGGTTCCGGAGGGCTGGATCAATTCCGACATCAAGGACGAGCCCGGTGTGAATCTCGTGTGCAACATTCTCGAGGGCGGTCTTCCGCTGGAAAGCGGGAGCATCGACTATGCGGTGAGCATCCATGCGCTGCCGGAGATGACTTACCCGGTGCTGGTGCCGATCCTGCAGGAGCTGCGGCGGGTCTTGAAGCCGGGCGCCGTGCTGCGGCTGGCGCTGCCCGACCTCGACAAAGGGATCGCCGCTTACCAGCGGGGCGACCGCGATTATTTCCTGATCCCCGACGAGGATGCGAAGAGCCCCGGCGCAAAGTTCATCACGCAGATGCTGTGGTACGGCTACTCGAAGCTGCTCTTCACGCGCGACTTCATCGAGGAGATGCTGCTCAAAGCGGGATTCTCGCGCGTCACGCACTGCGCCTACAAGCAGACCGCCAGCCCGTGGCCTGAGATTCTCGAACTCGACAACCGGGAGGACGAAAGCCTCTTCGTCGAAGCGGTGAAGTGATCCCGGCCAGCGTCACGGCTTGGATGGGACTGGCACGGGCGCGACGTGAAAATCGAAAAACAGCGCGTTGCGCACGTCGCCGTGAACGGGCTTTTTCGCGATGCCGGACCAAGTGGGACCGCGCGGGCCGGCGGACTGCTGATCCCACTCCTGAACTGCCCAGGTCTGAGCGAGCGGGATGTCGGTGAGGCCGGCCAGTTTGCGCGGCGTGTCGCGGCCTTCGGGGTCGAGGCCCGGCCCGCCGTTTTGGTCCTGGATGTCGGCGTCCCCCCAGGGGTTGATCTTCGTGCCCTCGATCATCACTTCGGAGTTCATGATGTAGAGCTCGTCCTCTTGGTACGGGGCGTCGCGCTGCCAGGCGGGGCAGACGAGGAGTGGAACTTTTTGCGTGCCAGTGTCCGCCACCACACCGACGTAGGGCGCAAGAACGGTCCCGAGCGATCCGTAGTCGCCGCTCCGGAACCAGCAGCTCTGCCACGTCCAGAGCGGGCCGGGAAGCGAGCCGTCGTGCTCCCCCATGTAGCTGCCCATGGCCACGCCGACTTGGCGGAGATTGGAGACACACTTTGTGCGATCACCCGCCGCGCGGATCTTCCCGGAGGCCGCGAAAATAAGACCGGACAGAACGGCGATGATCGCGATCACCACAAGCAACTCCACCAAGGTGAACGCGCAGGAGGCTTTCTTGTAGGAGTGGCGTTCGTGGCGAGTCATTGTCAGCGTTCTCAGAGTACGACTTTATCGCTGGGGGCTTCGCGTTCAATCGTCAACCGGCTCGAAATACTGTCTGCGCAGACCGCGGGAATGTAGATACAAAGTCGGCATGGATGCGCCAAAGAAAGTCACGCTCAAAGGGAATTCGGGCCGGGTTGGACGCCAACTCATCGTGAACGCCGACGACTTCGGCCTCAGCGCGGGCACGAATGCCGGCATCATCGAGGCGCATCAGCGCGGCATCGTCACCAGCGCGAGCCTCATGGTTCGGCAGCCGGCGGCGGAGCAGGCGGCGGAGTATGCGCGGGAAAACTCCGCGCTGAGCGTGGGGCTGCATGTCGATCTCGGCGAATGGACGATGCGCGACGGCGAATGGATGCAGGCCTATGAAGTCGTCCCACACGAAGACCCCGATGCGGTGGCGCGCGAAGTGGCGCGGCAGCTCGGTGAGTTTCGCCGGCTCATGCGCCGCGATCCGACGCACCTAGATTCGCACCAGCACATCCACCGGCATGAGCCCGTGCGAGGCATCGTGACGGCGCTCGGCGCGGAGCTGCGGCTGCCGGTGCGCGACTTCGCTCCGGCGATCGCGTATTGCGGCGACTTCTACGGCCAGGGCCATAAATGCGCGCCATTCCCCGAGGGGACCAGCGTCGGGAACCTGCTCGCCATTTTCCGCAAACTGCCGCCGGGAATCAGCGAACTCGGATGCCATCCCGGGGCCGACGAAGCGCTGGATTCCGCCTACCGCGCCGAGCGGCTGGCCGAGGTGGCGACCCTCTGCGATCCGCGATTGCGCGAGGGGCTGGAGCTGGCCGGCATCCAGTTGGTTTGCTTCGGCAACCTGCCAGTGCGGGCGCGTCGGGATGATGAGGGGGAATTCAATTGAGGAAGATTTCTGGGCGCCAATAGACTCCCGTTCGCTGTGAACGCCTTTCGCCCACCCAATAATCACCGGCTCCGAATCATCGTGAGCGGCATGATTGCGGCGGATCCGCATCAAGGCGGCGCGACGTGGGCGGTGCTGCAATACGTCCTCGGGCTGCAGCGGCTCGGCCACGAAGTCTGCTTCATCGAACCGGTCCCGGAAAAGGCGCTGAAGCCTAAAGGTTGCACCCTCGCGGAATCCGCGAGCGCGTCCTACTTCCGCCGGATCGTCGCGGACTTCGGGCTCGCGGGCCGCGCGGCGCTGCTCCTCGCCGGGACGGAGGAAACGGTCGGCCTCACGCACGCGGAACTGCGGGCCATCGCCGGGCGCACCGACGTGCTCATCAACGTCTCCGGGATGCTGGCAGACGCCGCGCTGCTCGAACCGATCCGCACCCGCGTCTATCTCGATCTCGATCCCGCCTTCATCCAGCTCTGGCACGACGCGCACGGGATCGACATGCGCTTCGCGGCGCACACGCACTTCGTCACCGTCGGTCGCGGCATCGGCACCGGGAATTGCCCGATCCCGACGTGCGGCCTCGCGTGGATCCCCACATTTCAACCCGTGGTCCTCGACGAATGGCCCGTGGCCGCGCGAATCGAGCACGACGCGCTGACCACCATCGCCAACTGGCGCGGCTACGGCTCCGTCGAGCACGACGGCCAGCACTATGGGCAAAAGGCGCACTCGCTCCGCCAGTTCTTTGCGCTGCCGAAACTGTGCGCGGAGAGATTTTCACCCGCGCTCGCCATTCATCCCGGCGAGGAAAGCGATGTCGCGGCGCTGGCGGAGAATGGCTGGAACGTGCTCGACCCGGCGGCGGTCGCGGGGACGCCGCACGCCTACCGGCGATTCATCCAGGGATCGAAGGCGGAGTTCGGCATCGCCAAGACCGGCTACGTCCATTCGCGCAGCGGATGGTTCAGCGACCGCAGCGCGTGCTACCTCGCCTCGGGCCGGCCGGTGATCGCGCAGGAGACGGGCTTCAGCAGAGACTTGCCGGCCGGGGAGGGGCTGTTCGCTTTTCGGACGATAGAGGAAATCCTCGCCGCCATCGAGGCTATGAATGCCGACTACGCGCGGCACGCGCGCGCCGCGCGCAGAGTGGCGGAGGAATACTTCGAGTCGGGCAAAGTCCTCACGCGGCTTTTGAGCGAAGTGGGGGCCGCCGGATGAGAGGGCAGGCGCATCAGATCGAGGCGATCATCGACGGCGCCGAGCTGCACCGCGCGCTTGAGGAACTGCTCTGCCACTACTTCGCGAGAGATGTGCGCATCGACCGGCTCGACCGGCGCATTTCGGAATACTGCTCCAGCTTCATCATTGAGGAGCTCGACGTCACGCTCGACGACGGCACGACCCACGCGCTGATCGTGAAGGATCTCAGCATGAACGCGCTCATGGAAGGCGCGGGCCGCGTGAAGCCGGCGTTTTTTTACGAGCCGATGCGCGAGATCGAGACGTATCGGCGCGTCCTCGCGCTGCATGGGCTCGGCACCGCCACCTACTATGGCGCCGTCACGCAGGAGGAGGGGAAACGCTACTGGCTTTTCCTCGAGCGCGTGCCGCCCGGCCTGCTCTGGCAGCACGGTGACATCGGGGTTTGGAAAGACGTCGCGCGGTGGCTGGCGGGGATGCACACCTACCTCGTCCGCGAAACCGAACGGCGGGAATCCGCGCACCTCGCCCACCTCCTCAATTACGACCGCGACTTCTACTGGCGCTGGATGCGCCGGGCCGCGACCTTCGTGTGCGAAGGAGACAAGAGCGCCGACCGTAAGGCCGCGAAAGCGATCCGCGATCTGGAGAGCCGCTATGAAAAAGTCGTCGAGCGACTCGCCGCCCTCCCCGTCACGGTGATTCACGGCGAATTCTACGCCTCGAATGTGATGATCGACGCCGGGCCGGAGCGGCTCCGCGTGTGCCCGGTCGATTGGGAGATGGCCGCGGTCGGGCCCGGAATAATCGATCTCGCCGGGCTGACCAGCGGCGGCTGGACGCGGGAGCAGAAGGACGCGATGGCGCTGGCCTACTACGACGCCCTGCCTGCGGACAGGACGGCGGATTTCGATCGCGAGACCTTTCTCACCGACCTCGAGTACTGCCGCCTGCACCAGGCCGTGCAATGGCTCGGCTGGTCGCCCTTTTGGGCCCCGCCTCCCGAGCACGCGCAGGACTGGCTGAAAGAGGCCGTAGGCACTGCGGAAAGACTGGGCCTGTGAGCCCGCCTTCCGACACGCGGCCGGAGAGCGTGAATGCGAACGGCTTCGGCGAGGGCTGTGCGTCATCGAGACTCGCGAGCGGGGGGCGCAGGGATTCGACCTGCGTTCTCTGCTTGGCGATCCGCAGCCGACCTCATTGAATCCCGGCGGCCGAGCGCCGCACTATGAATAACATCTGGTCAGCCATTTCCGCTCGGGCCGCATTGATCGCCCTGGCCCTCCTCCCGGCGCTCGGTCATGCCGCCCCGCAGCTTCCCGGCAGCGTCAAAGAAATCCCCGCCGCGCTGAAGCCGTGGGAGGCGTGGGCGATGTGGGGCGAGGAACACCGCCTCTGCCCGACGCCCTACTCCGATGCGGCGAAGCATCTTTGTTTCTGGCCGTCGCGACTGAATCTCCAGGCCGCGGGCGGCGGCGGGAAATTCGATCTCACCGTCACCGTCTTTCACGAAACGTGGGTGCCGCTGCCGGGGAACGCGGACGTGTGGCCGCTCGATGTGCGCGCGAACGGCGCGCCGGTCGCGGTGCTTGAGCGCGAGGGAAATCCCGCGGTGCGGCTCGCCGCGGGCACGTTCCGGCTGGCGGGCGCGTTTCGCTGGAGTGGTGTGCCGCAGCGCATCCGCATCCCGCGCGAGATCGGCATCCTCGCGCTGACCATCGACGCCAGGCCCGTGGACGCGCCCGCCTGGGACGCGCAGGGTTTTCTATGGCTGAAACGCGACGGCGCAGCCGAGGAGGCGGACAAAAACTTCCTCGCCGTGAAACTCTACGCCGCGCTGGAGGACGGCATCCCGCTCTGGTTGCGCACCGAGATCGAGCTGACCGTCTCGGGCAAAAGCCGAGAAGAGGATCTCGGCACCATCCTTCCCGAAGGCTGGAAACTCTCGGCGGTGGAGAGCCCGATTCCCGTCGCGGTGGATGACGCTGGAAAGATGAAGGCCCAGGTGCGCGCGGGAAAATGGACGATCCGCGCCGACGCGTTTCGTGCCGACAACCCGAAGGAATTTCGCTACGCCGCCGGCGCGAAAGTGGCGGCGGGTGAGGAACTCGTCGCGTTCCGCTCGAAGCCGGAATTCCGCATGGTGGAGATCGTCGGCGCGCCCTCCATCGACGTCTCGCAGACCACCTTTCCCGAAAAATGGCGCGAGCTGCCCGTCTATCGCTGGGACACGACGGCTCCCTTCCGCGTGGAGGAACGCATGCGTGGCATGGGCCTGCAAAAACCCGCGGGGCTCACCATCGCGCGCGAGTGGTGGCTCGATGAAAATGGCGGCGGGCTCACCTTCCGCGACACGATCACCGGCCAGATGCAGCAGATCTGGCGGCTCGATGCCGCAGCCGGCCAGGATCTCGGCTCGGTGCGCAGCGGCGGGCAGGGCCAGCTCATCACGCTCAATCCGCAGAACGCCGCGCCCGGCGTGGAGATTCGCACCCGCGGCATCCATCTCGAAGCCACCGGCCGCATGGCGCGCGCAAAGGAACTCTCCGCCACCGGCTGGCGCTCCGATGCCGATGCCTTGAAAGTGACGCTCAATCTTCCGCCGGGCTGGCGGCTCTTCGCGCTCTTCGGCGCGGATTGGGTGCGTGGCGACTGGCTCACCGCGTGGACGCTGCTCGACCTTTTTCTCCTGCTCATCTTCACGCTCGCGGTGTTCCGCATTTGGGGCTTCGCCGCCGCCGCGCTCGCGTTCCTCGCGTTCGGTCTTTCCTATCACGAGTTCGGCGCACCGCGTTACATCTGGCTGATCCTGCTCGTGCCGCTGGCGCTGCTCCGCGTCGTGCCGTCCGGTTGGCCGCGTCGCGTGATCGAGGTGGGTAAGTGGATCTCCATCGCGGTGCTCGTGTGCATCCTCGTGCCGTTCGTCGCGCGGCAGATTCAGCAGGCGCTGTATCCGCAGTTGGAAGTCATCGGCTCGTCGCGGATGGCGGCGATGATCGCGAACGAACTTTCGACCGATGGTGATTCGCTCGAACGCCAGACCAACGCGCCCGCTGCTCCGCCAGAGCGGCGAGCGGTAGAACAGGAAGCGCGTGATTACTCCGTGCTCAGTTCGGCGCGCGCCTCGAAGGCCCAGACGATGAACAATGACAACCTGTACTACGACTCCAAGGCCCGCATACAAACCGGCCCCGGCGTCCCCGAGTGGCGGTGGCGCGCGGCGACGTTTGGTTGGAATGGACCAGTGCTCGCGACGCAGCAGATTCATCCGGTGCTCATCTCGCTCGCCGTCGAGCGCGTGCTGACCGTGCTGCGCGTCGTCCTGCTGCTCGCGCTTGCGACGGTCCTACTCAATGCGCGGCGGCTGGGCGGCGCGGTTTTCAACGCGGGCCCGAAGACCGCGGCGAT
>JANOBH010000567.1:0-5269 GCA_031411535.1 Chthoniobacter sp. | reverse complement strand
CCGCCGCAGTGGAAATGGATCGCGCTGGCAAACCCGATGGCCGTCCCAGTCGAGGGGCTGCGGATCTGTCTTCTCGGCCGGGGAACACTCGGAGCGACGGAGATCGCCGTTTCTGTCGCCGTGACCCTCGTCGTGCTCGCGACGGGCATCGCCGTGTTTCAAAAGGTCGAGCGCACCGTCATTGACTCGGTATGAAACCCGTCGTCGAAGTCGAGAATCTCTCGAAGCTCTACCGCCTCGGATCCATCGGTCCATCGAGTGTCCGGGAGTCCCTGGAAAAGCTTTTCCACCGCCGCCGCAATGGCGCCGCACCCAAGACGCAGACCAAGGCGAATCCAATCACCGATGACCGGGTGGGGCCCGAGCCGAACACCTTCTGGGGGCTGAAGGACATCTCCTTCTCGGTGAATCCCGGCGAAATCATCGGCGTGGTCGGGCGCAATGGCGCCGGCAAATCCACGCTGCTCAAAATCCTCTCCCGGATCACGGAACCGACGAGCGGGCGCGCGATCCTGCGCGGGCGGGTCGTCTCGCTGCTCGAGGTCGGCACGGGCTTTCACCCGGAACTGACGGGGCGGGAAAACATCTTCCTCAACGGCGCGATCCTCGGCATGAGGCGCGCGGAGATCGCGGCAAAGTTCGAGGAGATCGTCGAGTTTGCCGAGGTCGGGAAGTTCATCGACACACCGGTGAAGCGCTACTCGAGCGGCATGTTTGTGCGGCTCGCCTTTGCAGTCGCGGCGCATCTCGAGCCGGAGATCCTCCTCATCGATGAGGTGCTGGCGGTGGGCGACGCGGGCTTTCAGAAAAAGTGCCTCGGCAAGATGGGCGAAGTGGCTTCGCAGCAGGGGCGGACCGTCTTTTTCGTCAGTCATAATATGGGCGCCGTACGCTCGCTCTGCGAACATGCGCTCCTCATCGAAGGTGGCCGCCTCGTGAAAACGGGCCACCCCGGCGAAGTCATCAGCCACTACCTTTCGGCCTCGATGCCCAAGGACAGCGAGATCGAGGGGCAGATCTGGTGGAACGGCGGCAAGGACGCGCCGCGCTGCGAGGAGCTGGCGCTCCGCGGCATCCGCCTGCTCGATCCCCAGGGCGTGCCGCAGTCCGCCTTCGAGGCCGACCGGCCCATCGCCATCGAGATCCATTACGAGATCCTCCAGCGGCTCCGCGGCGCCAGGTTCAGCGTCACGCTCGTCACGCAGGAGGGCGAGCACGCATTCACGGCGACGGATCACCTTTTCCAGCAGGAGACACAGGCGCCCGGCAGCTACAAGACCGTGTGCCACATCCCCGGCGGCCTGCTCAACCGGCGCAACTACGTGGTCAACGTGCAATGCGACATCCCCGGCGAGCGCTACCTCCTGCCCGGCGCGGAGTATCTCAGTTTCAATGTCGGCGGCGTGGGCAACCAGTCCTCGACCTTCCCGGAACCTTGGCCCGGCGTGGTCTGCCCGCGGATCGAGTGGAAAGTGGAGCAGGTGCCAAAATGAACGGCCCCCTAGTCCTCGCGGTGCCGGTTTTCAATGGGGAGCGCTTCCTCTCCGCGACCCTCACCTCGCTCAATGCCAACGGCCCGCATGTCCGCTGGTGGCTCCAGGACGGTGCCTCCACGGATCGCAGCCTGGAAATCGCACGCAGTTTCGCACGCCCCGGCGACACCATCGCCAGCGCGCCTGACCGCGGCCAGGCCGACGCGCTGAACACCGCGATGGAGCGCATGGGCGGCGAAATCATCGGCTTTATCAATGGCGACGACCTCCTCGCGGAGAATGCCGCCGAGCGCGTCCTCGAGTTTTTCTCCGAGAATCCCGACACCGACCTCGCTTACGGGTCCGTCGATTGGATCGACGAGCACGGGGCGCTCACCGGCACCCACACCGGCCGCATCGAATCGCTCGCCGACGCCCTCGACATCTACGGCGTCTGGTGGCACGGCCGCCAGTGGGTGCAGCCGGAGGTGTTCTTCCGGCGCTCACTTTTGGAAAAAGTCGGCGGTTTCGACACGGCCTACCATCTCGCCTTCGACTACGACTTTTGGGTCCGCTGCTTCCGGGCCGGCGCGCGCGTGGCACACCTGCCAGCCACGCTCACGCATTTCCGCGTCCATGCGGGGCAGAAGTCCGCCGCCGCCGGCCGCGCCGCCGAGGAAATCCGCGCCATCGTGCGAAAGACCCTCGCCGCCAATCCGCCGATCAGCCCGGCGCGCCTGTGGAAGATCGAGGCGCAGCTCGGCTACGACCTTTACCAGGGCGACCCGAGCACGGCTAAGGGCGGATTTTTCGCCAATCTCCTCCGCCATCCGCAATGGCTTCTCTCACCGCATGCATGGCAGCGAGCGCGAGCGGCTTGCGCCCGGATGTGCCGGCACGATACATAGCCCCCGTGATTTCCCCTGGCAAACTCTGGTGGCTCTTCCGCCGCGACCTCAAGCGCGGCTGGGATGCGTCCTACCATGACTACAAGACGCTCCCGCGCATCGAGGAGTGGGAGTGGCCTTTTTGGAACGAGCCGGAGCAGGCCATCCCCATCCACATCCTGACCGGGGAGAAAGACTGGCGGCTCTCCGCGTGGATGCTGGCGAGCTGGTTTCAGTTCAGCGAGCACTCGTGGCCCATCATCATCCATGATGACGGCACGCTGCCCGCCGAGGGCGCCGCCTCGCTGCGCAGACTTTTTAAAAATGCGCGCATCATCTCGCGCAAGGAGGCCGACGCAAAAGTCGGGCGCATGATCAAGGCGTATCCCTTTTGCGAGGATTACCGGCGGGCGCATCCGCTCGCGCTGAAGATTTTCGACGCGCCCTTTTTCACCACCGGCGAGCGCTTCATGCTCTTCGACAGCGACCTGCTTTTCTTCAATCACCCCCGCGAGATCCTCGACTGGGCCAGCGTGGAATCCGACGAGTGCTGGTTCAACGAAGACGTCCGCGAAGGCTCGCTCATCTCAGCCCGCGAGGCGCAGGAAGAGCTCGGCGTCAAAATCTGGCCGCGCGTGAACAGCGGCCTCTGCCTGCTCAGCAAGGCGGCCATCGACCTCGACCTCTGCGACCGCGCGCTCGCGCTTACCTCGATCCCGCGCGGGCATCCCTGGCGCATCGAGCAGACGCTCCTCATGCTCTGCGCCGCCGCACATGGAAAGGGCGGCCTGCTTCCCCGGCGCTACGAAGTCTCGCTCAGCAAGCGCGCCTCCGAGGACGCCGTCTGCCGCCACTACGTCGGCGCCGTGCGCGACCGCTTTTATGCCGAGGGGATCAAGCGGCTCTCCGCCTTTCTCCTGCCGCGCGAAAAGGCCGTCCGGTGAGTCTCGCGGTCGTCTTCGCACCCGACTGGCGCGGCGGAGTCCCGTACCAGCGCCTGCTCGCCGAGGCGCTCGCCGCGCAGGATGTCCGCGTCAGCTTCCTCACCGGCTACAAGCGCGTGCTTCCCCTCACCCGCCTGCTCGCCGCCCAGCGCAGCGACCTCATGCACCTGCACTGGCCGGAATCCTACTACCCGCAGCTCCGCGACGGGCGCGACTGGTTCCGCCGCGCCCGATTCACCCTCGATCTCGCCCTCGCCTCGCGCCGCACGCCCTACGTCCTCACTGCGCACAATCTCCACGAGCACAATCTCCAGCACCTCCCTTTCGCGCATGCGAACTACGCCGCCGCCTATCGCCGGGCGCGCATCGTCTTCGCCCATTCCGAGGCCGCACGCCAGCGGCTCACCGAGGTCTATCGGCTCGCGCTGGAAAGGATTCGCGTCATCCCGCACGGCGACCTCTCCGTCGTGCTCCCCGCTCCGATCCCGCGCGATGACGCCCGCGCAAAGCTCGGCCTCGCACCGGGTCCGCTCTGCCTCATCTTCGGCGCAGTCGAGCCCTACAAAGGCCAGGAGGAAATCCTCGCCTGGTGGAAAGCCGCCCGCCCTGACGCCCAGCTCGTCATAGCCGGAAAGCCGAACACGCCCGCCTACGGCGAGACGATCTCCCGCGCCGCCGCAGGCGTGCCCGGCGTCACGCTCCGCTTTGGCTGGCTCGATGATGCCGCCCTCGGCCTCTGGCTCTCCGCCGCGGACGCCGTGCTCTTCAACTACCGCACCATCTTCACCTCCGGCGCAGCCGCCCTCGCCCGCTCATTCGGCGTCCCCATCCTCCTCCCCCGCCGCCTCGATACCGTGGATCTCGCCGAGCCCGCGCCGACCATCTTCCGCTTCGACCGCCCCGACACCGACCTTGCGGAGAAACTCGCCGCCGCCCTCGCCACGCCGCCCGACCATGCCGGAGCCGCCGCCTGGCGCGAGCAGACCGCCTGGCCCCGCGTCGCCGCCCTCACCGCCGCCGGCTACCGCGCCGCGCTCGAGACCTGAATCGATTCTCTTCCACCCTCCCCTGAGCCGTCAAAGCCAGCCAAACCCCCATGTTCGAACAAGCCTTCAAAAACATCGACGACGTCCTCCGCCGGGAAGGCGGCGGAGTGCTGAAATACACCGAGCAGGCCTCATGGCTGCTCTTCCTGAAATACCTCGACGCACTGGAGCACGACAAAGCCACCGAAGCCGCCCTCAACGGCAAGAAATACACCCACATTCTCGACCAACCCTACCGCTGGGAATCGTGGGCCGCGCCCAAGGGCAAGGATGGGAAGCTCGACCATAACACCGCGCTCGTCGGCGACGACCTTCGCGACTTCGTCAATCTCAAGCTCTGCCCGTACCTGAAGGGCTTCAAACAACGGGCGAGCGGGCCGAACACCATCGAATACAAAATCGGGGAGATTTTCAGCGAGACCAAGAACGAGATCAACAGCGGCTACAACCTGCGCGAGATCGTCGAGGCCATTGACGGTCTGCGCTTCCGCTCGCAGACGGAAAAGCATGAGCTGAGCTACCTCTACGAGGAGAAGATCAAAAACATGGGCAACGCCGGACGCGACGGCGGTTCCTACTACACTCCGCGCCCGCTCATCCGCGCCATCGTGGCCGTCACCGCCCCGCAGCTCGGAGAAACGATCTGCGACCCCGCCATCGGCTCGGCGGGGTTCCTCTGCGAATCCTTCGATTACCTCAAGGCGAACAACCCGAAGCGCACCGTCGCGCAGGATCGTTTCCTGCAAGAGCGCACCCTCTACGGCAAAGAAAAGGACAAGCTCGCCTACGTCATCGCGATCATGAACATGATCCTGCACGGCATCGAAGCGCCCAACATCATCCACACCAACACGCTCGCCGAGAACCTCGCCGACGTGCAGGAAAAGGACCGCTTCCACATCATCGTCGCCAATCCGCCC
>JANOBH010000566.1:0-3066 GCA_031411535.1 Chthoniobacter sp. | reverse complement strand
GCGGCGGGGGATCGGGGGGCCCCGCGCTGTCTAGGCCCCCCGGCTTCCCCGGGGTTTGTCGCAGGTATGCGCGGGGTCCCATCGACTGCGTTCCGTCCCGCCTCGGCCCACGACGGAACTCCGCTCAGGATGACCGTGATCAAGTCTTGAGACATTCCTTTATTTCTTCGTCTCGGCGCGCAGCTTTTCCTTCTCCTTGCCGTATTCGTAAAAGGGCTCGCGGAAGAGGTAGAGGAGCCAGTGGGCAAAGCCGGCGAGCGGCGAGTGGTAGCCGAGCCAGGCGAGGAAGGCGTTGTTGAAGCAGATGAGGCCGGGGTAGTCCGTCCATTTCCGCACGAGGTAAAACTTCTCCTTTTGAAAGCGCGTGATGTCGCAGTTGAGCGCGATCTTTTCAAACTCGCACCACCAGCCGCGCGACCGGAAGTATTGGAGGTATTTCACGCGCGCCTCGTCGATCTGCATGATGCGGCAGCAGGCGCGGTCGGCGGCGACGAGGTCATTCGAGCCGAGGACGAAATTCATGTCCACCACGTCGCCGAGCATCGGGCCGGTGCGGTTCAGGCCGTAGCGGCCGTCGATGATGGAGTAGGCGTGCGGCAGGCGGCTGTTGAACTCATACATCACCTCCGCGAAGTACGGGTGCAGCTTCAGCCGCTCGGTCGGCTCCTGGATGCAGCCCCACTGGTTCTTGATAGACATGGAGACCTGCGTGTTCATGTGGATCTTCGGCACGGGCAGCGTGATGAAGGCGTCGATCTCGCGCAGCAGCAGGCGCGGCACCGGCACGCGCAGGCGCCGCCAGCCGGCGCGCACGTCCATCCACTCGGGCTCGGTGAAGCTCACATTCACGATCTCCGCGCCGGTCTCGGCGGCGAGCTTGTCGATGCCCATGCCTTTGAAAACCTCGTCGATGGAAAAGCGGTTGTATCCCCCGCTGTCGGCCTCGCCGATGACGACGCGGTAGCCGCGGCCGATGAGGCAGACGGTGACGGCGCGCAGGCAGTCGAGCGAGGTCATCACGCCGGGGCGGAACTCGGGAAAGGTGAGGTTCGGCTTGAGGAAGACGCGCGAGCCGGACGGGACGGTTTTGAAAAAGCCGATCTGCGTGAGCGTCTCCTCGATCACGGCGGGATAGCCGGAGTCGAGGCCCTGGAGATGGACGATGGGCGCGGCGGTCATGCGTGAGTCAGGCAGTCTTCATAAACGCGGACGGTTTCCTCAACCATGCCGTTCAATGTAAACTTCTCGACGATCCGCCGGCGGCCCGCCTCGCCGAGCCTCGCGCAGAGCGCCTTGTCGCGGAGCAAGACCTCCAGTTTCTCCGCGAGCGCCGCGGCATCGCCGGGTGGGATGAGGTAGCCCGTCTCGCCATCGACGACCTGCTGGATGGAGCCGCCGATATTCGTGGCGATGACAGGCAGGCCCATGCACATCGCCTCCATGACCACGCCGCCGAACGGCTCGGGCTGCGCGGACGGCAGGACGAAGATGTCCATCGCGGCATAGGCCGGGCGCGGGTCGGCGATCTCGCCGGTGAAGACGACATCCTCGCCGAGGCCAGCCTCGCGCACGATTCCGTGGAGGGTTTCGAGGTGGCCCTCATTGCCGTCGAGCGGCGCTCCCACGATGAGGTATTTCGCGCGCACGCCGCGCGCATTCAGCAGCGCCGCGGCGCGCAGGAGCACCTCCTGGCCTTTGCGCACGAGCTTGATCCGGCCCACGCAGCCGATCACGGGCAGATCGCCGAGCGCGTATTCCGCGCGGAATTTCGCGCCGGCCTGCGGGTCATCGAGTGCGAACTCCTCCAACTCGAAACCGTCATGCACGACCGTCACGCCAAACGCCGCCGGGAACTGCTCGGCGATGGGCCGCGAGACGGCGACGATCCGATCCGAGAAGATGTGCATGTAGCGCGAGTAGGCCGTCCAAAAAAAGCTGAACTCCTGAAACCAGTCGCGCACATGCCAGACATTCGGCACGCCCGCGAGCCACGCCGCCGGGCCGGACGAGAGCACTACGCCGGTATTCGTATGCACGAGATCGATCCGCCGCTTTTTCAACACCCGCCAAAGCGCGAAAATCGAGAGCGGGAGCCGGAGGAGAAAGGGGAGCAGCCGCCACGAGCGGAAGACGCCGCGGGTGATGACGCTGAGCTGCGGGAAGAAAATCACCTCGATCCCCGCGCGGCGCAGCAGCGGCTCGATCGGCCCGTGCTCGGGCAGCATGACCACGCCCTGATAGCGGCTCCGGTCCATGCGCTCCAGCAGCCGCACCATGCAGCGGCTCGCGCCGTAGATGTCGGCGCTGTTGTTCACGTAGAGGATGCGGATGGGTCCGCGGCCGAGCGACTCGTCGTAGATTCGGACGATTTTTTCCACCATGCCGGGCAGGGTGAAACGCTCCGCGATCCGCCGGCGGCCCGCTGCGCCAAAGCGGGCGCGCAGAGCTTCATCGCTCAGCAAAAGCTCCAGCTTCTCCGCGAGCGCCGCGGGATCGGCGGGCGGGACGAGGTAGCCGCTCTCACCGTCGGCGACCTGCTCGACGGAGCCGCCGATATTCGTGGCGATGACCGGCACGCTCATGCACATCGCCTCCATTACCACGCCGCCAAATGGCTCCGGCTGCGCCGACGGCAGCACGAAAACGCTCATCGCCGCGTAGGCCGGGCGTGGGTCGGACAGTTCGCCGGTGAAAACCGTGTCCTCCGCGATGCCGCCCTCGCGCACGATCTCGTGGAGCGTTTCCAGGTGCGACTCGTTGCCGGGATAGGGCGCGCCGACGACGAGCCACTTCGCGCGCACGCCGCGCTGCTTCAGCAGGCAGGCCGCGCGCAGCAGCACCTCCTGGCCTTTGCGCTGGAGCTTGATGCGCCCGACGCAGCCTACGACCGGCCCGGCGCCGAGCGCGTGCTTTTCGCGGAACGCGGCGCCAGCCCCCGCGTCCTTCAGCTCAAACTCGCCGACATCGAAGCCGTTGTTGACCACGCACACTTTCGCCCGGTCGCTGAACTGGCCGGCGATCGCCTCGGATACGGCGACGATACGATCCGAAAAGAAGCGCATCCAC
>JANOBH010000565.1:0-2606 GCA_031411535.1 Chthoniobacter sp. | reverse complement strand
CCGAGGCGGAAGATCCAGTAGCCTGGCGCGTCGGGGACTGTGGGAAAGGCGAGGACGTGCGGCCAGACTTTGGCGGGCGGCGCGTGGATAACGATCTCGTCGGTCACGACGCGCATTTCATCCGTCCGCTGGAACACCTCGCCCGCGGTGAGCAGCGCGAGCAGCGGGACGATGGTTAGCCGGAGCCGTGTGTCATCTGGCCGGAACCAAATGCGCCCGAGGAGCGCGCCGGTGAGGATCATCACGTAAAGCGCGGGCGACGCGATGACGAGGCACACCACGCCTTCGCGAATGACGACCGCGGCTGCGGCTAGACCGAGAAGCGTCGCGGTAAGCGAATGCAGGAGGCAGTCGCCGATGGTCGGGCGCAGGCTCCGCCAGCACCATGCGGCGACGAAACCTGCGACCAGCGGCACGAGGCACATGCTCGGCACCGCGAGTGCGCGCTGATCCTGGCCGGGGAACGCGTCGAGCAGCTCCTTCACGCCGAGGAAGAGCACGCCTGCCACGACATTCGCGGCGAGCATCCCCGTGAGCAGCGCCGGCAGACGGCTGCCGCTCGGCGGCGGGGCGGGGGACTCGCTCATGGCCGCGCGGCCTACTGGACCTGCGGAAGGAGCAGCCCGAGGAGTTCGGCGATCTTCACTCGCTCCTGCCGTCCGTCGTCGCGATGGCGCAGCGTCACGGTGTCGGCCAGCTCCGGGCCTTTCTCGCCGAGCGTCTCAAAGTCGATGGTCACGCAGAACGGCGTGCCCGCCTCGTCCTGCCGGGCGTAGCGTTTGCCGATGCTGCCGCCCTCGTCGTAGAAGCACGCCATCTGGCGGCGCAGGAGTTCATATACGGCGCTCGCCTTTGCCACGAGTTCGGGCTTGTTCTTGAGCAGGGGAAACACGCCGACCTTGACCGGGGCGATGCGCGGGTGAAAGCGCATCACGGTCAGGACTTCCTTGGCGCCTTTCGCGTCCGTTTTTTCGACTTCGGTGAAAGCGAGCGTGAGCACCGCGAGCGCAAGCCGGTCCAGGCCGGCGCTCGGCTCGATGACGTGCGGGACGTAAAAGCCTTTCATCACGCGCTCGCAGAAAACCGCGGCTTCCTCGCGCGACTTGTTGTGATCATTCCAGTCCTCCTGCACCTCGGCGATGAAGTCGCGGCGCTGTTCGTCGGTGAGTTTGGCGGCGGCGGCGCGGAGTTCTTCGTCGAAGACCTCCAGTGGCTTCCCGCTGTGCTTCTGGTGCTGCGCGAGATCGAAGTCGCCGCGCGCGGCGATGCCTTCGAGTTCCTCCGTGCCGAAAGGAAACTTGAAGAGAATGTCCACGCAGGCGCGGGCGTAGTGGGCGAGTTCGTCCTTTTTCTGCCAGTGGTAATCGAGCACGTCGGGGCCGAGTCCGATGCCCGCGTAGTAAGCCGTGCGCTGCGCGACCCAGTAGCGGTGCCACATTTCCCAGCCCCAGTCCGGCTGCGGTGTGGAAAGGTCCGCGCCTTCGCTCCACTGCGCGACGCTGCCACGGACAAGCCTCACAGCTTCGTCCGGCGGGATGAAAAACTCGAGTTCCATCTGCTCGAACTCGCGGGAGCGGAAGGTGAAATTGCGCGGGGTGATCTCGTTGCGAAATGCCTTTCCGATCTGCCCGATGCCGAAGGGAACTTTCACGCGCGTGCTGTCCACGACGTTCTTGAACTGTGCGAAGATCGCCTGCGCGGTTTCAGGGCGGAGGTAGCAAAGGTTGTCATCACTCTCGATGGGACCGTAGTGCGTGCGCAGCATCAGGTTAAATGGGCGCGGCTCGGTCAACTCGCCGCCGCAGTGCGGACAGGGCGTGATGAAGCCGGTCGCGGCAAACTGTTCCGTCGCGAGATGAAGGTAAAACTGGCGTGCGTCCGCCGGCCGCCGGCCTTCCTCCACGGCCTGCACCAGCCACGCGAGCGTGACTTCAGGTGCGCGGACGAGAGCCAGATTCGGCGCGAGCTGTTTGCCTTTGCCTTTGGCCCACTTCAGCAAATCGCCGGTGTGAAAGGCATCCGTGCCCGGTTCGACGAGCCCAGCCAGCGACTGCACCCACGGCTGCTCCGACATCATGGACCACCACTGATCCGTGCGGACGAGCTTCTTGCAGCTTTTGCACGTGCTCATCGGATCGGCAAACGTGTCCACATGGCCCGACGCCTTCCAGATCGCCGGGTGCATGATGATCGAGGCGTCGAGCCCCACCACGTCTTCGCGGTCGCGCATCATCGCGCGCCACCAAGTGTCGCGGAGGTTGCGTTTCAGCTCTGCGCCGAGCGGGCCGTAGTCCCAGAAGCCGTTGATACCGCCGTAGATGTCGGAGCTTTGAAAGATGAAGCCGCGCCGCTTGCACATCGACACGATCTTTTCCATCAACGGGGTCTCTTTTTGCTGGCTCATAGGGACGGGGAAAGTGGGTGCGCGTCCCGTATCTCACAAGCCGAAAACAGAAATCGCCGCAGGCTCTGGGACTGCGGTGATTCCTTCACCGCTTTTGCGGACGGCGAGTGTTCCCAGAGCGGCGCCTTTCGCCGCAGTCCGGGCGCGGGAGCGCCTCGGGGGCGCGCAGGAGCGCTTGGCTCCGCGTGGGGTACTGCGGAGC
>JANOBH010000564.1:0-2626 GCA_031411535.1 Chthoniobacter sp. | reverse complement strand
GGATCATCCGCTACCGCTTTTACGCCCAGTTTGCCCGCACCCTCGGCACCCTCATGGAAAACGGCGTCACCCTGCTGCGTTCGCTGGAGCTGCTGGAGGAAATCTCCGGTAATGAAGATGTGCGCCTCCGCATGGTCGAGGTGCGAAAAGCCGTGGTCGATGGCGCCACCCTCTCCGTGGCGCTCGGCGAGCAGGGCATTTTCCCCGAGCTGTTCATCGACATGATGTCCGTCGGCGAGCAGACGGGAAAATTTGGCAACACCATGCAGATGATCGCCGATGTCTATGAGCGCGAGCTCGACCAGCAGATCCAGATCGTCTCCACGCTCATCCCGCCGCTGGTCATGCTCGTCATCGCCGGCGTCGTCGGCCTCGTCGTCTATGGCATCATGAGCGCCGTCTTTGGCCTCACCTCAGGCTTGCGCACGCATGTGCGCTAGCCTAGAGCATCACCGCCGCCCCCGTCCTCCCACGATGCCCTGCCACTCATCCACGCTTTCGCCTTTTTCCGTCGGCTTAAAAACGTCCCGTCATCCTGAGCGGAGCGCAGGCGGAAAGGCGGGCGCAGCGCAGTCGAAGGACCCCGTGAATTTACAGGCGGCGTCGCCCGGAATCGCCGGGGTCCTTCGACTGCGTTCCGTTTGCAAAGCCAAACGGAACTCCGCTCAGGATGACCGCGCTTTTTTCCGCATCCCGCGCCTCGTCTCCTGCCTCTTCGCGCTGATCGCCCTCGCCCTCCCGGCCAGCGCCCAGGAACTCCGCGAGCAGCCCACGCCCTTCTCCGTCTGGATGGACTTCCGCGCCCTCGCCTCGCCGAACCCGCCGCACGTCGCGCTGCCCATCTGGCTCGCATCCCTCGGCACCGAACGCGTCCCCGCCAGCGATGTCACGCCCGCGAAAACCATCTACCGCCTCCACTTTCGCCGCGTCGGCGACCTGAACAAATCCCTCCAGTTCCGCCTGTTCTTCGACGACCTCCCCGACGCCGCGCCCGCCGTCACCGGCTGGTCCGAAACAGGCGCGTCCCGTTTCGAGAGCGGCCCGCTCGGCGCCGGCCTCAGCCTCCCCAGTTCGGAAAACCTCACCATCCCCATGGACGGCGTCGATTACATCGACATCACCGTCCCCGGCGACGGCTCCGGCATCCGCGGCGTTTTTCTCGCCTCCCTCAAGCGCGCCGAATCCCACCACGCCATCGACTACGCCGCGCCCGCCGCCGTCACCGACCCCTTTGGCAGCCTGCCAGCCGCGCCGCTCCAGGCCGACGACTACACGCTCTACGGTCGGGTGAAAGCATCCATCGACCCCGGCATCATGAAGCTCACCCCGCGCGACGCCCCCGCCGGCTCGTGGGAGTTCGATCTCCAGTCCCCGCCCCTCACCGCCATCGTCACCTTCGAGATCCTCGACTCGGACGCCCTCGCCCTGCCGGACATCACCGTCAACGACCGCGCCCTCGGCCCCGCGACCGTCCACCAGCCCGACCTCGCGGATCCCGGCTACGTCGGCCTCGTCCGCCCGCTCGACCGCGACATGCGCTTTCGCTACACTGGCTGGCTGCGTGCGCAGAAAGTGATCCCGGGTTCCGCGCTCCGGGCCGGTTTGAATAAAGTCGTCCTCCAGCTTAATAGGGAGTCGGGCCCCGTCGCCGTGCGCGCCGTGGAGCTCCAGCTCAAATACAACTCGCCCGCCCTCGACTACACGCTTTCACCCGACGCCCCATGAAAACCTCCCGCCGCAGAAACGCCGCATTCACCCTGCTGGAGATCATGCTCGTCGTGCTCATCATCGGCCTGCTCATCGGCATGGCGATCAAGTTCACCGGCGGCCACATCGGCACCGCGCAGATGACGCGCGCGAAAGGCGACATCGAGCAGTACCGCACCCTGCTCCTCCAGTACCAGATGACCAATGGCTCCCTACCCACCACCGACCAGGGTCTCAAGGCGCTCATCTCCAGACCCGACGCGGACCCCAAGCCCCGCAACTGGCGGCAACTCCTCGACGTGCCACTCCGCGATCCGTGGGACCGCGAGTATCACTACACCCAGCCCGGCACCCACAACCCCAAGGGCTACGATATTTTCTCCGCCGGCACCGACGGAAAACCCGGCACCGAAGACGACATCGGCAACTGGGAAAACACGGGGAACTGACGCGCGTCTCGCGCGAAGCCGGACCGCTCGCGCCATCACGGAAAATCACACTCAGGTGTCATCCTGAGCGGAGTGCCGTTTGGCTTTGCAAACGGAACGCAGTCGAAGGACCCCTGCGATTCCGTGCGACATCGCCCGCGAACGCACGGGATCGCTGCCTCCCTGCCTCCACTCCGCTCAGGACGACACGTTTCTCTTGAGTGGTCGTACCCCAGTCACGGCGCAGCCAGACTCGCCGGAAGATCGAGCAGCTCAAACCCCACCGTGCGCGCATTCTCCGCACGGTCAGCCGTCAGCGCCACGCCGATGACCTTTCCCGTGACGCCGCTGAGGACCGGCGCACCGCTGCATCCGGTGGCATCAAACGGCTCCGCTGCGCGGAAGAAGCGCAGTTTCTGGCGGTCGTCGCTGCGTGCGATGACGTGGCCGACGATCTGTTCCTCGTTGTAGATCAGGACGACCGGCTCGCC
>JANOBH010000563.1:0-2102 GCA_031411535.1 Chthoniobacter sp. | reverse complement strand
AGTTCCTGCGAGGTTTGGTTGCAGGCTCCGATGCCGAATGGGCTGAGTTCGGCAGCACGGTCGATCAGTGGGAGTGAGAGAAACGCGAGGGCGAATGCCGCCGCCGGGTCGCGGAGGAAGTGACGGCGGGGAGTGTGGATTCTGTTCATAGGGTTCGAGGGCTCACGCTAGCTGGCCTGTGTAACGAATCTCAACAGCGGTGTCATCCTGAGCGGAGTTCCGTCGCGGGCGAAGGCGGGACGGAAAGCAGTCGAAGGACCCCGCGCATTCACGGGCAGTACCGCAAAGAATCGCCGGGGTCCTTCGACTGCGCTACGCCCTCCTTTCCTCCTCCGCTACGCTCAGGATGACATGCCTTTTGTGAATCGGATCGCGCTCCGGGACATATCAATCTCGGGATGCGGAGGCGGATGGACTCCCGGCGCGCAGTTCGCGCTCGCGGAGCCAGGCGAAGATGACGGGCGTGACGATGAGGATGTGGATGAGGCTGCTGACCATGCCGCCGATGACGGGCGCGGCGAGCGGCTTCATCACCTCCGCGCCGGGGCGCGAGCTCCACATGATCGGGAGCAGGCTGGCGACGATCGTGGCCACGGTCATCACCTTCGGCCGGAGCCGGAGGCGCGCGCCGTCCTTGATCGCGGTGAGCAGCGCCTCGCGGGTGGTGGCAGACGCTTTTTTTACGGCCTCCTCCAGATAGACGACCATCACCACGCCGGTCTGGATCGCGGTGCCGAAGAGGGCGATGTAGCCGACCCAGACGGCGACGCTAAACGGGTAGCCGAGCAGGTATTGCAGATACACGCCGCCGGTCAGCGCGAATGGTACGGCGAGGATGACGTGGGCCGCTTCTTTCGCGCTGCCATAGACGATGTAGAGCAGGACGAAAATGATGCCGAGCACCGTGGGGACGATGATCTGGAGCGTGCGCCGCGCGCTGAGCTGGTGCTCGTACTGTCCGCTCCACTCGATGGTCATGCCGCCGGGGAGCGCGATCTCCTCGCCGATGCGCCGGCGGGCTTCCCCGACGAAGCTGCCGAGGTCGCGGCCCTGCACGTTTGCCTGCACGAAGACGCGGAGGCGGCCGTTCTCGCTGGCGATCTCGCTGGCGCCGACGTTGCGGCGGATGTCGGAGAGCTGGCCGAGCGGGATGTGCTTGCCGGCGGGCGTGGCGACGAGGATGTCGCCGAGGCGCTCGATGTCGTCGCGCTCGTCGCGCTCGATGCGGACCTGGATGGGGAAGCGCTCGCGGCCCTCGATGGTGGTGGAGACATTGCGCCCGCCGATGCCGGCCTCGACGACTTCGAGGAGCTGCGCGGTGCGCAGGCCATAGCGGGCCATCGCCTCGCGGTTCGCGGAGATTTCGAGATACGGCTTTCCCTGCACGCGCGAGGGCGCGACGCCGACCGCGCCGGGGATTTCGCGCACGACTTTCTCGACCTCGAACGCCTTCGCCTGCAACGCATCGAGATTCGCGCCGAGAATCTTGATGCCGACCTGCGCGCGGATGCCGGTGCTGAGCATGAGGATGCGATTTTCGATTGGCTGGAGAAAGCCGGGCACGTAGCCGGGGACTTGCGTGAGCTTCTGCGTGAGTTCGGCGATGAGCCCGTCCTTCGTCATTCCCGCGCGCCACTCGCGCTCGGGTTTGAGCATGATCGTCGTCTCGATCATCTCGACCGGCGCGGGATCGGTGGGCGATTCCGCGCGCCCGAGTTTGCCCGCGGCAGAGAGCACTTCCGGCGTTTGGGAAATGACGGTGTCCTGCCACGACATGATGCGTTTCACTTCGGTGAGGCTCGTGCTCGGCAGCAGCACGGGCATGAAAAGCAGCGAGCCTTCGTTGAGCGGCGGCATGAATTCCTTGCCCATGCGCGGCACCAGCGCGAGCGCGCCGGCGAGCATCACCGCGGCGCACGCGAGCACGGTCTTGCGATGCGCGAGCGCCCAATCGAGCGTCGGATTGTAGATCGCGAGCAGCCCGCGCATGACCCAGTTTTTTTCCTCGGAATGAAACGGCCCGCGCACGAGCCACGCGCAGAGCACGGGGACGATCGTGACCGCGAGCAACGTGGAGCCGATCATCGCGAAGGTTTTCGTGA
>JANOBH010000562.1:0-3874 GCA_031411535.1 Chthoniobacter sp. | reverse complement strand
CGCTGGCCGAGTTCATGGGCAAGTGTAAACATTTGCGCGGCCTTCGTGTCGCTCGCATTGATGAAAACCAACGGCGCGATCTCGTCGCACAATGCGAAACCTCGAAATTCCTTTTCAGAGAGCTTGCGCTTCGTGTTGTTGCCGACAACCCCGTTTCGCATCACGAGAATTCCAGCGCTTTCCACCAGATCGAACATCGCGCGCAGGGCGTCCTCCCACGTCCCCGCAATTGCCCGCGTCTTGGAGTCGATCTTGATCGTGGTGCGAATGGAGCGAGCTACAGCCTCGACCGGCTCACCAAGTTTCGTCTTGCCGACGAACGGCAGTGGTTCAGCACCGTTCGTGACGAGGTAGTCTCGATACCAGTCCTGCCGAAGTTGGCAGTGATGCACGACATCCAGGAGGTTCGGACTAATCCGCTGCAATTGCTGACTTCCGAGTGTCCGAAAATCTGGAATCGGCAACTTTTCCACGGGAGGTTCCGGCAGAAACAGGTAGCCGAGCGGCGTATAAGTGCATTGCGCGAGCCGCTCCGTCTGCTTGAAGGTCAGCTCTCCATTTTGCTCCCACTCCTCCACGCGCCCAGGCTCCACATTCAATCGAGCCGCCAAAGCGTCCTTGGTCAGAGAAGCCCGCTCTCTGGCCCACCGGAGCAGGGCTGGTTTGAGCGTGGCCTTCATTTTCTCAACGTAGTTTCACCTGCACGCACAGCAAGCCTCCCTGTGGCAGATGTCGAGCGCGGAGACGAAGAGCTGGAGGATGAAGCGCTGGGCGCGGGTGCGGTCTTCCTTGCGCGCGATGATCTTGCGGAAGACTTCGGCGAAGGCGTCGGCGGCTTTGCGGGTGACCTCGACGCGGTAGTTGCCGAAGCGCGTGGGCTCCGGCGTGGGGAGGAGGAAGCCGAAGGAACTTCCGGACGAGGCGAGGTCGCGCAGGAAAATGCGCTCGACGGGGTCGAAGAGCTGGGCGTTGAAGTCGTAGATCCAGAACTCGTCGAAGTTGCACAGGATGGCGCAGGCCGGTTTGCGCGGGACGATGTGGGTCCAGTATTCGAAGAGCTGGTCGTAGTGTTTTTCGAGATTCTCGCCGCGCGATTTCATCTCGATCAGCACGCGCTCGGGCCAGACGAGATCGCCATACTTCTTGCCGCCTTTCGCCTTCGCCGCCGATTCGCCTTTGATGAGTTCGAGCTGCGCGGAGCTGGGCTTTTTCGCGATGCGAAACTCGAAAGCAGCTCCCGCTCCGATGGCGCTGGGATGGCCGAGCGCGCGGAAGAAATGATCGAGGAAAGACTGCGCCTCGCTCTTCTCGTCGCCCTTCAGCGAGCGCGCGAACGTGGCGAACGCTGCGAGGGAGGATTGGAGTTCAGCCGTGGCCACGGGGCGGAGGGTGGACAGAATCCGCGGGGACGGCAAGCCGGGCAACAATGTCCTGTTCCCATTCCGCCTAATTTCTTTCACCGCGTCAGCGTCCCTCCATTGCCAGTCCAAGCTACTTTTCGCGCACATTCCGAAACGGATAACTCGCCACGATCCCGTCGATGATCGCGCCGAAGCGATACCCGTCCTTCCCAGCCGCGCCCTGGATTTCCAGCACCGTGGGCATGTCGTAAATCTCCAGCTTCCGCCCGAGCGCGTAGCTCAGCAGATGCTCGATGAAGCCGCGCACAAACTCCTCCGGCTTCTCCATGAGCGCGCCTTTGAATCCTGCGGGACCGTCGAAGGCGCGCCCATTCCACTCGGCCCGCGCATCCACGGGCTGCCGGCCGTCGCGCGTCCGGCGCGCCCCGATCGGGTCGAACGCCTCCAGCGCAAAGCCCGGCGGATCCAGCCGGATGTGGCAGGAAAAGCACGCCGGCTGATCGCGATGCTGCTCGAATTTCTGCCGCACGCTCTGAGCCGTCGGCGACGTCTTCTCCGCGTCCTTGAGCACGAAGGCGACCTTCGGCTCCTGCGGTGGCCGATTGAAAACCGTCTCCAGCAGCCACGCGCCGCGTTTCACCGGACTCGTGCGAAACGGGAGCGACGTGACCGTCAGCGGCCCGGCCATCGTGATGAAGCCGCCGCGCGTGCGGTCGGGCAGCGGGGCGCGCACCCATGCGCTGTTCGCGCGGAGGTTCCTGAGCTCGTCAGCGCTGGCGGGCGGGAGCGTGGCGAGCGGCGCGGCGCACGCGGCTTCGAGACCGTAGAGCTTCGCGAGCTGGCGGTTCAGCCACGTGTAATCCGCGTTCACGAAATCGAGCACGCTACGATCCTCGACGAGCACCGTCTCGAAGAGCAGCAGCGCCTCGGTGAGCATCGGGCCATGCAGCGTGCGCTTGCCCTGCTGGCCGTAGTAAAAGCCGCGGAACAACTGTGGATCGGGCTTTGCCGTGTAGAGCTGGTCGAGCCGCAGCCACTGCACGGCAAAGGATTCCGCCAGCTCGCGCACGCGCGGATCGCGCAGCATGCGGCGCGTCTCCGCCGCGAGCCCGGCGGGATCGCGGAGGCGCCCGGCGGCAGCGGCGGCGCGCAGCGCATCGTCAGGCGGGGCGGACCAAAGGAAATAGGCGAGACGGTTCGCGAGTTCATTGTCATCCAGCGCGCGCACGGCGGCGCGTCCGCTCACCGACTCGGCCAGGTAGAGGAATTCCGGCGACGCCAGCGCGGCCGCGAGCGCCTCGCGCATCGCGGCAGGAAAAGTCGCGCCGCCTTTGACGGCGTCGTCGAAAAGACCGGCGTAGCGCGAGACGGTGCGGTCATCCACCGGATGCCGGAACGCCCGCGCGAGGAATCCGCCCAGCCGCTCGCGGGCGATGTCGTGCTTTTCCCTCGCCGACATCTTCAGCGCCGCCGTCTGTGCAGGCACCGCGTGCGGCGTGGCGGTGATGAAACCGAGATCGTCCAGCAGCACGTAGTTGCCGCTGAATTTCGAGCCGTCGACTTGCACCTCCGCGATGTGCTCTCCCTCCGGCGCCCGGAAGGCGAAGAACGTATTCCCCCGCCCCGCACCCTCCGGCAGTTCGGCGGAGAGCGTGTGCGAGCCGCCGCCGCTGAACTTCACCGTCATCGCCACCGGCCCGCGCTCCTTCTCCCGGCTGAGCGCGCAGAGCGCCAGATCCTGCACGCCCTCGCCGGGCATGCCGCCCTCGACGGCGAGCGCAAAGTGCAGCGTCTTCGCTCCCTTCGCCTGGTTCGTGAAAAGCGATTCGCCCGATGTTTCCTCCACGCTCGAAAACCCCGCGATCCACAGGTCCTCGCGCGGCGTGATGCGCAGCGTCTTGCGCCCGTCAGGGCCGAATCGCACGCGCACCGGCGTCCCGCCTTTGACCACCTGGTCGCGCGCGCTCGCATCCCACACGCCGCCAGTGCCCTCCTGCGCCGCCGCGTCGACGTTGAAGCGGAACTGATACGTGACCGTGACCGCGCCACCGGTCGTGGCCTGCAGCGGGAGGTCGAGATTCGGCGCAAACTCCCGCGCCGCTTGGAAGTCATTCGTCGCCGCCGCGCCGGGCGCACCTGCCGCGACAGCCTCCGCTTTCGGCACCACAGCGGGATCGGCGATGAGCGCGCGGAACACCGCGCTCTGCTGCGGCAGCTTCGGACTCGCCACGATCGCGCGACCGAGCGCCACGTATTTTTCCAGCAGCAGCGGCGAGAGATTCATCGCCTCGCCGCGATTGTGAAAGCCGTGTTCAGCGCGGTTCCCGCCCGGCAGCCCCGCATCCGGCAGCAGCACCGCGTATTTCATCCCATACTCGCGCACCGGCGCATCCACGCGGTCGGGCATCCGCCCCGCGCCCGGCTGGAAGTAATCGCCCACCACCGGCAGCCGCTCGGGGAAGACGAAGACGTCGAGCTTCAGGCCGAAGAGATCGCGCACCGTGTTGTTGTAT
>JANOBH010000561.1:0-6968 GCA_031411535.1 Chthoniobacter sp. | reverse complement strand
CGCGTCGTGCAGGCCACGGGCATCGTGTGGGACGAGCCGTCGCCGCCGGAAAGCTGGTCGCGCAGCGTCACCGCGCGTTTCAGGCTCAGGCTGGAGTCCCTCACCCTCGCGGGTGAAACCCGCCCCTCGGACGTGATGGTGAACGTGATCTGGGCCGGCGCGATGCCCGCGTACGGCGACCGCGTTTCACTCCTCGGCAGCGCCGTGAATCTCAGCCCCGCGCGCAATCCGGGGCAGTTCGATTTCACCTCCTACCTCCAGCGCCAGGGCGTCTGGTCGGAGCTCCGCGCGCGCTTCGCCACCGACTGCCGCATCGAAAGCCGCGGTCACGGAAACCCCGCGCAGGCGTTCGCGTACCGCGCCGCGCACTGGATTCAGAAACGCCTCCAGACCGACCTGGAGGACGAGCCGGAAATCTCCGACCTCATCGCCAGCATGGTCCTCGGCCTGCGCGGCGAGACGCCGCAGGAGATGAAGTCGCTCTTCCAGCGCACCGGCACCATGCACCTCTTCGCCGTCAGCGGCCTGAACGTCGCCATGCTCGCCGCCATCTCGCTCTTCATCCTCCGCCCGCTGCGCATCGGACGCGCCGCCGCCATCCTCGTCACCATCCCGATCCTCGCCGGCTACGCGCTCGTCACCGGGCTTCCGGCGAGCTGCGTGCGCGCCACCATCATGTGCTCGCTCGTCCTGCTCGCGTATCTCGCCGACCGCCGGCCGCTCCCGTTCAACAGCCTCGGCGCAGCCGCATTCGCCATCCTCGCGTGGGACACGAACCAGCTCTTCTCGCCCGGCTTCCAGTTTTCCTTCGTCCTCGTCCTCGTCATCATCTGGCTGTCCGGAAAGATCCAGCGCCGCCTTCAGCCGATCGGCCAGCCGGATGCCTTCCTGCCCCGCGCGCTCTGGCGCTGGCCGCAGCATGCCGCCGCGGCCGTCTCGGAAAAAGTCGCCGCCGCGCTCGGCGTCACCGTCTCCGCGTGGGCGGGCTCGCTCCTTTTCACCGCCGGCTACTTCCACCTCTTCTCCCCGTCCGCGCTGCTCGCGAATATCTTCGCCGTGCCGCTCGCCTTCGCCGTGCTCGTGCTCGGCATCGCCACCTTGCTCGTCTCGCCGCTTTGGAAAATGGGCGCGGTGCTCTGCAACAACGCGAACTGGTTTTGCGCGAAGGTGCTCCTCGCCGTCTTGAAAGTGTGCGCCGTCATCCCCGGCGGCTGGCTCTACGTCGAGACGCCGCGCCTTTCGCCCGCGCCCGACTGCGAGATCACCGTGCTCGATCTCGGCGATGGCGGCGCCGCGCATCTCCGCGCGGACGGGCGCGACTGGCTGCTCGATTGCGGCAGCGGCGTCGGCTACGACCACATCGTCCTGCCCTACCTCCGCACCCGCGGCGTGAACCGGCTCGACGGACTCCTCCTCACGCACGGCGACGTGAAGCACATCGGCGGCGCGCTCACGGCGCTCGATGACTTCCACCCGCGCCGCCTCGCCGAGTCCATCCTCAGCGACCGCTCCCCGACGCGCAAAGACCTCCACGCCGAACTCGCGCGCCGCGGCCGCGGCAAAGGGATCTACGCCCGTGGCGACTTCATCCGCATCGCCGGCACCGCCACGCTTCGCGTGCTCTACCCGCCCGCCGGCATCCAGCGCGCGACCGCCGACGACAAGGCGCTCGTCGTGCAGCTCGCCTCCGCCGGCACCCGCGTCCTTTTCATGTCAGACAGCGGCTTCGCCACCGAGCAGTGGCTCATCGAAAACGAGCCCGACCTGCGCAGCGATGTCGTCATCAAAGGCCAGCACGCCAAAGACCTCTCCGGCACGATCGACTTCCTCGCCCGCGTCCAGCCGCAGGCGGTGATTTGCAGCGCGCTCGGCTACGGCGAAATGCCCGAGAAACTCGACCCGTGGGAGCAAAGCCTCGCCGCCCGCGGGATCACCGGCTTCCGCCAGGACCGCGCCGGCGCAGTGCATCTGGATCTCCGCGACAGCGGATACGAAATCCGCGCCCGCATCACCGGGCAGGCATTCCAAATAACCCGGTGACGCAGCGAGCCATCCCTCCGCGTCTCTGCGCCTCTGCGCTTATCCAAAAACCCAACCGCACAAACACCGCTCAGAGACTGTGAAATCAGTCGAACCCCGAAGGCTTTTTGACCACGGATTGCGCGGATAACACGGATTCTCAGGAAGACCAATCCGTGTCATCCGTGCAATCCGTGGTTTATTCCCGACTAATTTCACAGTCTCTCAGCCGCATTCATTCAGTTGGAGACGATGGATATTAGAGCGAATGCCGAAAGCAGTTACCGGCTGGTGAGTGGAGGGCATCGCGCTGTCGATGCCGTGGCTCTGGGCACCGACGGCGCGGTGCCCTCCACGTGCAGCAGCAGAGCCGGAAACGAATTCTGGCAAATGCTCTAAACGCAGAGGCGCAAAGGCGCAGAGTTCGCGGAGGTTTTCGCTCGTCGAATCCGAGTCACCAAATGGTGAGCGCTTCCAGTCATCCCTTTGCGCTCTCCGCGTCTCTGCGCCTCTGCGTTTATCCAAAACCTCACTGCACGGATACGGCTCAGAGCGCGACCTTCCGCAGCCGCGCGCGGTAGATCGGCAGACCCTGCGCGAGAAAGCGCCGCTCGAAATCCGTGATCGGGTACTCGGGATCCTCCGGCCACAGGAGCTGCTCGTAGCCCTTCGCCTTCTCGATCACCTTCTCCATCCACCGGAAATACGGCTCGTCATCCGTCTTGATCCGCAGCTCCCCGCCATCCGCGAGGATGCCGTGGAGCGCCTCCATGAAGCCGCCCTGGACCAGCCGCCGCGGCTGATGATGGCGCTTCGGCCACGGATCGGGGAAAAGCACATGCGCGACCGTCACACTCCCCACCGGCAGCACGTAGCGCAGCGCATACGCCGTCTCGATCCGCAGCAGCCGCACATTCGGCAACTCCTGCTGGGTTACGCTGCGGCACACCTTGCGCACCCGGCCGAGCAGCCGCTCGATGCCGAGGAAATTGTGCTCGGGATGCCGCTTTGCCATCGCCTCCAGAAAGCCGCCCTCACCGCAACCGATATCCAAGTGCAGCGGAGCCGCCCGCTCGAAGATGTCGCTCATCTTTGCCCGGGCAAAATAGTCCGCCGGTACAAACTCGATCTTCTCCGCCGGATCGGCTTCACCGGATTCTTTTTCGCGAAATGCTGCTCTCATGGGAGCGCAGCCGATACGCGCACCCGCCAGCCCCCGCAAGCGCATTCGCGGCTTCCCTTCATCCGGCAAACGACTAATCCATCTCCTCCCACACCCACCCGCTTATGGACATTCTCTTCGGACTCTTCATCGGTTTCATCGCCTGGTTCCTCATGCGCTACCTCGTGGCCGGCCTCTATACGGTCGATCAGAACGAGCGCGCGGTGAAGACCGTCTTTGGCCGCGCCGAGCGGCTCGGCACCCAGACCACGCTCGACGATCCCACCGCCGAGGTGCTCAAGCCCGAGGAGCGCGAGCGCTACTGCTACCCGCAGGTGCGCGTGATTCCGGCGGGCGGCCCGTATTTCAAATGGCCGTGGGAAAAGGTGTACAAGGTGAACATCTCCACGCAGACGCTGAACATGGCTTTCGATCCCGAGGATCCGCAGGCCAATATGGGCGGCTCAAAGCTCAGCGGCGTGACCAAGGACCAGCTCGACACCGGCCTCACCGGCCAGATCCGCTACCGCATCTGCGAGCGGAATCTCTACGCGTATCTCTTCGGTGTGAAGCGCCCCATCGTCCACGTCATGGGCTACTTCATCAGCGTCCTGCGCGAGCGCATCGCGAATTTCACCGCCCCGCCGCCGCTCGACAGCGCCGGAGACAACACCATCGCCAGCGTGGCCGGCATCTCGATCAATGACCTCCGCAAAAACCTCTCCGCGCTCAACGAGCACATGGAGCGGGACTGCGCCAGTTCGGCGCCGCGCTACGGCATCACCTTTGACGCCTCGCTCATCACCGGCATCGACCCGCCGCATGAGGTGGAAAGCGCGCTCGCGGCCATCAATACCGCGCACAACCAGGTCAGCTCGGACATCTCGCTGGCGCAGGCCTCGGCGGATCAGAAGATCGTGCAGTCAAAGCGCGCGGTGGAGATCGAGACGCTCAATGCGCAGGCGGAAGTGGAGCCGCTGCGCGCGCTGGCCGAGCAGCTCACGGCCCTGCGCGCGAGCGGGCCGGATGCGCTCGCAGCCTACCGAAGAAACGTGAGGCTAAAGCTCTTCAAGGAAGCCAGCCACGTCATCCGGGAGGACGCACAATGAACTTTTTCATCACCGCCGCGGCCACCTTCTTCGGCCTCTTCATCGTCGTGCCGATCTTCTTCGGCCTGCTCCGGGCATTCGGCTTGTATGCGATTGTCGAGGAGGGCCGCTGCCATGTGTACGTGCTCTTTGGCAAAGTGCTCGCGGTGCTCGACGAGCCGGGCATCTATTTCCTCTGGGCGAAACTCGGCGTCCTCGGCCCGATCGTGAACTGGCTCGGCAAGTGCCACGTCCTCGATCTGCGGCTCGATCAGATGTACCTCCGCAGCCAGGCCGTGAACAGTGAGGAAGGCGCCCCGATGGGCATCGGCATCTGGTACGAGATGTACATCAGCGAGCCGGTCTCGTATCTTTTCAAAAACGCCGACCCCCGCGGCTCACTCAGCGCGAATGTCAGCAGCGCCACCGTCCGCTGCCTCAGCAATATGCCGCTCGGCAGCATGCTCGAAACGCGCCACGCCATGTCGCTCACCGTCCGCACCGAGGTCTCGCCGAAGTCCAACGAGTGGGGCTACAAGCTCGGCAGCGTCTATATCCGCAAGGTGCATTTCCGCGACGCGGGCATGATCCGGCAGATCGAGGAGAAAGTGGTGAACCGCCTCCGCCAGGTGACGAGCGCGATCAAGCAGGACGGCGCGAACCAGGTGAGCATCATCACCAGCACCGCCGAGCGCCAGGCCGCCATCGAGTTTGCCAAGGCCGCCGCCATGCGCCCGCGCATCGTCGGCGAGGCGCTCCAGCAGATCTCCCAGGACCGCGAGATCATCGACTCCATGTTTGAGATCCTGGAGATGCAGCAGATCGTCCAAGGCGAGGCGCGCATCACTTTCGTCCCGCCGAAAAGCGACCTCCTCAACCAGCTCCTCGCCGCCCAGCCCGGCGGAAAAGCCGCGCCTCCGCCGCCTTTGAAAAAGTAGCCCGCGTCAGCCAGCGCGCGGTTTCCCCCTACCACGCGTAGTGGTCCAGCCCGTAGATCAGCGCGCTGCCTAGGAAGCCGGCGATGCCCACGAGCACCGCGCCGACGAAGAGCGCGCCGCGGAAGCGCTGGCGGTCCTTTGTGCCCTCCTCGCATTTGCTCAGGATGGCCAGCCCAGCGCACACCGCCGCCCACGCCGCCGCGCCCGTGCCCAGCCAGCGGTGCCACCACAGGATCGCCGCCGACTCACCGACGTAGCTCGTGAATGAGGCATTGATCCACCCCAGGCTCGCGGCAGACACCGCGCCCAGCGCCGCGAGCACCACGAGGAAGCGCACCGTGTGGTGCCACACCTCGCGCCGCGTCCACCAGCCCAGCCCCTCCGCGAAGACGGCCACGAACATTAGCGCCACGGGAAAGTGCGTCGAGACCGGGTGCATCCGCCCGATCAGCCGGAGCGCGCGCTTCCAGAAAGACTTCTCCGGCTTCTGGTCGGCGCCACTCGCTGCCGGCGCGGAGGCGCGTTCCGCGGTGGAGGCCGGCTCCGGCGCACCGAGCTCGACCCAGCGGCGCACAGCCTCTTTCTCCTCGGGCGTCAGCGCCGGCACATTGGCGTCCTCACCCGGCATGTCATCGTCGCGCACCATCACATAGAGGTCGGACTTTGCCGGCTGCCCGCGCTCCACGTACTGCGGATTGGCCGCCACGCGCTTCAGGTCGAGTACGTAGCCGAATTTCCCCTTCGGCCGCGGCAGTTCCGGCCCGTGGCACTCGATGCACTTCGCCTCGAAAATCTCGCGCACCCTTCCCGCCAGCCGCACGCCCTCGGCATCCGTTTCCGTCGCCGCGCTTCCCAGCACGGCGAGCAGGAGCGTCAGCGTGCAGGTGAGGAAAAAGCGCATCGTCGGTGTGGAATAATAGGCCGCTGGGAGCGCGTTTCTTAGTGCCCTTTCCCGTTCGCGGCAACCCCGGCTGGCGCCCCTGCCGCAAATCCATTCCGCACTTGGTCAGCAACCTGCTTTTTACCAGAGCAATGGCCGCCATCCGCCACTTCCCGTTCCTCCACTTCACGTTCGCCTTTGCCTTTGCCACGGTGCCCGGGCACGCGCTCCAGATCGGCGAAACCCAGGCCCAGATCCTCGCCCGCCACGGCGCTCCCGCCGTGGAGGATCACGCCCGGCGGCTTGCCGTGTATTTCTGGGAAGGGTGGTCGGCGCAGGTCGAATTCAAGGAAGGGAAGGACGGGACGGTCGGCAAGCTGACCTACCGGAGCAACGGCTACCTCGCGGACGCCGAAATCCAATCCCTCCTCCAGGCCAATGGCGGCGTGAACCGCTGGCGCGAAACCACAAGTCTCGGAACCCAGGCACGCCGCTGGGTGCGCGATGACGGTGCGGTGGCCACAGGCGACGCGACGCGTCCCACAGGCATGATCTTCCAGGTGGGAGATGCGGCTCCGGAGGCCCTCTCGCCCGCCGAGACCATCGTCTCCGACAGCTTTTTGAAATTCGACGCGGCAGCCAGCGCGCCCGCGCCGCAGCCGGTCCCCGCCGCCTCTCAGCGCGAGCCGGTGGTGCGCTCAAATGCGCAACTTCCCCGCCTCCGCTCGGAGCCGGGCTTGCGAGACGATGATCCAGTTCTGAATGCCGCGCCGCCTGAGCCGCCCGCTAACGCAGCGCCGCTGGAGACTCCCGCTCCCGTTGCGGCGTCGGCACCCGTTGTGGAGCGCGCTGTTTCCTCCGGCGGAATCGGCCGCACTTTC
>JANOBH010000560.1:0-4260 GCA_031411535.1 Chthoniobacter sp. | reverse complement strand
AGAACTGGGGCATCCCGCTCTACCTCTGGGACGCGCTGCGGGCGCGCGATTTCGACTGGTGGCGCCAGCGCGTGCGGAATGTGCGCGCGTGCTTCCACCTCTTCCGCATCGATCACATCCTCGGCTTTTTCCGCATCTACGGATTTCCGTGGCGGCCGCAGTCGAACGCCGACTTTCTCCCGCTGACCGAGGAGGAGGCGCGCGTGCGCACGGGCGGGGCGCTCCCGCATTTCGTGCCGTACGAGGACGACACCGACGAGCACAAGGCGGCGAACCGCGCGCAGGGCGAGGAGATCCTGAAGGCGCTGATCGCTGAGTGCGGGCCGTTCCGGCTCATCGGCGAAGACCTCGGGGTGGTGCCCGACTACGTGCGCCCCAGCCTCACGGAACTCGGGATCGCCGGCTTCAAGATCCCGTACTGGGAGAGCGATGCCGACGGCGCGATGACGCCCGGCCCGGCGTACCAGCGGCTCTCGGTGACGACCTACGCGACGCACGATTTCGAGCCCCTTCGCGCGACGTGGGAGGGCTGGATGGCGAAGATCGAAGCCGCCGAGCACGGTGACCCCGCGACGTTCGAGGCGCGCGATGCCGCGTGGAAGGATGTGCGCCGGCTGGCGGTGTGGGCGGGCTTTGAGGTCGCACAGATGACGCCATACACGGACGAGATTCACGAGCGGCTGCTGCGCGCGCTTTTCCAAAGCAACTCATGGATGGCGATCTACATGATCACCGATCTTTTCGCCGCGTCACAGCGCTTCAACGTGCCCGGCGCAGTCAGCGAATCGAACTGGAGCCAGCGTCTCGCGCAGCCCATCGCCGCTTGGTCGGGCGATGCGGCGCTCGTGGCGAAAATGGCTCGCATCCGGGAGATCGTGCGCGCGACAGGGCGCGCGGGGTGACCGCCGGTCAGAGAGGCTGCTTTTTGGCCGGACCCTTCGCGAGCAGCTTGAGCCAGCGCGCGCGTTCCTTTGTCAGCAGCTCCTCCGGGCGGCGGGTGTAGTAGTCGTAGCTGAAGCGGTTGCGCGTCCACATCTCCTCGAAGGAGTCGTAGATGATCCCGTCCTCCGCGCCGGCAAAGATCGGGCGGTTGGTCTTCAAATCGTAAAAGCGCGCCCAATACGCATCGGTCGCCGCCGGATCGGTGGCGTAAAAGCTGCGCCCGTCGCGCTTCACGGGGCGCAGGCCGGTGAGGCGGGTGCTCTCGAACCACGCCAGCGCGGACTCGATGCTGCGGATGATCTCCGGCGAAGGTTCCGGCAGGCGCATGAGAAACTTGAGCAGGTCCGCGCTTTCGCCCCCGCTGAGCGACGCGGGCTCCTTCAGGCGCGCGGCGGCGGGCGCGAGCGTGAGCGGATCGTGCTGCGCGCACCAAACGGTGGGTGTCCCGTCCCGCACGACCTGCATTTTCACGATGCAGCGGAGGCCGG
This sequence comes from Chthoniobacter sp., assembly GCA_031411535.1. Lineage (GTDB taxonomy): Bacteria > Verrucomicrobiota > Verrucomicrobiia > Chthoniobacterales > Chthoniobacteraceae > Chthoniobacter. The sequence goes on along the minus strand of JANOBH010000560.1, from coordinate 2,830 downwards.
CGGCGAAAGCCTCGCGGGCGCGGGCGCGGCGCGCGGCGGCGATGAATGCGAACTCCGGCTGACCAGCGGCGATGTCGCGCAGCAGCTCGAGGACGTGCGTCATGGCGTCGTCGTTGAGCGTGATTTCGTCGTGGTATTTTCCTTCGAGCGGGTAGCCCTGCGGCCAGCCGCCATTCGGAAACTGCGCGTCGAAGATGTAGTCGAGTCCCCGGAGGAACGCGGCGCGGAAATCCTCGCGGCCGGTGGCCTGCTGCGCGCCCGCTAAGAGGCGGAGTTGCTCGGTCGTCGCGCGGTTGTCGAAGGTGCCAACGTAATGCCACGGCTCCGTTTGCGAACTCCACTGCATGCCGGCCTTGCGCGGGCCTTTGTCAAAGCGCACATGCTTTGACCAGCCGCCGCTGGGTGTTTGAAAGGAGACGACGGCCTCGGTGATCGCGCGCCCGGCCTCGGACGCAAACCAGCCCGCCGCGGCGTGGGAGGGAAGCTTGAAGTCCTTCCCCTCCGGCGCGGGGCGCGGAGCCGTGAGATCGTGCGCCGCAAGCTCCTCATCGAGTGCGATCCGCTCGGCTTGCCGGTGCTCGCTCGAGCGGTCGAGATACCGCTGCCACGCCGGACGCTCCGCCTCCGGCAGCGCGGCGATTCGCTCTGCCGTGACCGCATGCTCGGACGAAAGGACGACCCGCGGCGGAGCCTCGGGGCCAAACGGCAGGTTTCCCGGGGAGTTGCCAGCGGGCGGTTTCTCCACCGGAGCCGCCGCGCACCCACCGGCCAGGCCGAGCAGGAGCAGCGCGGTGTGACGCACCAGCGTGCGCCATGTCAGGCATAGTCGGGTCTTTGTCATTCTTTCGCGGCCGACGCCTCCGACTTCGCGTCCACGCTGTTCCCGACAATGAATTCCACCACCGGCCTAGGGTCTGTGGGTGCGAGCGGATAATGCCCTTCGCCTTCCTTGACGATGACAGTGATTTGGCCGCCAAGTTCCTTGTATCGCTTTTCAACTGCCCGCGTGTGGTCACCGAGCGCTGGGTCGAGACCGCCGCAGATGTGCAGGAGCGGCACGCCGGCTTTCGCCAGCGGCCCGAGGTTATCGAGCAGCGGCAGTTTCGACATAAAGCTCCGCAGCACGGGATTCTCGCCGTAGATGCAGGAGACTTTGTCCGGGTTTTCGATGGCCCATGCGTAGGCTTCCCCAGCCGCGCGCCCGGCGCCTTCCATCACGGGCTTCTTGGAAAAGCCGTGGTCGGTCAGGTGCCGATAGACTGCGTTCCAGTGCGCCAGCACCGGGCCGTCGGTATTGTAAGACACCGGGCCGGTGACGATGTGAAATCCCTTTGCCAGCAGGGCCAGATCGACCGTCGCATCGCGGCTGACAAACTCCGCCCGAAACACCCACGGCTTTCCCGGAGCGGCCGTCTTCGGCGCGATGACCGAGATAGCTCCCTCAACCCCGGTCAGTTCGAATGAGTATCGGTCATAACACTCCGCGAACAACGCACCGCGACAGGTGATGTAAGTCCCTTCCTTTGGGAAATCACGGTAGGAGTTATCGACGCTGTAGAAGGAAGACTTCGTGATCCTGCCACTCAGGTAATCCGGCTGGACACTGCCTGCCGCTTGAAAGCTCTGGGTGATGAAATCCGCGATGGGCTTCGGGTCACGCAGGCTGTGAGGATGATGAGCCGCGCCGTCCTTGATCATCAGGGAAATGCGTCCGCCCAACTGTTGATAGATACCCTCGATCGCCGTCGAATATTTTCCCAACAACGGATCAATGCTGCCGCAGACGTGCAGCAGCGGCACGTCATTGGCGGCCAGTCCCCCGATCTTCGTCAGAAGCTCGCGGTTGCCGCCGGGGTTATCCGCGTAGATGTAGGAGACCTTGTCGGGATTGGCCGCGGCCCATGTGTAGGCGTATTCCCCGCCGCGGCTCATGCCGATGAAGGCGGGCTTCTTCGACAGCCCATGCTTGTCGGTGAGATACTCATACCACGCGTCCCATTCCTTGCCCGGCTTCAAGGTGGCGTTGGCCGAGATGTAAGCGACATGAAAGCCCCGCCGGACCAGCTCAACCTCGGTCTGCGGCTGATGATCCCAGTAACAGCCCCGCCACGACCACGGGTTGCCCGGTGCAGCCTCCTTCGGCGCGATCACGATGCACCGCCGCTGACCCTTCGCCGGATCCTTGACACCAAACTTCTCACCCTCCAGCGCCTTGAAAGGCGTGATAGCCAGAGTCTCCTCGTCCATCACGTAGTCAAAACGGTCGAACCCATCGTGCCACGCAGATTTCTCGCCGTCGAAGGGCACGTAAGTATCCACCGCCCGCGCCAAGTCTGGATTCCAAAGAATCGCCGCAAGGAAAGTTGCCGCGAATAAGGCCGTTGCCGGGGGGACTTTTGATTTCATAATCTTCGGAAGACTGTCAGCCGCCCGGATCGAGGTCAATCAGACGGTGCGTGTTAGACACCGCTCCCACGCCACGATCTTCGATTTATCGGGCGGCGAGGATTCAGCGACATCACCGTTGTTCATCCTCAATTTGCCATTTTTCGATCCCACCGTCTCTCCGCTGAACACCGTCTGTGTATATCCTATAGCCCCAAGCCCGATTTCCGCCCCGTCCGGTCCAGTCAGTCACTACATTCACATGGTCCTTCATCACGACAACCTGCTTGGGATGAAGATCGGCGATTCCCTCGGGCCAGTCTTGTTTTGGAATTACCGTTCTGTCGTAAGCCTCAAGTGGGTTCCACGGAGGACCGAATCTGGGAAGGTTTGCCATTTGCCAAAGGACTGTCGCCTCGTGCCGGACCTTTGCCGGATCGGCAAT
>JANOBH010000559.1:0-2174 GCA_031411535.1 Chthoniobacter sp. | reverse complement strand
CTCTGGTCGGCGGAGAATCCGAAGGCGGGGCGCGTGAGGACGGGGACGACGGTGCGCTGGATCGTGGAGTATGCCATCGCGCGCGGTGCGCCGCTGCAGGTCGGGGAGATCGATCCGGGCGTCTATGCACCCAGCGAGGTGCTGCAGGACGTGACGTGCGCGGGCGCGATCGAGCGGGCGCTGAGGTTCACACCGGGAGCGGCGGTGTGGTTCGACTACGCGACCAATCCCCCCACTTTCCACTGCCGCCAGCAGACCAGCCTGGCGGCGCTCAGCATGGCGGTCGGCGAGTTTGCCGAGATGCCGGAAATCTACCGTGGCTGGGAGAGTGAGATGCGGGCGATCGTGCTGATTTTTCACCGCACCGCGCAGCGCGATGGCGGTGGTTTTGAGCACGACTACAGCGTGGCGTTCTGGCCGGCGCTGCTAGATGGCGTGCCGCCGGAGCCGGGCAAAAAAGGGGTGCTGACCTACAGCCTCGACGAGCCGGATGAGCTGACCTTTGCGGGGGTGAACCACGCCGAGGAGCTCTTCAATGTTTTCTCCGGGCTCGAATGGACGGGGAAGGCGGTGCTGCGCGGCGCTACGGTGCCGACGGCGGCGGGCGTGGGCCGCGTGCTGAACGTGACCGGCGGGCATGCCGACTGGATCTCGATGAGGGCGCTGATCCAGCGTGCGACGGACAATTTCAAGACGGGGACGAGGAACATCGAATTCGGGCCGCCGCCGCATCTGAGCCGGGGCGATCTGGCGAGCCTGCTGAAGGTGAACCGGCGGCGGCAGCCGGTCACCGACTCGCAGCAGGAGGCGCAGTCCACGGGCGAGAGCGATGAGCAGAATTTTGGCTTCGACGGGAAGGACTCGCCGGAGAGTCGCGAGTATGACCTGATCTCGATCAGCTACTGCCGGGCCGGCAGCGGCAAGAGCGCGCAGGTTTTTGTGAAAAAGGACTCCGAGGTCGCGCTGTGAACCCCAACGCGCTGATCCAGCCCGTGGCGGACGGATACGGCGGGTTTTACTGCGGCGACATGACGCCCGTGAACTACACGGACTCGGCGACGGGAACGGAGGGGAATTTCGTCTATCAGTTCGGACTGGCCGTGAATGACACGCTGCACTTTTTCGCCCAGCCCGATGCCCGGCTGCATGTGACGCTGGAGCTGAACGCGGTGAGGGGTGTCGGAGCGGTGTTTGGGACGACGGTGCGCTCGACTTTTTCGGTGCGGCTTTTCAACGCGGACGGTGACGAGGTCGAGGTGCCGGATGACTGGTCTTACGACGAGACTGGCGGGACCGCTGTCACGAAGTCGCTCGATCTGGAGCTGTCGGGTGAGGATGCCGGGATCGGCTGGGTCGCCGCGCCGTGCCCGTATCGGATCGAGATCCGGTTCGCTGCGTTCCTTTTTCCGGCGCAGGAGCATCTCTACGGCAGCGTGACCATCACCGCGAACTGGGAGCCGGCATGTCCGGGGCCGCGGGCATGAGGATTTACGCCTCGGTGCTCACCTGTGAGGGCCGCGAGGAAAGCCTCGCCCGCACACTCGCCTCGGTCGCGGCGACGCCGTGGACATGGACCGTCCACTGCGCGCCCGCGCTGGCCGACGGAATGGAGAGCAACCGCCTCGGCTACCTGGCTGTGCTCGCAGCCGCCAAAGCCAGCGGCGCGGACTGGCTGCTATCAGTCGAGGATGACGTGAGCCTGGCCGGCGATCCGCGCGAGATCGAGACGCTCGCCATTCTGGCGTGGACGCACCTGCGCTACATCTACCTCGGCGATCGCGAACAGCCGGCCGCAATGGAGCCGGTGTGTGGCGTGGGCGCCGTGAAGGTGCGCCGGCTCACGCCCGCCGCGCGCGGCCTGCAGGCGTTCCTGCTGCGCGCCGATGCCATCCCGGCCACGCTCGCCCTCGCCCGCGATTCGGGCGTCGGCGCGATTAAGACGGCCATCTATTCCCACTGCCGCCGGTCATGGGCCGGTGCGTACGTCGTCGCGCCGCTCTTCACCGAGCGCCGCGCCTCCGAACCAAGCCTCATTTTTCCATCGCCCTGACCCCTCTCCTGCGCCTTGCTTGCAACCGCCTTGCAAGCCAACCGTATCAAGCCCCCGTCATTCCGTATCGCGCGGCGCGCGCCGCTACCACAGGAACGGTGTCGCACGAAACCGCCGGGGTCCT
>JANOBH010000558.1:0-1689 GCA_031411535.1 Chthoniobacter sp. | reverse complement strand
GGTGTTCTTGGTCTCGTTCCAGCGCAGGTTGAATTCATACTGGCCCTTGCCGTTGCTCGCGCGGTTCGCGTCCTCCACCCACTTGATCGAGCCGGTCACCACGTCCTCCACTTCCTTGCCGTTCTGCTGGTAGAGAAAGCGGATGCCGTTCGTGTAGTAGTTCCCGGTCTCGTAGTCGTAGTCCAGGTTCCCATTGGCCACAGTGCGCGGATAGGTCTGCGCCGGACCCATCGCCAGCGCGAGCGATTCAAAGCGCATCGGGTCGCTGTTCTTGACCTCCACTTTTACCTCCTTGCCCGCAAGCTGGCGCAGATAAGTCGTGGCGCTTGCTGCTTTCTTGCCTTTGCCGATGAGCTTGCCGCCGAATTTGTCCACAAAGGCCGGCGCCTTGCCGATGGCATCCACCGCGATGCGCTGCTGGCTGTCCGCCAGCCCTTCCTCGTTGTATTCGCCATTTGCCGCCACGGGCACCGTGCCCACCCACTTGCCCACCGCGCGTTTCTGCGAAAGGTTCGCCGGATTCAGCACCGAGAGGTCGATCGAGTAGGTGAGCTGCGCCTTTTGACCCGAGCCGAGGATGCCGCCCACGGCCGGCTGCCGCTGAATCGAGCCTTTGAACTCCGTGGTCTGCGCAACGGTCAGCGAGAGCACATACTGGTCGGTCACGCCCTTCTGCGGCTTGCCCTTGTCGTCGAGGTTTTTGCGGGTGCGAAACTCGATGTCCATTCCGCCGGTGATCGCGCCCGGCAGGTTCAGTTTTTCCGGCTCCTGCGCCCGCCCCGGCAGCGGGGCGAAGACGGTGAGACCGGCGGCGAGTGTGGCGAGGGTGAGGAGGTGGAGCTTTTTCATAGGGATGAAGTAAAGACCGACAGATTGACGGCGCGCCGGGGCGAGGCAAGCGGATTTCCGCGCTCCGCTGCGCGGGAAAAAGGCGCTCGTCTTGCGCGCCGGAACTGCGACCGTCACCGGCGCATGACCGAGCCGCGAAACGCCGTCGAACTCCTCCAGGCGCTCGTCCGCATCCCGAGCGTGAATCCCGAAGGCGACCCGGGCACGGACGGCACGGGCGAAGCGCGCATGGCGGAGTGGCTGGCGGAGTATCTCCGCGGATTGGGCGCACAGGTGGAACTGCGCGAGGTGCTGCCGGACAGGCCGAATGTCGTCGCGCGCTTCCCCAGCGACCGCGCGGGAAAACCGCGCCTCCTGCTCGCCCCGCACACCGACACCGTGAGCGTGCTCGGCATGACGATCGAGCCTTTCGCCGCCGAGCTGCGCGACGGCAAAATCTGGGGCCGCGGCGCGAGCGACACCAAAGGCCCGATGACCGCGATGCTCTGGGCGCTGCGCGAAATGCGCGACCGCCTGCCCGCGCTCGGGCACGAGATTTGGTTCGCCGGGCTCGCGGGCGAGGAGGCCGGCCAGCACGGGTCGAAGGCGCTCGCCCGCGAGGAGCAGTTCGACTTCGTCATCGCCGCCGAGCCGACCGGTCTCGATGTCGTCCACACGCACAAAGGCAGCGGCTTTCTCCAGCTCCGCACGACTGGCAAAGCAGGCCACGCGTCGCGCCCAGAGCTGGGCGAAAACGCCATCGCCAAGATGATGGACGTGCTCGATTTCCTGCGCGGCGATCTCGCCCGCGAATTCGCCGCCATCCACGACCCCGTGCTCGGCTCGCCGACGATCAGCATC
>JANOBH010000557.1:0-2533 GCA_031411535.1 Chthoniobacter sp. | reverse complement strand
GCATTTTTCCCAGCCCGTCGTGCATGTCCTCGACGCCAGCCGCGCCGTGCCGGTGGTGAGCGCGCTCATCAGCGAAGAGCAGCGCGGCGCGTTCGCCGTGAAGAACCGCGAGGAGCAGGACCGCCTGCGCGCGATGCACTCCGGCACCCGCCAGCAGCTCATCCCGCTCGATGAAGCGCGCGCGCGCCGCACGCCCATCGAGTGGCGCGCGGCGGACATCGCGCAGCCGGAATTCACCGGCGTGCGCAAGCTGGAAAACTTCCCGCTGGAGACGCTGCGCGAGTACATCGACTGGACACCGTTCTTTCATACGTGGGAGCTGCGCGGCGTTTATCCCTCCATCCTCACGCACGAAAAATACGGCGAGCAGGCGACGAAACTCTTCGCCGACGCGCAGGCACTGCTCGACGAAATCATCGCGAAGAAGCAACTCACCGCCCGCGCGGTGTACGGCTTTTTCCCCGCGAACGCGGTCGGCGACGACGTGGTCCTCTACACCGATGCGAGCCGCTCCGAGCCGCTCACCACGCTCCACTTTCTCCGCCAGCAGATCGCGAAAAAGGAAGGCGAGGCCGATCAGTCGCTCGCCGACTTCATCGCGCCGCGCGAGACCGCACTGCCGGATCACATCGCCGGCTTCGCCGTCACCACGGGCATCGGGTTGAAGGCGCTCGTGGAGAAATTCCAGGCCGAGCACGACGACTACAACGCCATCATGGCCGAGGCGCTCGCCGACCGCCTCGCCGAGGCCTTCGCCGAATGCCTGCACAAGCGCGTGCGCGACGAGTGGGGCTTTGGCAAAGGCGAGAACCTCACGCGTGACGACATGATCGGGGAAAAGTATCGCGGCATCCGTCCCGCAGCCGGCTATCCCGCGTGTCCGGATCACACGGAAAAGGGCACGCTCTGGCAGCTCCTCGACGTGGAGAAAAACGCGGGCATCAAGATCACCGAGAGCTTTGCCATGTGGCCCGGCAGCAGCGTGAGCGGGCTCTACTTCGCGCATCCGCAGGCGCGCTATTTTGGCCTCGGGAAAATCGACCGCGACCAGGTGCTCGACTACCACCTGCGCAAAGGGATGACCCTCCAGGAGGTCGAGCGCTGGCTCGGGCCGAATCTGAACTACGACCCAGCCGCGCCCACCGCCGCCACCGCCTGCGCCTGCGGCGTGCCGCACCCCGCGTAGGGAGGCTCCAGCCCGTCCCTGTCCGCGCGACTCCGCTGCCCCGCCGGGGAGTTTCGGCTTGCCCGTCCCCCGAAAATCCGGGTCTGCTGCTTCCACGGGGTTTTTCGAGTCCCCCGGCATCCTGGGCGACCCCGACCCGCCTTCTCATCAAGAAGCCTGCAACGGTGAAGCCCTAAATCATGTACTCCAACATTGAAGCCTGGTTCTAGTCAGGCGCTTACTGGCACTTACCATGAACGAAGACATTCCGTCGCCTGTTGCCCTCGCCACAGGCATTTGCCGTCCGCTCCGTTTCTGGTGCTGCGTGTTCAGCGCGGTGGCCTGCGGGTGGTGTGTCGGGGAGTTGAGGGGTGCAGAATCGCCCGCCTCCGGCGGGCCGTTGTTCCACGAAGCGGTCAATCAATTCAAGACGATGACCAGCACACTGTATCAGCACCGGACACGGGTGGATCGCACGGCTGGGAGTCACCGGTATGACTGTGTCGGTTTCGTGTCCTACGCGCTGAAGCAAGCCGCACCGCAGGCTAGGGAATCGGCCTTCAAGGCCCTGGATATCAAGCCGGGCCGCATCCCAACTCCGGCAAAGTATGTGGCATTCTTTTCCAGCCTCGCGGAAAAGCCGCAACCGGGGTGGCAGGCGGTCGCCAAAGCCTCCGATTTGCGCCCCGGCGATGTGGTGGCTTGGGAGCGAGTGACGGCGACCTCGAATGGACATGCTGTGGTGATAGCAAGCGTTCCGGTGGCGGGACCGGAGGGGACTTGGGTGGTGGAGGTGTATGACTCCACGGCGTCTCCGCACGGCGACGACTCGCGCCCCAATGACGAGCGCGCCGAGGTGCTGGCCACGAACGGGCAGCGCAGTGGTCTTGGCCACGGAGTGATGGCTTTCACCGCCGACCCAGCCACCGGCGCTCTCACCGGCTACCGCTGGAGCCCGAAGTCGAAGACCAACACTTTCCCAATCGCCGCCGGCCGGCCCACCTCATGACTGACTCGCGGAAGGAATCGCCGGCCGGCATCGCCTCAGTGAACAGGGAAATGCACGTAACGCCTCACCCTGCGCAGCAGCCAGCGGCTCGTTCGCTGAGCTTGGGGCCGGTGGGCGCTGCTACCCGCGCCTTGTAACCGATGATTTCCAAACTGCCGCGATGGGTCTGGGCCGGTGCGTGGGCGCTGGCTTTCGTCGCGGGCATCGTCAACGTCGTTGGGCTGCTGGGCTTCGAGCATCAGGCCGTCACTCATCTGACCGGCACCACGTCCATGCTGGCGGCGGCCCTGGCGTCCCTCGACGGCGCGGCGGCTCTCCACTTTGCCGCCATCATCGGCTCTTTCGTCGCGGGCACGGTG
>JANOBH010000556.1:0-22282 GCA_031411535.1 Chthoniobacter sp. | reverse complement strand
AAGCCCACGCCTGAGGCGCGGCTGATTTCACGGGGCCCGGCCAGCGGGTGGGGATATTGTCATTAGACTTTTGTGACAATCGCGCGACTTTCCGCGTGCTTTTTCCCCTATGAAAGTATCCGCCTCCCTCCCTCGTTCCCTCTTTTCAATGGCCTGCGTCTCCGTGCGCGCGGCTGCCGCGCTGCTGCTGGGGCTGCCGATCGCGGCCTCGGCCACCACTTTCACGTGGAATACGGCGACGGGGAGCTGGGGCACGAACGGGAACTGGTTGGGAGGCACCGCGCCGACCGGGACGAATCCGGCGGACGTGCTGGTCTTCGGCGGCGACGTGACCGCCCCCTACACCTCGACGAACAACGTCGGCGCGATTCCTTTCAAGCTGAACCAGCTCGTGCTTCAGGCGACGGATCCGGGCGCGACGGACAATGACCACATCATCGCAGGCAATCAGCTCGTGCTCACCGGTGGAGCTCCGCAGATTCTGAACACCGGCACGGGGGATTTTACGGTCAACGCACCGATTCAACTGACCGGGACGACGATCTTCAATGGGACTCTCGGCGGCGGGTTGGAGCCTCCCACCGTGACGCTGAATGGCGCGGTCACGGGTGTGGCGGACATTGTGAAGGACGGGCCGGGGACATTTCGGTTTGGGACGCCTTTCACCAGCCCGGCCACCGGTCCGTCTGGGAATACGTGGTACGGCACGCTGACGGTGAATCAGGGGATCTTCCGCTTTAACAACAATGCGCAGTCCGCGCCGACCGCACTCCGATCGAATCCGGTGGTGATGAGCACGGGGGCGGAACTCACGTTTTCCTCGAAGGTGACGGACCAGGAGTCATCCGCGCGCATGGGCACGCTGAGCGGGAGCGGAGGGACCGTCGTGGCGCGCGGGGTGCCGGATGCCCTCAACAACCAGGACAGCCTGGACATCGGCATCTATGCGTTCACGAACGGGGATTTCGCTGGTACCGTGAGAAACACCCGCTTTGGGACGCAGAGCGCGGGGCATCAGTCGGGAGTGCTGATAGTGCGGGGCACCGGGACGCAGACGCTGAGTGGCACGCTGGAGATCGAGAAAGACGTCGTCGTGGGTGGCAGCGTGACGCTCAAGCTGGCGGGAAACGCTTCGCTCGGCTCGCAAACGGCGGGCGCGATCATAATGCAGGGCGGGACGTTCGTTCTCGATAACGTGGTGACGAACAACGGCGACCGCCTCCGCAACGGAGCGGCAAGCGGCAGCGGCATTACTGGCGTCGAAACAATCGGCGGCGGGACATTGTCGCTTGTCGGAAATGCGTTGGGAACATTCGAAACGGTTTCGCGATTGCAGCTTGGCGCGGGTACCGGCCGCTCAGGTGCGCTGACGATCAACGTGACGCACACCGCTGGGGGCTCGTCGAATACGACGCTTAACTTTCAAGCCTACACGCGCGAAACAGCGGGGGCAGCGGCGAACACTGTGAACTTTACGGCGAAGAACGGGGCGGGTGCGGTAATGGCACTTGGGCTGGGCGGCAATAACCCTGCAGTCACTTTCCTGACGACGATCGGCGTACCGTTCACCGCGCCGACTTTCAATGGCTTGCTCGGTAACACTGTAGGAGGGAGCGCGGTGACGGTCGGCTGGGCGACGGTGAACGGCACCGACTTCGCGACGTATGGGGGGAATGGGGTCGCCGCAGTGGCGATCGACGCGACGCCCGATCCGACCGGTCCCGGGAACGCCGGGAGCAATGTGCGGGTCACCGGCAGCATGGCGCTGACGGACGTGGGCGGCTACAGCCTCAGCTCGCTCAATCTCGCTCCGTCCGCAGCCGGGCAGTCGCTCACGCTTTCATCCGTCGGCCACCTCAGCACCTCGGCGATCCTGCTGGCGGGCAGCACGAATTTCACCATCGGATCCGCCGGGGCCGGCGGCATCTCCGGTGTCGGCGGCGTTACCGGCACCGGCCCGCGGTATTTCCATGTGCAGGAGGCTGTGCTCACGGTGGACGCATCGGTCGGGGTCTCTACGGACTCGCCGATAGTCAAGGCGGGCGAGGGCACACTCATCCTCACCTATGTGAGCAACTCCCTGGCGGGGGCGCCGCTTTACATCAATGCCGGGGCCGTGCGCGCCACCCCGGGCACCAGCCTGCCGGCTGGCGAGGTGCGTTTCCGCGGCGGCGTGCTGGAGATCACCGGCGGCGGCACGTTTTCGCGCTCGATCGGCTTTGGCTTGGGCAATCTGACGTGGTCCGGGATGAATATCTCGAATGTGAACATCAAGGAGGAGCGCGGCAGTGGCGGCTTCGCGGCGGTCGGCGCGGATGTGACCGTGGACCTGAACGGCGCGGGCGCGAGCAATCTAGTGTGGGAAGCCACCGGCTTCATCGACAGCGGCTTTGCGCTCATCCTCGGCTCCCGCAACGCGACGAACAGGATTACCTTTGCGGACAACATCAACCTCACCCAGGCGACGCCCGTGGTGACGCCGCCCGCGCTGCCGCCCGCGCTGAACTACAATGCGCGCGAATTCCGCGTGATCGACAATACGGCGGTCTCGACTGACTCGGCGCGGATCAGCGGAGTGATCTCCGGCAACGTGCAGACCGATCTGCTCAAGACCGGCAACGGATTGCTGGAGCTGACGGGCGCGAATACCTACGGCGGAAACACGCTCATCCAAGAAGGCGTCCTGAGCATCAGCGCCGCAAACAATCTCGGTGACGCCTCCGGCCAGAATGTGGTCGCGATCAATGGCGGCACGCTGCGCAGTACGGCCGCGGGCGTGGTGCTTCCAGTCGGCCGCAGCGTGGCAGTGGGCGCAAACGGTGCGACGCTCGACGTAGCGGCCAGCGCGGTGCTGAGCGTGCTGGGCACCGTGAGCGGCGCGGGCGGGACGGTGACGAAGACCGGCGCCGGCACGCTGGACCTGAACGGCGTGCAGAATTACGGCACGCTCACGACTTCCGGCGGCACCACGAATATCGACGGCACTTTCACTCCCGGCACGGCGACGGTGAATGCGAACGCCGCGACCAATTTCGGCAGCAGCCAGACGCTCGCGGCGCTGAATATCGGCGCAGGCGCAGTCGTGACATTTGGCGCCACGCCGCCGCCGTTTGCCTTTGGAGCGGTGGTCCCCGAGCCTTCGTCCGCCGCCCTCGCGGCGCTGGGTGCTGCCGTCCTTGGGCTGAGGCGGCGGTCCGCGCCGAGACGGTAAATCGGGCTGGCACTGGCCGGGTTATTGACCACGGATTTCACGGATGACACGGATGGCGTCCAAAAAATCTGTGTCATCCGTGAAATCCGTGGTCGAGATCCGAAGCGTTTCACACGTTCCGACACGGGAACGTCACAATCGTCCGCTTGACCGGGCCGGGCTCCCCGCGCCAAACACAACCCCCTTTCCCGCTGTGAAAACCGAGCCCAAGACCAAACCCGCCGCCGATCTGCCGCTTCCCGTTCTTGCCGAGGAGCTCGCGTTCCTGCGAAAGACTTTCCGCGATCTGCTGGCCGCCTATGGCACGGCGGTCGAGGGCGAGATCACGCACCTCCAGACGCTGGTGAATGCCGAGGCTGCATCGAAAAAGAAGCTGCCGGCGAGCCGGACGCATGATCTGCGCGACATGCTGATGCTGCTGCGCTCGCTGGAGGTGAAGCCAGCGAAAGGCCGCCGCCGGGATTTGAAGAGGCTGGAGAACTCGGTCGCGGAGCTGCGCGAAATCGCGGATCGGTGGGAGTAGCCGGGCGCGCGGCAGCCGCGTCTTTCCGGTTGGCAAAATGGCGGGGCGGAATAGTCTCCGCGCTCCTATGAAAACTTTCAAAATCGCAGTCCTCCCCGGCGACGGGATCGGTCCCGAAGTCATGGCGGAAGCGCGACGTGTGCTCGCGGTCGTCGAGTCGAAATTCGCGCTCCATTTTGAACTCACCGAGGCGCGCGTGGGCGGGATCGCAATCGACGTGGACGGCGAGGCGCTGCCCGCCGAGACGCTGCGCGTGTGCGGCGAGGCGGAGGCAATTCTCTTCGGCTCAGTCGGTGGACCAAAGTGGGAGTCGCTGCCGCCGAACCGGCAGCCGGAGCGCGCGGCGCTGCTGCCGCTGCGGAAGCATTTCGGGCTCTTCGCGAACCTGCGCCCGGCGGTGTGTTTCCCAAACCTGACGCACGCCTCGCCGGTGAAGGAGGAGCTGATCGCGGGCGGCTTTGATGTGCTGTGCGTGCGGGAGCTGACGGGCGGGCTTTATTTCGGCCAGCCGAAGGGGATCCACGAGGTGGATGGCGAGCCGGTGGCGGTGGACACGATGGTTTACAAAAGGAGCGAGATCGAGCGGATCGCGCACGTTGCTTTCAAGGCGGCGATGACGCGCGGAAAGCGGGTGACGTCCATCGACAAGGCGAACGTGCTGGAAAACGGCGTGCTGTGGCGGAAGACGGTGACGGAGATCGCGGCGCAGTATCCCGAGGTGACGCTGAATCATCTCTACGTGGACAACGCGGCGATGCAGCTCATCAAGAACCCGCGCGGCTTTGACGTGGTGCTGGCGGAGAATCTCTTCGGCGACATCCTGAGCGACGAGATGGCGATGATCACCGGCTCGCTGGGGATGCTGCCGAGCGCGTCGCTCGGGCTGAAGGAGACGCCGCTCGGGCGGTTCGGCCTTTTCGAGCCGAGCGGCGGGACTGCGCCCGACATCGCGGGAAAGGGGATCGCGAACCCGATCGCGCAGATCCTCTCGGCGGCGATGATGCTGCGCTACTCGCTCGGCGAGCCCGCGGCGGCGGAGGCGATCGAAAGGGCGGTGCGCCAGGTGATCGACGACGGCCTGCGTACGGGCGACATTTTCAGCGAAGGCACGCGGCGCGTGGGCACGCGCGAGATGGGCGAGGCGATCGCGGCGGCGATTTAGCCGCGCAGGGTCAATCCTGCGTCCAGGTGAACATGCTGCGGATCGCAGCGTCGTGCGTGGCTGCGAAATCGGCGGCGCGGGCGGTGACGATGACCGCCAGGCGCTGGCGCTCGTTCCAATCCACCACGGCGACGGATGTGGTGAACCTGCGGCCCTGCGCGGCATAGGAGTAGGTGAACTCCCGGCTTCCAAGCGGACCGAGCGTGAAACCGTTTTCGACTTCGCTTTCGAGTTTCGGCTCGGAGGCGTCCTTGGGGAGCTGAGCCCTGCACCACTTGTCGAGGTCTTCGGTCACTTCCGGAGCGCGCGGTGTGAGGGCAAGGATCCGGAGCAGCAAGCCGGCGTCCTGCGTCTCGGGTGGGAGAAGGCTCAGCGAGGCGCCGCCTCCGCTGACCCGCCATCTGGCCGGCGGCTGCAGGGAGATTTTTTTGCCATCATCGGAGAAACGGAGGATGGGGATCTTTACGCCCTCCAGGTCGCGGAAAGTGGGCTCGGGAGTGAGATCGAGGGCCTTTGCGGCGAGGGGCGCGAGGGCGAGGAGGAGAAGGAGGCCGGTGCGTTTCATGGTCAGCGTTGCAGCCACTGGCCGCGTTCGTAGGTGCGCGCTACGCGGAAGCCGGGCGGGTTTTTGTCGCGCAGCAGAGGGTCATAATACCAGCGGCGGTTTGGGGCGCCGTAGCTGGCGGAACTCCAGAGACCTTTCGCCTGCGTGCTGTCGTAAAGCAGGGCGAGAGATCCGTAGATGCTCAGGTAGCGGTTGCTCCAGTCTTCATGGAAGCGGACGAAATTCTCGATCCCGCCGCTGTAGGAACTGCTGCTCGTGGGGACATTGCCGGCCACGATGGCGGTATTGACGGTGGTGTTGGTCGCGACGCGACTGGATGTGCCGCCGGTCGAGTTGGCATCGTTCCATGCGTTGGAGAGGAGGTTCACCGCATCGCCGACGACGGCAGCGGGCACCCGATCGTAGCCGGTCACGTACGGATTGGGATTATCCATGGGAGGCGTGTAAGAGGTCGCCGTGTTCGATGGCGGCATGCTCGTGCTGGTGGTACCGGTGTTGTAGTCGCCCTGGATATAGACCGTGTTCGGGCTGACGAGGGAGAAGCCCTTTGCAATGCCTGTGCTCCCGGCGCCGGGGAGTTGGGCACCATTGACGAGCTTTACGCCGCGCTGCTTGGTGCTCGTGACCGTGGTGTTCGATCCGGTGGAGGAGTTGACGATCTTTGTGCTCGCGCTCGTGCCGACGCTGGTGTCGCTCACGTAGAAGAGGAGTCCGTCGCCGCCGCCTACGTTGTCCGTGATCGTGGAGCCATTGTAAGCCGTGCGCACCAAGCCCACGTCCACGGTTACGACACGGACGTTGTCACCTTCGCGGACGTCCTTGAGCGCGGTATTGGTGGTCAGCGCACCTTTGATTGCGAGGTATTCGGAACTCGTCGTGCCAAGCGCGGACGTGGATGCGCCCTTGTAGATGTTCACGGTATTGCCGGCATCCACGTAGATGCGGTAGTCGGCGTTTTTTGGGAGGCGTTCACTGGTCGCGGAGTCGAGTTGCAGGGGATCGGGGTTGGCAGCGGCGACCGTCTTCTGCTCCTCGATCATCTCGTGGTAGCCGTCGTTGTTATTGTTCCCATCCGAGTCGGTGTCGTTGCTGTTCGGGTGATCCAGGAAATTGCCGTCGAGGCTGACGACCGGAGTGTCGAAGAGCTTTTGCTGCGTTCCATACTGCGGCGGGTTGTTGAGGTCCCAGTTGTCACCGAGCCCGCCGTTTTGGATCGTCGGTGCGGTGCTGCCCCGGCGGGAGTCGAGAGGATGGTAGTCGAGCGTTTGGGTGCCGAGATAGGTGACATCCTGGGTGAAATGGAGCGAGTCGTTCGCGGTGTAGAGGTCGCCGCCGATATAGGCGGAGCCGCTGACATACATCGGCGGGCCGGGATGAAACTCCGTGCTGGGCTGGGTGCCGAAGTAGAAGTTGTCGAAAAGGTTCCGGCCCGAGCGGACAAAGACGCGCTGCAGGGTCACAGTCCGATAGTTCGACGGGACATAGTACTGCACCGTAAGTGTGGCCAGGTAGTAGATCCGCACACGCAGACTGGAGGCGGTTCCATTCTCGGGAGCCGGGCGGCCGCCGGCATCGGTGGTGGGGGCGAGCAGGGGCGTCTGGGCGGTGACGCTCCAGCTCAGGATGCTGACGCCAGACGGCGGCGGCAGGGTCGCGCTGGAAGGAAGGGCCAGCGTGCCGGCCAGCGCCGTGTTGCTCAGGCCATTCGCACGATCCGTGGCATTGGTCACTGTGCTCATCGCCGTGCGCCATTGATCAAAGAGGCTCTCCACGACCCCGTCGGCATAGGTCACTGCGGCGGATCGGTTCGCTTCGCGCCGGGCGATATTCACATGGGTGGAGGTCACCGAGTAGATGGCGGTGACGAGCGCGGTGATGACGGCCATCGTGAAGATCACGGTCAGCAGCCCGCTGCCGGCGGTACTGCGGAATGGATTCCTGGCTGAGTGTTTCATGGAGTGTAGTCGGTCGAGCCGATGGGTGTGGGATTGGTAAGCGGAGGAATGACGGCCTGGAGAGTGGCGGTGCCATTGCTGAATTTCCGGCCGGTGTAGCTGGGATCGTATGCCTCAAGGGAAATGCGGAGCGCGGTGGTCTCCACCTGCGCCGTGCTTGTCGGGTACAGCAGCCCGAATGGCTGCGTGGAGGTGATCCTGTCGCGCAGGACGACGAAGTTCGCCTTGTTCGAGCTCGTGAAATTGCTGTGGTAGCGCAGATTTCCGCCATAGACCGTGTAGGCCACTTCGCGGTAAAAATACGCCGTCGTCACGTTGCCGGCGGTGGTGGTGTTGATCGCGTAGCCGATGCCTCCCGCGTCGCTGATGGTGATCACGCCGGTCTTGCTTCCCATGGTGGGTGCGGTGGGAACGGCGGTGATGCCAAACTCCTTGGCAATCAGCGGCAGCACCACCTTGTCCCCGACCTGGGGGACGTAGGGGAGGGTGGCGCCGACCCCGAAATCCAAAGTGATGTTGGTGGAGCTGGTGGTTGTGTTCGCGGTGATCTTGTAGGGGCCGCCGGCCAGCCGCCGGTAGCGCACGCCGTTTCCCCTCTGACTGATGAGCTTCTGCGTGAGCGGATCCACATCGGTCGTCACTGCCGGCGACAGATCGGTGTAGGTCGTGCCGTTGAAACTCATCAGCCGGAATGCCGACGCTGAAAGATGAAGGTCGCGCAGCAATTGCAAATCCGAGGTGCGCACCGCCTCGTGGCTGTGGTTGACGGAGAAATTCCGTGCGATGAGCCGCACCGCGGTCTGGGTGAAGGTCATCAGCGCCACGGTCACGCCGGCAAAGACGGCAGCCGCCACGAGCAGTTCGACGATGGTGAAGCCGGTACGGGTGGAAGTTTTCATGGCAGAGCGGGCTAGAAGGTGTCGGTCGTCCGCAAGGTGTTGAGCGTGATGGTGGCGGGCCGGTTGCGGTAAGTGAAACTCACGGTCACCACCGCCCGCATGGTGCTGGCAGTCAGGTCTGTGATCACTGTGGTCCGGGTGCACAAAACCTGGGAATCCAGGTTCGTATAAGGGCTGATCAGGGAGGTGCTCGCGTTGTAGCCGTCATTGTTCAGCGGCACGTTGTTCTCAGTCGTCGTGCCCGCAGTCAGGATCGCTGGCCGAGGGACCCCGGCCAGCCATGGCGACGTCACGATTTGATCCACCCGCTGCTGTGCCACAGCCAGGCCGATGCTCCGCAACCGGGCGGAAGTCGCCCAGCGATTGAGCTGGGTCATTGCGATCACCGAGCCGGCGATGAACAAAGCGAGCAGCGCTCCGGCGATAAGCACCTCGATGAGCGTGAATGCGCGGACGCCAGCCCCTCGTCGGCGGGGGAACTGAGCTGGAATGGCTGGATCCATGACTCCCCTGAAAGCAGCTTGCCTGCCAGCTTTCGGATGCGTCAGGGTGACTTTGTAATTCCCGCTTAAAGCTGGCTTTCCAGCGCCGCCGCCCGCCCCCGGCACGCCTGTTGCTGAAAGAGACAGGCATGCGACCCATCGCCACCGACTTTAGGACTGTTGCGGAAGACCGCACGCGGGGGGCGCGTTCCTTTTTCGAAAGGCGGAGCGCCCGGCGGCGGCTCGCCGCGGCATTTTCACTCGTGCAGGTCATGGTCGCGACGGGGGTGATCGTCATGTGCGGCGTCGGCGGTGTGCAGGCGCTGGTCATGGTCAACCGCAAGGCGTCCTCCATGCGCCTTTTTACGAACGCGCGGGCGGCCGTGCAGCGCAATATCGACGCCGCGCTCTGCGTGCCTTTCAGCAGCGCACTCGAACCGCCGATCCTCGCCCTGACTTCCGGCGCGGGCGCGGTGTATGACGACGACGGCCAGGGCGACAATCTCGTGGACATCGCCCTTACCCGCGCGGGCACGGATGCGGTGGTGCGCGGGACGCTGACGCGCATCGTGCTGGCCGAGCCGAATGGCGACGGTGCGGACATCCGGCGGGTGACGTTTCGCATCGCCTACACATTTCTGAGCCACCCGTACGGCTACGAGATGACCGTCCTGAGGTCCGTGGATTGAGATGAAAATGCGAGCGCCTAAAAACGGATCCCGTGGATTCACGCTTGTCGAGATGCTCATCGGCGCGGCGGCGGCGGGTGTGGTCGGGGTCGGGGTCTTTTCCGTGGTCAATACGGGCATGATGCTCTCCGCGCGGAATCTCTCCGTGAACATGACGAACACGGCGATGCGTGGCTCTCTCGACCGGATGGAGCATATCCTGCAGCAGGCGGACACGCTGCCGGTGCTGATCGACGCCACCGGCAATCCCACGGCCGGCCCGGCGGCGGGCGTGAGCTTCGACAGCTTTCTCGGCGCGCCGTATGTGGTCCAGGCGCCGCCGACCGGGCTTCCGGCGAGCACCACGGCGGTGACGATCGTGCGCTCGACGAGTCCCTTTGCCTCGCCGCCGCTCCCGCAGCAGGGGGACATCCTGCGGATCAATAACACCGATGTCTCGCTGCGCCCGCGGGTGGCCTCCTCCGCCGCCGGTGCGCCGGACGGATTGCAGCACCAGTCGGTGACCGCAACGCTCAGCGCCGCTCTCGGGACGCTGGTCACGCCCTCCGCCTCGGCGGTCCTCACGGCGCGCCTCGTCCGGCCCGCGGCGCTGATCGCTGTCCCGGCGGGCGGCAGGCGGGAACTGCGGTTCTATCCGCTGTTTGACGCCACCACAAATCTCAGCGATCCGGCGCAGTATGTGGTGCTGAGCGACCAGATCGGCATGCTGGCGGCGGACGCGACGCCATTCTCCCTGATAGCGAAGGAGGGGCGAACCTTTGTGGGCCTCTCGCTCCGGGTGCGCGCGAGCAATTTCGACCGGCGACTCCAGGGCCGGCAGGTGGATGAGTTCAACACCTTTGCCCGCGTGGACTGCCTGATCGCCCGGAAACTGAGCCCCTGACGCGGAATGAAGCGAAACCAGCACCCAGGCGGAAACATCCTCGTCGTCACGCTCATCATGGTCGTGGTCATCTCAGCGTTTGTCCTTTCGGCGATGAGCGTCACCGGCAATACCGCGCGCATGAGTGCCCGCAGCCGCGATTATGCGGCGGCGCAGGCGGCCGCGGAGGGTGCGGTGGAGTACGCTTTTGGCATCTGGAAAACGCGGATCGCCGCGCAAAACCGCGCCATCACCACGGCCGAGGCCAATGCCAGCCTGGGCGCGCCGGCGATCCCCGGTTTCGAGTATGCCTCCGTGGCCGAAGACGGCCCGCTGAAGATCGACGGCCTCGATGAATACGGCGCTCCGGGGGCGGCTCCGACGGCGGTGAAGGTCAGCCTCGCGTCCTACCCCGGCTGGGCGGGCCTGAGCTACATCTACCGTGCGCGGGCCAAAATGCAGCAGCCGGCGGGCGGCTACAGCTTTCGCGCGGGAGTGCAGCGGCAGTTTCAGTACTCCGAGGTGCCGCTCTTCCAATCCATGTTTTTCTTCGAGGACGACATCGAGTTTTACCGCCCCACCGACATGACGGTGAGCGGTCTCGTCCACACGAATGGCACGGCCTACCTGAGCAGCAGCAGCGTGGGCACGCTCACCCTCGAGGATCAGGTCTCCTACGTCACCGCCTACACGGACAGCAGCGATCCTCCGTTTGCGGATACCTGGAGCGGATGGGTCGCGAACTCCACGCTGCCGCCCACCTTTCCGCAGGGCCAAAGCGCGCAGCTCCACCAAGTCCCGCGCATGGAGCCTCTCGGCGACGAGCCGGCTGCGGTCATCGACACGACGGATGCAAACCCGAACAACGACGGCATCCACGAAATCATCGAGCCGCCAAACGCGGGCTACCCCGACCCGCAGGAATTCGCCGAGCGGCGCATGTACAACAAGGCGGGCATCCGCGTGAATATCAACAACGGCGCGATCACCGTCACCGGCCAGAACGGGGTGACGCTGAGCGCCGCCCAGCAGACGCTGATCGCCGGTTCGCTCACCGCAAAGACCACGATCTACGATCAGCGCGAGGGGAAGAGCGTGGACGTGACCTCGATCGATGTCGGGAGCCTCGGCGACGCGCTGACCACCGGCGGCGTCACCGGCTTTAACAACGTGCTCTATATCAACGACACCACCCCGGTCGGCGGCGCGACGCCGAACCCCACGGTGGTGCGCCTCATCAATGGCGGCACGCTGCCGGATGGCGGGCTCACCGTCGCGAGCGAAAACCCCATCTACATCCAGGGCGACTACAACACGGGCACCGTGGGCACGAACTCCACGGCTGTCCCCGCGAACGGCCTCGGCAATGCCGACAACACCGCCAGCCCGGTCGTGCCCGGCTACACCAGCAAGCCCTCCTCCGTCATCAGCGACGCCGTGATGCTCCTCTCAAACAACTGGCAGGACGCCAATTCCTCGCTGGATCTCACGGCGCGCACCGCCACCAACACGACCTACAACACCGCCATCGTCTCCGGCTTCATCCCCTCCGGCTACCAGCCCGCGGTCGGCGCGCAGTATGGCTACAGCGGCGGCGCTAACAATTTCCCGCGCTTTCTGGAAAGCTGGGACACGCGCTACTGCACGTACTACGGCTCGATGGTCGCGCTTTACCAAAGCAAGCGCTTTACCGGCCAGTGGGACACCGGCGTCATCTACCGCCCGCCGCTCCGCCGCTGGAACTTCGACTCCAGCTTCCGCAATACGCCGCCGCCCGGCAGCCTCGACGGCACGACATGGAGCCGCGGGACATGGGCCAAATACTGACGCCTGCTCACATGAAAAAAAGGACCGTCTCTCTCTTCGCCCTCGCCACCCTCGCGTGCGGCCTGCCGCTCTCCGCGGTCGATCTCACACCGCGCTACATCGACAACTTTGAGGAAGGTGAGGCCAGCCACCGGCTCTATTTCACCGACGGAGAAAAGAAGATAGGCATCACCCTCGACCGGGAAACGGTGGTTGCCGCGGGCGGCGGAGGCGCGGTCTTCCGGTTCCCCAAATTCCCGGAGGCGAGCTTCCTGGTGAAACGGTCGCCGCTGACCGCCGACCAGGTCTTCACCGGCATCGCACTGGCGCGCTATCGCGAGGCCGCGCGCAGGCTGCTCCCGCCGAGCGTGACGGAGGTGAAGGTGATCGAGGAACTGGAGAATCCGCTGACGATCAACCGGTGGAGGAGCTTTCGCTTCGGCTACACGTTCGTCAACGGAACCGTGCCGATGGTCGGGCAGGTCACCTTTCTCAGTCTGAATGCCGACGAGCAAATCGTCCTCGTCACGCTCGCCGCGGAGCGCAATTTCGCGGAAGCCGCCGCGCGCAGTTTCCATATCATCCGCTCCTGGCAGCCGATGCTGCCTGGCGACGAAAAGCCTGTCCGCTACAACTAGCTCACGCCGTCCTTCACCGCCGCGCCGGTGTATTCGCGGTTGAGCCGCGCGATGACCGATGCCGGGATGTCTGCGGGGCACACCGCCTCGCATTCGAGGTAGTTCGAGCAGTTGCCAAAGCCCTCCTCGTCCATTGTGCGCACCATTTTCAAGGCGCGCGAGGTGCGCTCGGCCTGGCCCTGCGGGAGTAGCGCGAGGTGGGAAATCTTCGCGCCCACGAAAAGCATCGCGCTCGCATTCGGGCACGCGGCCACGCATGCGCCGCAGCCGATGCAGGCCGCCGCCTCCATCGCCGCGTCGGCGGCGACTTTCGGCACCGGGATGGCATTTCCATCGGGCGCGGAGCCGGCCCGCGCAGTGATGAAGCCGCCCGCCTGCTGGATGCGCTCAAAGGCGCTGCGGTCCACGATCAGGTCGCGGACGACGGGGAAGGATTTCGCGAGAAACGGCTCGACGAAGATGGTCGCGCCGTCCTTGAACTTCCGCATGTAGAGCTGGCAGGTCGTAGTCTCGCTCGGACCGTGCGGCACGCCATTGATCGAGAGCGAGCATGTCCCGCAGATGCCTTCGCGGCAGTCGTGGTCAAAGGCGATGGGCTCCTCGCCCTTGCCGCTCAGGTCCTCATTCACGATGTCGAGCATCTCGAGGAATGAGGCGTCCTCGGGAATGTCGCGGGCTTCGATGTCGGTGAGCTGGCCGGAGCTTTTCGCGTCCTTCTGACGCCAGACTTTGAGGTGCAGATTCATGGGCTATTTGTAGCTGCGCACGCTCGGGTGGACTCCCTCGAAGACGAGCGGTTCGACGTGGCGGGTGGGCTTGGAGTTTTCGCCGGTGAATTCCCACGCGGCGACATGCTGGAAGTTGGCGTCGTCGCGTTTCGCCTCGCCGTCGGGGTACTGGAATTCCTCGCGGAAATGGCCGCCGCAGCTCTCGCGGCGCTCAAAGGCGTCGAGGCAGAGCAGCTCGCCGAATTCGAGAAAGTCGGCGACGCGGCCGGCTTTCTCCAGCGCCACGTTGAGCGCCTCGCCCTCGCCGGGGACGTTCACGTTTTTCCAAAACTCCTCCCGCAGCGGCGGGATCTGAGCGAGCGCGCGCTGGAGGCTGCGCTCGGTGCGGGCCATGCCGCAGTAGTCCCACATGATGCGGCCCAGTTCGCGGTGGAAATGATCGACGGTGCGCTTGCCTTTGATGCCGAGCATGCGCTGCGTCTGCGCGCGGACGGAGGCCTCGGTCTTCTTGAATTCCTCGCGATCCGTGGTCGGGCGTTTGCCGATCTGCGGGGCGAGGTAATTGCCGATGGTGTACGGCAGGACGAAGTAGCCGTCGGCCAGGCCCTGCATGAGCGCGCTGGCGCCGAGGCGGTTCGCGCCGTGGTCGGAGAAGTTCGCCTCGCCGAGCACGAAGAGTCCGGGGACGTTCGACATCAGGTCGTAGTCCACCCACAGCCCGCCCATCGTGTAATGCACCGCCGGGTAGATGCGCATCGGCACCTGGTAGGCGTTCTCGTTGGTGATCTGCTGGTAGATTTCAAAGAGGTTGCCGTAGCGCTCGCGCACCGTGGGCTCTCCGAGGCGTTTGATGGCGTCCGCGAAGTCCAGATACACGCCGAGCCCGCCGGGGCCGACGCCGCGCCCGTCGTCGCACGCCTCTTTCGCGGAGCGCGAGGAGATGTCGCGCGGGGCGAGATTGCCAAAGCTCGGATACTTCCGCTCGAGGTAGTAGTCGCGCTCAGCCTCGGGGATTTCATGCGGCTTGCGGTTGTCGCCTTTCTTCTTTGGAACCCAGACGCGCCCGTCGTTGCGGAGCGATTCCGACATGAGTGTGAGCTTGCTCTGGTAGTCCCCGGCGACGGGGATGCACGTCGGATGGATCTGCGTGTAGCAGGGATTCGCAAAGAGTGCCCCGCGCTTGTAGGCGCGCCACGCGGCGGTGACGTTGCAGCCTTTCGCGTTGGTCGAGAGGTAGAAGACATTCCCGTAGCCGCCGGTGCAGAGGAGCACGGCGTCGGCTGCGTGGGAGGTGATCGCGCCGGTCACCATGTCGCGGACGACGATCCCTTTCGCGTGCCCGTCCACGATCACCACATCGAGCATCTCGGTGCGGGGAAACATCTCGACGGACTTCTCCGCGATCTGCCGGTTTAGCGCCGAATAGGCGCCGAGCAGGAGCTGCTGCCCGGTCTGCCCGCGGGCGTAGAAAGTGCGCGAAACCTGCGCGCCGCCGAAGCTGCGGTTTGCCAGCAGCCCGCCGTATTCGCGGGCGAAGGGCACGCCCTGCGCGACGCATTGGTCGATGATCGCGGAGCTGACTTCCGCCAGCCGGTGCACATTCGCCTCGCGGGAGCGGAAGTCGCCGCCCTTGATCGTGTCGTAAAAGAGCCGCTGCACCGAGTCGCCGTCGTTCTGGTAGTTCTTCGCCGCATTGATACCGCCCTGCGCGGCGATCGAGTGGGCACGCCGCGGGGAATCCTGGTAGCAGAAGCACTTCACCTTGTAGCCCATCTCGCCGAGCGAGGCCGCCGCGCTCGCGCCGGCCAGTCCGCTGCCGACCACGATGATCTCGTATTTGCGCCGGTTCGCAGGGTTGATGAGCTTCGACGCAAACTTGTGGTTGCTCCATTTCTCTGCGAGCGGACCCGCCGGGATTTTCGAATCAAGAACGACGCTCATTATTTCACGACTCCGGTAAGGACTGCGACAGGGATGGAGGCATAGCCGAGGAAGACAAGCCAGGAGAGGGCCGCGCCGCCTTTCTCCCACAGCGCGCGCAGCTTCGCGCTATTGAGGCCGAGGGTTTGAAAAAGGCTGCCGATGCCGTGGTTCAGGTGCATCGCCAGCAGCCCGACGCCCACGAGGTAGAAGGCCGACGCCGCCTTGCTTTGGAAACCGAGGATCATCATGCGGTAAACGTCGTGCCGGCCCTTGGCGTCGTGCAGCGTCGCGAAGCTCGGGTCGATGGTCTGCGCGGTGAAATGCAGCAGGTGATAGATGATGAAGGCCAGCACCATGAGCCCGCTCAACGCCATCATTCGCGCCGGGAATGTCGCCGCGCGCCGGGTCGTCACGGCATAGCTTTTTGGGCGGGCGGCGTGGTTCTCGATGCGGAGCTGGATGGTGTAGAAGATGTGCGCCACAAGCATCACGAGCAGGCCGATGCGGGCGACCCAGAGCAGTTCTCCGGTGCTTTGCAGAAACGCGCCGTAGCGGTTGATGGATTCCTGGCCGAGGAAGATCTGCAGGTTGCCGACCATGTGGGCGACGACAAAGCCGAAGAGCGCCAGGCCCGTCAGTGCGACGATCCATTTTCGACCGATGGAGGAGGAGAGATACGAGGAGATGGGATTCACGGTTTGAGAAAAAAGGTCAGGCGTCAGGAAACTCCGCCGGGCTGACTCCGAGCGCCACGATGGAGCAGCCGACGACGACGCGGAGATGGAGATCCGCCGCGGCGTCTAGCAGATCATCGCTTTCCGAGCCGGGGTTCAGCCAGACTTCGCGGGGCTTTTTGGCGGCGATGGCGGGCAGGAGCTGGAGTCCGACGGCGGGTGGGAGATACAGGCTCACGTAGTCGAGTGGCTCGGTGATGGCGTCGAGATTCGGATACGTTGTCAGCCCCTCGATGGTTGCCTCGCGCGGATTCACGGGCAGCACCGTCATCCCGCATTCGCGATATGCGCGCACCGCCTTGTTCCCGAATTTGCGCCGGTCTTGGGAGGCGCCGAGGACTGCGACAGTGGGTTCAGACATGAGGAGAGGCGTGTTTTTCTAAAGCCCGCGCGCGCGGCTTGGGAAGCACGATGTGGAAAAATTCGAAATCCGAATATCGAAATCCGAAGCAAATCCCAAAAGGGTGAAGGCACGAAAACGAGGAGGCGCGCCTTCGTCGGCTTTCCATATTTCCACTCATTCGGATTTGTCTCGGATTTCGGATTTCGACATTCGGATTTCCCCTTGGAGAAAATAACCCTTGCGGTTCCCGCGCATGCCGTGTCTCTTCCGCCCGCACCGTTAGAGCCCATAAGGGTAGGGAGATTGCTAGTTGTTTCGTTATCGTGGATTCATTTTCGCGGACACTTCAGTGGCAGTTTGAGATCCGATTCTCGGAAACCGCCGTCGTTAGCTCCGCAGTTGCAAGTTAGAAACAACAACATCATGTCCACTAAACTCTACGTCGGGAATCTTTCCTTCGACACCACCGAAATGGATCTTCAGGACCACTTCGCCCAGGTCGGCACCGTCACGGAAGCCGCCCTCATGCAGGATAAATTCACCGGCAAGTCCCGCGGCTTCGCCTTCGTGACCATGTCGAACGCCGAGGAGGCTCAGAAGGCCATCTCGCAGTTCCACGGCCAGAACTTCCAGAACCGTCCGCTTACCGTCAACGAAGCGCGTCCGCGCGAAGACCGTCCTCCGGGCGGCGGCGGCGGCCCTCGCAAGTCCTTCGGCGGTGGCGGCGGCGGCGAACGCGGCGGCTACCAGAAGCGCTACTAAGCGTTTCCTGTAGGATCCAATAAATAACGCAAACGCCCCGGTCGAAAGGCCGGGGCGTTTTGCTTTTTTCCCTCAGTGCAGGCAGAGGGCGAAGGCCGCCGTGGCCACGAGTGCGTGCGCCCAGACGGTGAAGATCTGCACCTGGCTGTAGGCGCGGGAACTCGCGTTTTCGCTCGGCATCGCGGGATCGACGCCAAAAAGCCGCTGGTAATTCCATGCCATCCAGGCTCCGAGACCGAGCAACCCGAGGAAGGCGATGGCGCAGACCACGCGGAAGACGAGGAAGAGTTCGTTTTGCATGGCGCGAACATGCAGGCGGGTTCGCTGCCTGCCAGATACAGGGCAGTGCTTTCCGCTAATGGACAGTTCGAGGTGGAGGCCAAAATCTCCCGGTTTTCTACCTCTGGGCGCGCGGGTCGAGGGCGTCGCGGAGGGCGTCGCCAAGAAAATTCAGCGCGAGGAGTGTCACCGACATGACGGCGGCGGGGAAGAGCAGGAGCCACCAGTAGCTTTTCACGGGGTTGATGACCTGCGCGCCTTCGCTGAGGAGGGAGCCCCAGCTCGCCTGCGGGGCCTGGATGCCGAGGCCGAGGAAGCTGAGGAAACTCTCGTCGAGGATGACGGCGGGGATGGTGAGGGTGAGGTAGATGATGACGATGCCGGTGAGATTTGGCAGCAGGTGGCGCAGGATGATGCGGATGTGGCTCTGTCCGAGGGCGCGCGCGGCGGAGATGAACTGGAGGTTTTTCAAGGCGAGCACCTGGCCGCGGACGATGCGGGCCATGGTGAGCCACTCGATGAGGCCGAGGGCGATGATGAGGATGATGATTTTCGAGTAGCCGACGAGGAAGCGGAAATCGCCGATATAGACGGTGAACAATTCGGAGCCCGAGAATCTAACGACGAGGTTGTGGCCGCCGGCGTTGAGCCAGTCCTTGAAGGAGTGATCGAAGGCGGCGGTGGCGAGGATGATGATGATGAGCCGCGGGATGGAGTAGAGGATCTCCACGAAGCGCATCATCAGGGCGTCCGTGCGCCCGCCGGCGTAGCCGGAGACGAGGCCGTAGCTGGTGCCGATGACAAGGCTGATGAACGCGCCGCACATTCCGACGATGAGGGAAATGCGCGCGCCTTCCATGACGCGGGCGAGGACGTCGCGGCCGTTATTGTCGGTGCCAAAGGGATGCGCGGCGCTGGGCGGGACGAACTGGTCCTTCGACGTGGCGTGCGGGTCGGCGTGAAAGACGAGCGGGCCAAGAAATGCGAAGGCGACGATGATGGCGAGGAGAGCCATCGAGGCGAGGGCGACGGGGTTTTTCCGCAAGCGCGACCACGCGCCGGGAGGAGGGGCGGCGGTCATCGGGGTGGAAAAATCCGAAATCCGAAATCCGAAATAAATCCGAAGGAATGGAAATGGGGAAAACCAAGTGCGCGCCGGATTGTACGCCGGTCGTTTTACGAATTACCGTCATTTGAACATTGTTTCGGATTTCGATATTCGGATTACGAATTTTCATCCCAGCACGATGCGGCGGTCGAGGAAGGTGTAGGCGATATCGACGGCGAGGTTCAGCGCGACGAGGAGGCCGCAGTAGATGATGACGACGCCTTCGAGGAGGAAGATGTCGGAGTTCAGGATGGAATTGATGAAGAAGGGGCCGGCGCCGGGGAGATTGAAAAGCGTCTCGATGACGAGCGAGCCGGTGAGGAGATGGGCGGCGAGCGGGCCGAGGTAGCTGACCACCGGGAGGAGCGCGACTTTCAGCGCGTGCTTGTAGATGACGCGACCGTCGCTGAGGCCTTTGGCCCGCGCGGTGCGGATGTAGTCCTGCCCGAGCACCTCCAGCATGCTCGTGCGCATGAGCCGGGCGATGTAGGCGACATACGGGCCGGCGAGCGTGATCGCGGGGAGGATGATGCTCGTCCAGCTTCCCCAGCCGCCGACCGGGAGCGCCTGGAGCTTGATCGCGAAGACGAGCACCAGCACGGGGCCGATGACGAAGTTCGGGATGCTGATGAGAAAAAGCGCGGCGAGCATGGCGCCGGTATCGGTGGGCGTGTGGTGCCGGACGGCGGCGATCGAGCCGAGCCAGACGCCGCCGGTGGTGGCGATGAGAAAGGCGGCGAGTCCGAGCGTGGCGGAGACCGGCAGGCTGTCGCTGAGCAGTTCGGCCACGGAGCGGTCGCGGTATTTCGTGGAAAGCTGGAGGTCACCCTGGAGCAGGCCGCTGTATTCGCCGGAGACATTGCGCCGGAGGCCGAGGTAGGTGGTGTACTGCTCCCAGTTCGACCCGCCGAGATTGAAGCGCGCGAGGAGCTGCTGCTTGATGCTGTCGGGGATGTTCCGCTCGCTGGTGAAGGGGCTGCCGGGCATCAGCTTCACGAGGAAAAAGGTGATCGTGACGACGCAGAAGAGCACCACAAACATGGCGGCGAAGCGGCGGAGGATGAAGGGGAGCATTAGGGGGAAAATCGAAATCCGAATGTCGAAATCCGAAACAAATCCGAAGGTTTTGAAATCGGAGAAACGGCGATCCTGCCCGAGGGTTTGGCGGGCGGGATCGAGGCAGGGACCGAACTCAAAAACGGCGTGTCATCCTGAGCGGAGCGAAGGCGGGAAGGCGGGCGCAGCGCAGTCGAAGGACCCCGCGGATGCAGGGGCAGGATCGCACGGATTCGCCGGGGTCCTTCGACTCCGTTCCATTCCCAAAGCTGAATGGAACTCCACTCAGGATGACACGCCTTCTTTGTGCCGCGGCACATCCTTGGAGATATTTCAGTCATTCGCCGCGTTGTTTCGGATTTCGACATTCGGATTTCGTACTTTTGCCTCCGCCAGATAGCCGGCGTCGATTTCAAAGCCGATGAATTTCTCCACTCCGCACTTTGCCGCAGCGGTGGCGCTGTGGCCGATTCCGAGAAAGGGATCGAGCATGACGAGGTCGGGACGCGCGCCGTGGAGTCGGATGCACCACTCGGCGAGCTGCGTGGGGAAGGTGGCAGGATGCGGGCGGTCGCCGCTGCGGCTCTTGATCGTCTCGTAGGGGATGAACCAGTTGTTCCCGCGGCAGCGGCGGTCGCGCGCCTCGCCGCGTGTGTGCGCCCAGCGGGCGATGTTGCTCTTGTCCGCGTACTCGACGCCGACGCCGAGGCGGTCGAGAGGCACGTCGCCGGTCTTGGTCAGGTGAAAGACGTATTCGTGGCAGTCGGTGAGGTAGCGCTTTGAGTTGATTGGCTTGAAATGTCCCACGCTCAGCTCCGCCGCGCGGCGCGGCTGGACGGTGATGGATTTGATCCAGTGGATCGTGTTTTGGAGGCGGAAAAGCGGCTGGAGCTTGAGCACGATCTCGTGCGGCAGGAGCGGGTTGGCGGGCGCAGCGCCGACATTGAGGAAAAAGGAGCCGGCGGGTTTCAGCACGCGCCTGACCTCGGCGGCCCAGCGGAAGCACCAGTCGAGGTATTCCTTGCGCGGGGCGTCGTCGCGGTAGGAGGCGTAGGCGATGTCGAGATTGTAGGGCGGCGAAGTGAGGACGAGATCCACGGACTCCGCCGGGAGCGCGGCCATGCCGGCGAGGCAGTCGCCGGCGCGCAGGTCAAAGAAGGTCGCGCAGGGCGGGATGAAGAGGTCGCTCATCGGGAGTGCGCGCATCATTTCGGGAACCGGGCGGCTTTTCCATTGCGAAAATGCGCGCCGCGTCTAGACGTGCGCGCACCCCCTATGAACCGCCGCATTTTCCCCCGCGCATGATGCCGCCGACGCCCGTCGCTCGGCGGCTTTTCCTGGTGTGGATGATTCTGGCGGGTTCCGCCCTCGCGGCCGTCGAGCGTCCGCCGCAGACCGGGCCGGTGGTGGCGGGATACAAGGCGGTCGTGAGCTGGGGCAAGTGCGCGGCGCCCGCTGATGCGCCCCTCGCGGTGAAAAAGGCGATCTGGGCGTGCAACTATCTCGTCGGGCGGCCCTACGTCTGGGGCGGGGGACACGGCACGTTTTACGAACGCGGTTACGATTGCTCGGGATCCATCTCCTTTCTCCTGCACCACGCCGGCGTGCTGGATCAGCCGACGACGTCGGGTGGCTTGAAGAACTACGGTGAGCCCGGCCCCGGCCGCTGGATCACGATCTACGCTCGCGACGGGCACACCTTTGCCATCGTCTGCGGCGTCCGCCTGGACACCACGGGTGCCAGCGGGCGCGACGAGGGCCCGCGCTGGCGGCGCAACGACCGGGGGCCCAGGGGCTTCGTGGCGCGGCACCCGCCGGGGATGTAACGGCGAAACCAGCCGTCGGGGAACAAACCGTTGACACCTTCGCCGACATGCTGTGTATGCACATGGCATGCACAGTATGGACTCACCCCCAGTCCCTAAACGGCTTTCCGGCCGTTTCCGTGCGTCTGCGTTCAGCCTGATCGAAGTCGTGCTGGCGCTCGGCATCATCAGCTTCGCCTACGTGGCCATTTTCGGACTTTTTCCGGCGGGGATGCAGACGTACCGCGCGGCGATGGATACGGGCAATGAAGGGCGGATCGTCCAGGACGTGCTCAGTCGTGCGCAGGCGGCGCATTTTCGCAATCTCGACGCGCTCGCCCAAGCCTCGCTGTCCTATGACGACGAGGGAAACGCGACGGCGGACACAGCCCGGCAGCTCTACATGGTGCGGGTCTTTTTCGAGGACGCCCGCGTGCCAAATTCCGACACTCCAACGACGAGCGCGAAAACCATGCTCGTCGTCGTGGCGAACGTGGCGTCGCCGGGATTCGCCGAGTTCAAGTCGATCACAGACATCGGCAAGGCGCGCACCTCGAAGTCGGTCGCGGGGCTCCGGGTGCGGTCGTTTCTGCTGACAAAAATGGACGCGCTGCCGACGCCCTCATGAAAGCAGACCCGTCCCGCCGCGCGGCCTTCACGCTCATCGAGCTGCTCCTCTCCACGGCGCTGATCGCGCTGATCCTCGGGCTGCTGCTTTCGACCGCCGATCAGACACAGAAGATCGCCCAGCG
>JANOBH010000555.1:0-6829 GCA_031411535.1 Chthoniobacter sp. | reverse complement strand
GACTTCGACACGCCCGATCACATCAAGGCTGCCGCTCAAGCCGCAATCGAAACCGGCTTTACCAAATACACACCCAGTTCCGGCATCCCCGAACTTCGCCAGGCGATCTCCGAGAAATTCGCCGCCGACAACCAGCTCAGCTACAAGCCATCGCAAATCATCGTCAGCTGCGGCGCGAAACATTCCTGCTACAACGCGATCCTCGCGACCTGCCAGCCGGGCGACGAAGTCATCATCCCCGCGCCTTACTGGCTGAGCTATCCCGAGATGGTGCGCCTCGCCGGAGCCGATCCGGTTTTTGTCCCGACGAAAGAATCGAACGGCTGGAAAATGACCGCCGACGAGTTTCAGGTCGCGATGACGCCGCGCACGAAAATGGTCATCATCAATTCGCCCGGCAATCCGACCGGCGCCGTCTATACGCGCGAGGAACTCGCAGCGATCACCGAAGTCTGCGTGGATGAAGACATCTTCATCCTTTCCGATGAAATCTACGAGAAGCTCACCTACGACGGCGCGCAGCACATCAGCACCGCGTCGCTTTCCCAGCAGGTGTACGATCTCACGATCACGGTGAATGGATTTTCAAAAGCCTACTCGATGACGGGCTGGCGACTCGGCTACCTCGGCGCGCCCGAGGCCATCGCGAAGGCGATCGACGCCATCCAGAGCCACAGCACATCGAACCCGTGCTCCTTTGCCCAAAAAGGCGCGCTCGCCGCGCTCAAGGGCGACCAGCAGCCCGTGGCCGACATGCGCGAGGAATTCGACA
This sequence comes from Chthoniobacter sp., assembly GCA_031411535.1. Classification (GTDB taxonomy): domain Bacteria; phylum Verrucomicrobiota; class Verrucomicrobiia; order Chthoniobacterales; family Chthoniobacteraceae; genus Chthoniobacter. The sequence goes on along the minus strand of JANOBH010000555.1, from coordinate 6,057 downwards.
TGCGCCGCAACTACATGATGAACCGACTCGCCGCGATCGCTCGCGTGAGCGTGGTGAAGCCGCAGGGCGCCTTCTACGTCCTCGTGAACATCGGCAAGCTGGGGCTCAGCTCGACGAATTTTGCCGACCGCCTGCTTAGCAAGCACCACGTCGCCGTGGTGCCGGGCGTGGCCTTTGGCAATGACGGCACCGTGCGCCTCAGCTACGCGACGAGCCTCGACGTCATCAAGAAGGGCCTCGATCGCTTCGAGGAATTCTGCAAGACGCTGTAAGCGCCGCGCATCTTTTGGAAACGCGCCGCCGGATTTTCCCGGTGGCGCGTTTTTTTGTACGGAGGGACCTCGCGTAACCAGCGGGGCATTGCGAGCGTCTTGGCGGTGATGAAATTCCCCGCCCTATCGCTCATAGCCGTCGCCGTCGGTTTCGTTCTGCCAGGCGCGGAAACGCTGCACGCGTACGAACCGCCGAAGCCCTCGGCTGATGTCGAGGTTGTCCGCTGTGAATGGCGCGACGCGGCGCGGGATCGCGAGGTGCCGGCGAAGATCTACTTTCCGAAGAATGGCGCGGGACCCTTTCCGATCATCATCTTCTCGCATGGGCTCGGCGGCTCGCGCGATGGCTACGAATATCTCGGCCGGCACTGGGCGGGCTGCGGCTATGTGTCCGTGCATCTTCAGCATCACGGGAGCGACGACGCGGTGTGGAAAGGTGTGGAGCCAGCCGGGCGCGCGCGTGCGATGCGGGAGGCGACTACGAATCTCGCGAACACGACAAACCGCCCGAAGGACGTGAGCTTTGCGATTGATCAGGTCATCGCGCTGAACGGCGATCCATCCTCGCCGCTCAAAGGGCGACTCGACGCAAAGCGCATCGGCGTCGCCGGCCACTCGTTCGGCGGCTTTACCACTATGGCGGTCGCCGGGCAGGTCTTTCCGATGGCGAATCTCGCGGACCCGCGCGTGAAAGCGGCGATCCAGATGAGCGCACCCGTCGCGCGCCCGGCCGCCCGCGAACGCGCGTACGCCGGGATCACGACGCCCGTCTTTCACATGACCGGCACGCGGGACGACAGTCCGATCGGTGACACGAAAGCCGCCGAGCGGCGCATCCCTTTCGACAGGATGACCGCGGCGGAAACGTGCCTCGTCATCTTCAAGGACGGCGACCATATGATCTTCTCCGGCCGGGAGCAGCCGGATGCGGGGCGCAAAGGGCAGGACGCAGTCTTTCAGGAGCTGATCTGCGCCGGCAGCACGGCGTTCTGGGACGCCTGGCTGAAAGGCGGCGCGGCAGCGCACGCGTGGCTCATGGATGGCGGTTTCGCCCGGCGGCTTGGCGGGGAGGGGACTTTTGAAACGAAGAGGCCGGTGAAGTAACGGCGGGGTTCGTCGGAAAAGAAAAACGCCGCGCCTTCTTCCGAGGGCGCGGCGTGAAATTGAGTCCGCGAGGCAGTTACGCGAGCGCTTCCAGCTTCGCGACGATGTCGGCTTTTGCCCGCGTATTGAGCTGCTCGCGAAGTTCGCCGCCTTTGAAGACGAGCAGCGCGGGGATCGAGTTGATCCGATACTTGGAAGCCACCTGCTGGCAGTCGTCCACGTTGACCTTCGCCACCTTGGCTTTGCCCACCGTCGCGTCGGCGATCTGATCGATCACAGGGCCGAGCTGGATGCACGGCCCGCACCACGGTGCCCAGAAATCGACGAGCACGGGCTTGTCGGACTTGAGGACTTCGGAGTCGAAGGTGGCGTCGGTGACGTTGAGGACGTTGGAGCTGGCCATTTATGGGTGCTTACGGAAGTGCGGTGGCTTGGTAGGCGAGAAACGTCAGCGCCAACCCGGCGAGGGTAAGAACGAGAAGCGCAATGCTGAGGATGTTCAAGGCTCCGTCCGAGGAGCTATCGGTTGTTCCGTGCATAGTCTCGGTGCGTTACGGCATCGCCGTCGCCTGGTAGGCGAGGAAGACCAGGGCGAGAGAGGCCAGCGAGAGAACCAGAGCGACGATGGCGAGGATATTCACCGCACCGTCCGGGGCAGCTTCCACCTGCATCGCCTGAGCGCCGGAGAACCCCGGGGCGGGCGTCATCGCCGAGGACTGGGAGAGCGTCGGCGCGGGCCGGCTGACGAGCGGCTGGGTCTGCTGCATCTTCACCGTGGCCTTGGGCATCGCGGGTTTCGCGCCACTGCCTTCGGCGGGCAGCGTGATGCGGGCCGTCTCCTTCTTCGGGGCCGCGGCTTTCATCGTCACCGGCGCAGCCTGGATCCCGCTGCCTGCGGGCATCGGAGCCCTGGGCGCACCACTGGGTGCGGGAGCGGGCTTGAGCGGGACGGTGGGACGCGCGCCCAGCGCCGGAGGCTTTGGCGGCAGGTTCACGCCACTCATGGGTTTTGCCGGAGGCAAAGGCATGCCGGCCTGCGATGGTGGCCGCGGTGGTGGCGGGGCAAAAGGTTTCGTGGCGGATGGCGGCGGCGGCGGAGCCGATGGAAACGCGGGAGGTGCCGGTGCGGCCGGAGCAGGCACTGTCTCAGCCTCGCCTGTCACGATCTTTGTCGTCTCCTTCTTCGGCGATACGCTCGGGGGCGGCGCGGTCGGCGCGGGCTTCCCAGGGAGATTGATGCGCACCGTCTCGCGCTTCACCGTCGTCGGCTGATCGGGCTTCGGCGGGAGGGTGATACGGATCGTCTCGGCTTTCGATGCATCGTCATCGGTGCCAGCGGGAGAGGGAGGAAGTTCGTCGGACATAGGTTGAGAGTGAATGCGTTCATCTCACTCCGCGTTTTCTGTGTCAACCATTTTGGCCGGACCCCGCGAACAAAATGCGTCATCGCCCGCGAATGCCCGCGCAGCGGCCCTCCGCAGGCGATTCAGCCATGCGCCGAGGAACTTTCCCTTGCCCACCTTTTTTCCGCTCCGCTACGGTGCGCGGATGAAAGTCCTCGTCACCGGCGGCGCCGGGTTCATCGGTTCCAATTTCGTCGAAAAACTCCTCGCCGACGGCCACACCGTCAGCGTCCTCGATGACTTCAACGACTTCTACGACCCCGCCATCAAGCGCGCGAACATCGCCGCCTTCGCCAAACACGCCCCGCTTTACGAAGCCGACCTGCGCGACTGGAGCGCCGTCGAGCGCTGCGTCGCCGCGGAAAAGCCTGACGCCATCGTCCATCTCGCCGCCCGGGCCGGCGTGCGCCCTTCCATCAAGGAGCCGAAACTCTACATCGACACGAACATCACCGGCACCTGGCACATCCTCGAAGCCGCCCGCCTCCACGCCGTCCCCCGCGTCGTCTCCGCCTCCAGCTCCAGCGTCTATGGCGTCATAAAGACCGCGCCCTTCCGCGAGGACATGCTCATCAACCAGACCATCTCCCCCTACGCCGCCACTAAGATGGCCACCGAGCAGTTCTGCTCAAACTACGCCCACCTCTACGGCCTGCGCACCATCTCGCTCCGCTTCTTCACCGTCTATGGCCCGCGCCAGCGCCCCGACCTCGCCATCCATTCCTTCACAAAGGCGATCGACGAAGGCCGCCCCATCCAGCAGTTCGGCGACGGCTCCACGCGCCGCGACTACACCTACATCGACGACATCGTCCAGGGCATGACCGCCTGCCTCACCTACGAGGGCGCCGCGTGCGAAGTCTTCAATCTCGGCGAAAGCGAGACCACCACCCTCAGCGACCTCATATCCACCATCGAGCAGTCGGTCGGAAAAAAGGCCGTCATCCACCGCATGCCCGAGCAGCCCGGCGACGTGCCACTCACCTACGCGGACATCTCGAAAGCCCGCGCCCTCCTCGGCTACGACCCGCACACAAAGATCGCCGAAGGCATCCCGAAATTCGTCGAGTGGTACCGCGCCACCCGGCGCGGCTGACGGAAACCCTGCCCGTCTCCTCCGTTCCTCTATCTCGCTTCCATGAATTCAGAGGAACTCCACACACTGCTCCAGTCCGCCGAGTCGCCGACGCTCCTGCACGTCCTGCCCGCGGAAGTCTTCGCCGCCGCCCGCATTCCAGGTTCGCTCAATGCGTGCGTCTATGAGACGGCCTTTCTCGATCAGGTGAAAACGCTCGGCCTCGATCTGACTGCCCTGCTCGTCGTTTACGGCGCGGGCGAGGGATCGCTCGACGCCACCACCGCTGCGGAAAAACTCCGCGCCGCCGGCTACACGCAGACCCAGCCTTTCGAGGGTGGACTCGCCGAATGGACCGCCGCCGGCCTGCCCCTCGAAGGCACCGGCCAGCTCCCGCAGCCGCCCGTCCCCGATGGCATCTTCCGCATCGACACCGCCGAGAGCGTCATCCGCTGGACCGGCCGCAATCTCTTCAATCACCACAGCGGCACCGTGCGCCTCGCCGACGGCGAAATCCGAGTCAATCAGGGCCACCTCGCGAGCGCCCGCTTCACCATCGACATGGCCAGCATCGCCTGTGAAGACCTCGGCGACCCGGCGACGAACGCCATGCTCCTCGCGCACCTGCGCACCGCCGATTTCTTCGACACCGGGCACCATCTCACCGCCGAGTTCGTCGCCGACGCCGCCGAGCGGATCGCCACCTGCACCGACGGCACGCCGAACCATCGGATGCGCGGCACCTTCACGCTCCGGGGCATCAGCCGCCCGCTGGAGTTCCCCGTCCTCATCGCCGCGCAGGACGACGGTCAGCACCTCACCGGCCAGGGCGTTTTGGAACTCGATCGCACCGCCTACGGCAGCCACTACGGCTCCGGCAAACTCTTCCGCTACCTCGGCCCCCACCTCGTCAACGACCACATCCACCTCCACCTCATAATCCACGCGGAGCGGGAGGGCTGAGGGCTGTGCCTGCGCGCAGTTCCGCTAGTTTTCAAGTTGCACGCTCGCACTGCAATCCCATCTTCGGCAGGTTTTAACTACCGCTTCAGCCTCCGATGAGCCCCTATTCCGCAAAACCATGTTCATTCATACCGTCTCACTTCGAAATGTTCGCGGTTTCGAAAAGCTCGATTTTACACTGGTCCGTCCCGATGGAAAATACCCAGGCTGGACTGTGTTCACGGGCGACAATGGCTCGGGGAAAAGCACGCTTCTGAAGGCGATCGCCGTCTGTCTCACTGGCCGTGATACGGCCCGCGCCCTTCAGCCGAGTTTTCATCGTTGGATTCGCCAAGGCACCACGGACGAGGAGTCCTCCATTCAACTAGAGATTGTGCGCAGTGAAGAAGATGAGCGCGCGGGACAGAGTCCGCCACCGGTGAAACCATTCCCGGCCCGGTTGAAATTGGAAAACGGGGGAAAAGATACCAAGCTTTCCGCGACCGTGCCGGCTGGCAAACCGAAGAGCTACAACATACCTGAGCGAACAATCTGGTCTCCTGATACGTGGGGATGGTTTTCGTGTGGTTATGGACCGTTCCGCCGCGTCTTTGGCGCGTCGCCCGAGGCGACTCAAATCATGGTAGCACCATCGACCGCCCGCTTTGCGACGATGTTTCAGGAGGCCGCCTCATTGTCCGAAGCCGATCGCTGGCTTCGCGATCTCAATCACAAGCGACTGGAGGGAAGACCGGCAGAGCGGGAACAGCTTGAGATCCTCCTTGAGATTCTTAAGGACGACCTGATGCCGAATCAACTCAATGTGCAGCGGGTGGACTCGGATGGGCTCTGGCTAGTTGATCGTAATGGTGTGGAGCTGGCTTGGAGTGAAATGAGCGACGGATACCGAGCCGCACTCGCTCTACTAACCGATATCTTCCGACATCTTGTCGTGGCCTACGGAATCGCCGGCCTTACCGACCGCGGCGCCGACGGACGCCTTTTCATCAAACGTGGTGGCGTGGTCCTAATCGACGAGATTGATGCTCATCTGCACCCCGAATGGCAGATGAAGATCGGCTTTTGGTTGAAGCGCCACTTTCCGAACATCCAGTTTCTTGTCACTACGCATAGCCCTATCATCTGTCAGGCTGCGGACCCGAATGGACTTTTCGTGCTTCCGGAGCCGGGTAGCGACGCAGAACCGCACGCCCTCAGTGAGGAAGACTACCGGGTAGTCATCGCCTCGCGGCCCGACACG
>JANOBH010000554.1:0-1818 GCA_031411535.1 Chthoniobacter sp. | reverse complement strand
GCCCGTGCTTTCACCGCCGCGGCGTCCGCGGCGATCTGTGCGAGGATGTGGTCCGACTCGATGGCCTGGAGTGACTCCGCGGCGTACTGGAGCTGCATCGGGTGGGCCTTTTTGGTCTTGAAGTCGATGGTCACCTGGCTGACGAGAAAATTGACGGCGCCGATCTGTCCGAAGCCCCAGCTCTTGTGCACGACGAAGGTGCCGGGCTGAAGTTTTTCGAGAGCCTCGCCTGCTGAGGCGGAGAGTTTTCCGGCCTCAACGGCCTTTTGAATTTCGGAAGTCATGGGTTGGCGAAAATAGGAGCGGTGCCCGCCTTGTCCATGACATATTTCCCCTCTTGCGGAGCAGGAGAGCTGCGGGGGGCGGCGGAGGGCCGGTTTATGCTTTCCGTGATGTCCCACCGCCGATAAACGACACCGAACCGCCCAGATGCCCACCGATCCCGAATCGCCATCCGCACCCTCCCTGGAGCGCGAGGCCAGCTTCCAATTGCTGTTTCACGGGCATCCTCTGCCGATGTGGGTCGTGGATGCAAAGACCCTGCAGTTTCTCGCAGTGAATGAGACTGCGGTGCGGAAGTACGGCTACTCGCGCGAGAAATTCCTCGGCATGAGGATGGATGAGATCGCTTCGCCGGAGGAGGTGGAGGGGAGCGTGCCGGAGGAGGACGGGGCGCCGCACGACCCGAGCGCCAGTGCGGCGTGGCGGCATGTGGCGCGGGACGGCTCGGTAATGCATGTGGAAAGCACGTGGCATGAGATTTCCTTTGCGGGCCGCGAGGCGGTGCTGGTGCTGAGCATCGACCGCACGGCGCAGCGCGCGGCAGAGGAGCGCAATCGCGAGCAGGCGAGGCTGCTGAATCTGGCGTCCGACGCCATCATCGTGCGCGACCTGGATCACCGGGTGATCTTTTGGAACCAGGGCGCGACGCGGATCTACGGCTGGACGACCGAAGAGGCTGTGGGTCAGAAAACGCTCGATCTTTTCGTCAGCGAAAAACTCCAGGTGATGGAGGCCGAGGTGGAACTCCTGCGCAAAGGCGTGTGGAGCGGCCAGCTCACGCACAAGACCAAGGAGGGCGGCGCGGTCATCGTGAACAGCCGCTGGACGCTCGTGCGCGACGAGGCGGGCGTGCCGCAGTCCGTGCTCGTGATCGATACGGACATCACCGATACGAAAAAGCTGGAGTCGCAGTTCCTCCGCGCGCAGCGGCTGGAGAGTATCGGCACGCTGGCCAGCGGCATCGCACACGATCTGAATAACATTCTTTCGCCGATCCTCATGGCCGTGGCCATCCTCCGGCGGACCTTCGACAATCCCGAGGACGAAAAGATGCTCAATATCGTGGAGAGCAGTGCCGAGCGCGGGGCGGGGATCGTCAAGCAGGTGCTGACCTTTGCGCGCGGCGCGGAGGGCGAGCGCGTGCTCATCCAGCCAAAGCATCTGGTCAGCGAGCTGTCAAAGATCATGGCGCAGACCTTTCCGCGGAACATCGACATCCAGACGAATCTGCCCACCGATCTGTGGACGGTCATGGGCGACGCCAACCAGCTCCACCAGGTGCTCCTCAATCTGTGCGTCAATGCGCGCGATGCGATGGGTGCTGACGGCGGCACGCTCACGGTGGTCGCCGAGAACATGGGGATCGACGAACACTTCGCGAGCATGAACCCCGGCGCGCAGCTCGGGTGGCATGTGGCCCTGCGCGTCTCAGACACCGGCAGCGGCATGTCGCCGGAGACGATGGACAAGATTTTCGACCCCTTTTTCACGACGAAAGAGCTGGGCAAAGGCACCGGGCTGGGTCTCGCGACGGTC
>JANOBH010000553.1:0-12564 GCA_031411535.1 Chthoniobacter sp. | reverse complement strand
AGCGCTTGGCTCCGCCGCCTCTTCGTCGGAGCCAAGCGCTCCTGCGCGCCCACGAGGCGCTCCCGCGCCCGGACTCCGAACCCATTTCACAGTCGCTCAGACTGCGCTCCGCTCAGGATGACAGCGAGGGAGGGCGCGCATGAACTTCGTCGCCGCCTTTCTTTACGCGGTCAGCAGCTCGGCGCTGCTCGCGATGGCGCTCGCATTTTTGAGCGGCGGACTGAATCCCGGGATCGCCGGCATTTCGCTCGCGTTCGGATCCTTCGTCGCCTCGGCGACGATGTGGCGGAGCCGGAACGGCCCCGCGCAGGCGCGTCCGCCCGGAGCGTGGGAGTGGGCGGCGATCACCGCCTATGTCCTGGTGACGGCGCGGATGTTTCTGTGGCTGGTTTTCCGCGATGGCGACGCGATCAAGGTCCTCTCGCCAAACAACCTCGGCGACCTCTCGCTGCACCTCACCTACATCAACCACCTCGCGAGCGGAGCGCCGTTCTGGCCGGAGAATCCGATCTTCACCGGCGGCAGGCTGACCTACCCGATCGGCGTCGATCTTTTCAACAGCCTGCTCTCGCTCCTCGGCGTGGATCTCCTGCGAGGGCTGATCTGGACAGGGCTGGCGGGCAGCGCGCTGACGGGCGTGGCGCTTTGGAAATGGGGCCGCGGCTTTGCGCTCTTCGGCTTTCTCGCGAACGGCGGGCTGTTCGGATTCCTCATTTTTTCGACGGGCGAACTCGCGGACTACCAAAGCCAGTTCGCGTGGAAAAGTTTCGCCCTCGCGCTGCTCGCCACGCAGCGCGGGCTGCTTTTCGCGCTGCCGGCAGGGCTGGCGCTTCTGTGCAGTTGGCGCTCGCGCTGGTTCGCGGCGGGCGACGGCTGGAAGCTCTCGCGCCCCGGCGAGCTGCTGCTCTACGCGTCGATGCCGCTATTCCATCTGCACACGTTTCTCTTTCTCTCGCTGATGCTCGGCGCGTGGTTCGTCCTGCACCCGCCGGCGCGGCGCGGGCTGGCGCAGCTCGTGGGCGCGGCACTCGTGCCGGCCAGCGCGCTGGTGCTGCTCGTCACCGGCATGATGCGCGGCGCGAGCGTGCTCGGTTTCAAGGCCGGCTGGATGTGGGACGACGCGCCGTTCGTGGATTGGTGCCGCGACTTCTTTGGCGAGCCCGCGCATCAGTACGCTGCGGCGCTATTCTGGCCGATGAATTTCGGCGTGCTGCCCGTCCTCGTCGTCATGCTGTGCGTCGTGCTTTGGCGGGAAAAGCGCTCGATCTGGCCGGCGGCGGCCGTCTTCCCGGCGCTCGGCGCGTTTGTGCTGTGCTGCTTCGTGAAATTCGCGCCGTGGGAGTGGGACAACACGAAGATCATGGTCTGGTCGTACCTCGTGGTGCTGCCGTTTCTGTGGTCGAATCTGATCGTGCGCTGGCCGGCGTGGGCGCGCGGCGCGGCGTGCTTCGCGCTGTCTTTTTCGGGGTTCGTCTCCACGCTCGGCGGGATCGACGGGACGCATCGCGGGCACGAGATCGCCAGCCGGGAGGAGCTGGATCACGTGGCGGCGGCGGTGCGCGGGATTCCTGTCACGGAGCGGTTCGCCGGCGCGCCGACCTACAATCATCCCCTGCTCCTCTGCGGTCGGAAAATGGCGCTCGGCTACCTCGGCCACGTCGCCAGCCACGGGCTCGCGTGGCAGGAGCCGTCGGCGAAAGCGGACGCGCTCATGCGGGGCCGCGGCGACTGGCGCGCGCTCGCGGAGCAGCTCGGCTGCCGCTACCTCTTCTGGGGCCGCTACGAGCAGGAGGCGTATCAGGACTCGACCGAGCCGTGGCGGGAGGCGGCGGTGCTCGTGGCGCTCGGCGACTGGGGCGAGATCTACGACCTGCGCTCCGCGCCGAAAATCAGCGCGCCGCCTGCACCGGAACCCGCCGCGGAGCAGTGACCGGTGAGCGCCCGCGAAACCGCGCCCGCAGCCCGGCGGCGATGATTTTCCCGCCGATGGAAAACGTCCGCGCCACGCTCACGCGCGAGACTTTCTGCTGACCCGCCAGCCGCTCGCGCTCGCGCGCCGGCACCTCGACGATGTGCGCGCCGAGTCGCGCGGCGCGGACCTGCGCCTCGATCGTCCAGCCCATCGTCCACTCGCGCAGCCGCAGCGCGTGAAACAGCTCGCGCTCGATGAAGCGGAGCGGGCCGAGGTCGCCAAAATATCGGCCCGTGAGCAGCCCGCAGAACGCGCCGAAGACGCGGTTGGCGACGACGTACTGCATGTTCATCAGCCTCCAGTTTTCCCGCTGCCGGGTGCGGCAGCCGAGGATCATGGACGCGCCGGTTTCGCGCACCGCGAGGAGCGCGGAGATGTCGCGCGGATCATTCGCGCCGTCGGCGGCGAAAAAGACAAAGCCATCCACGGGCGGATGCTCGCGCTCCAGCAGTTCGATCGCCGCCTGGCAGCCGTGGCCATAGCCGCGCGCGTCCGTCTCCGCGACGAGGACACCATGCGCGCGGGCGATTTCGGCGGTGCGGTCGGTCGAGCCATTGACGCCGACGGCGATGAGATAGCTGTGGCCGGCGAGGGCCGCCCGCAGTTCCGCGAGCACCGCTGCGAGGCACGGCTCCTCGTCGCACGCCGGGATGATCACGGCAAAGCGCGGGGTGGTGTCTGCGGAGGCGTCGGACATGGTCGGCGGCGGAGTGGGAACCGCGGTTCCACTTCGGACAGTTTGGACTGAAGTCCAGACTACTTTATTCCCGCCTCGCTCAAAACGACCACGCCCTCAGCCACGACCTCGCCGCGGACGCGCGCGGCGACTTCAAACTGCCAGAGCGTGCCGACGACCGCGACTTTGCGGGCGGTCAGCGCGATCTCCTCGCCGGGCCGGACGGCGCGGAGGAATTTCATCCCGCGGATGGCCGAGAGGCGGAAGCCGCGGCCGGGCTGTCCGGCGGCGAGGCCTGCGGTCTGCGCGAGCGCCTCGGTGAGGATGACGCCGGGGACGAGCGGATCGCCGGGAAAATGTCCGGCGAAGAAAGGCTCGTCGGGCGGAAATGTCTTCGCGCACTCGGCGCTCTCGCCGGGCACGACGGCGCGCACTTCATCCACAAAGATGAACGGCGCGCGGTGCGGCAACCCGAGCGCGACGGGATCGCCCAGGCTCACAGCGTCCCCTCGGTCGGGACGAAGTAGCCGAATTTCCAACTGCCGCCGACGGTGCGCAGCCCGGCGCGGTAGCCCTTGTAGGCCGGGTCGGTGAGGACGGCGGGCGGCGCCACCATGTAGAGATCGTGGGCTACGAAATTCTCGCGCAGCGTGGCGGCGAGTTCGGGCCAGACATTGTGCTGGTCCCAGTAGATGAAAGGCGTCTCGCCGACCGGCGGCGTGTCCCAACGGTAACCGAAGTCCGGGGCCATCATCGAGGAGAGCATGGCGTGGTCTTTCCGCGCCACGGCCTGCCGGAGTCGTCCGACAAATGCCTGAAAGCCCTGGTCGCCGGCCTGGTCCTTGAAGGGTTTCTTGTCCTCGTCGTCCTTTTTCTTATACGGCGCCTGGCATGCGGCGAAGGTGGCGACGAGGAGCAGGAGGAGCAGCGCGCGTGGTTTCATGGCCGACGGAAATAGAGGCGCGGAGGAGTCAAAGCGAGCCGTTTTTTCCCATCCGCCGCCCACTGCGGGTCTGTGTAATTTGTGACGCATCGCGGCATTTTTCGGCACCGGATGGGCACGCTCCCGTCGGTGGAGGTCCGGCCCTGCGAGCCTCGCCCCGGCGGCGAGGTGCGATCCACGTTCGGCCATCCACGCGGAATGACGGCTGGAAATCGTTTTATCCATTGCCCGGAGACGCCCCCCGCCTATCGTCCGGCCACCGAGTCCCCCCATGCGCATCACCTTTCCCATACGCTGGCCGGATGCCATCCGCGGGACCGTGCTGGCGGCGGTGCTCGTCCTCCATGCGGTGGCGTTTGCCGCGAAGCAGGGCGAGGAGCGAACGCTGCCGGACTTTGACAAGCGGCGGCCCGCGGAAGTCGAGATCGTCACGGCGGAAAAGGGGCTGGCCACGGCGCGGCTGCGCGAACGGCTGCGCGGCGTGCGTGTGCAGACGGCGGCGGTTTCCGAGGCCCCTCAGTTCGTGGGCTCGCCGGACGCCTTTCTCTCCGGGCCGGCGGGCGAAGGGCGCGCAGTGCCGGCCGGACGCGCGCGGGCGCTCAGGGCAGGCGAGCCGAATCGCGAGGTGCGGGCCTTTCTGGAGGAATACAAGGGGCTCTACGGGCACGGGGCGGAGGCGCTGGCGGCGGCGCAGGTCAAACGCGACTACACAAACTCCCACAACGGCCTGCGCAGCGTGATCTGGCAGCAGCAGGTGGACGGCGTGCCGGTTTTTGGCGCGATGCTCCAGGCGCACATCACGCGGCGCGGTGAGCTCGTGAATGTGGCCAGTCATTTCCTCCCCGATCCGGTGGCAGCGGCAAACCGGGGCGGAGGCGCGCACGCCACGCTGCTCGCGGCCCCGGCGATCTCCGCGAAGGAGGCCGTGGCCATCGCCGGACGAAACATCGGCGAAACCGTGCAGGCGGCGGACCTCGCGACAAACGACGCGCCGCAGGGTGCGGAGAAAAAGCAGAGCTTCCGCGCGGCGGGACTGCGGGGAGCGAGTGTGCATTTCTCCTGGCTGCCGATGGACAAAGGCAGCGCGCGGCTTTGCTGGGAAGTGGTGCTCACGGGCAAGGCAAGCGGCGAAATGTTTCGCATCCTCGTGGATGCCACGACCGGCGAGCCGCACGTCCGCCACTGCCTGACGAACTACATCAGCGAGGCGACCTACCGCGTTTTCACCGGCGACAGCCCCACGCCAATGCAGCCCAGCCTCGCCACACCCTCCACGGCGCAGCCGCCGGAGGTCGCCCGCACGCTGGTCACGCTCAGCGCGCTGAACACCACGGCCTCGCCAAACGGCTGGATCGACGACGGGGTGAACGAGACACGCGGCAACAACGTGGACGCGCACCTCGATCTCGACGGAAACAACGTCGCCGACACGCCGCGTCCGCAGGGCTCGCCGTTCCGTGTCTTCGACTTCCCGCTCGATCTCACGCAGGCGCCGGGCGCGTACCGCAATGCCGCGGTGACGCAGCTTTTTTACTGGTGCAACTGGATGCACGACAAACTCTACGCGCTCGGCTTCAACGAGGCGGCTGGCAATTTTCAGTTGAACAATTTCGGCCGCGGCGGCGCGGGAAACGACGCCGTGCTGGCCGATGCGCAGGACGGCTCCGGCACGAACAACGCGAATTTTTCCACCCCCGGCGACGGTTCGCCGGGCCGCATGCAGATGTACGTCTTCACGGGCCCGACGCCGGACCGCGACGGCGATTTCGACGCGGCGATCGTCCTCCATGAATACGCCCACGGCCTCAGCAACCGGCTCGTCGGAGGCGGCACGGGCATCAGTGCGACCGCCGCCGTCGGCATGGGCGAAGGGTGGTCGGACTTTTACGCCATCGCGCTGCTGAGCAAACCGGGCGACGACCCGAACGGGAACTACGCCGTGGGCAGCTACGCCACCCTCCAGTTCAGCGGGCTGACGGAGAACTACTACTACGGCATCCGCCGCTACCCGTACTCGACCGACCTGACGAAGAACCCGCTGACCTTCAAGGACATCGACCCTGCGCGGGCCAGCAGCCACCCCGGCATCCCGCGCAATCCGGTCATCGGGACGTCGGCGAGCGAGGTCCACAATGTCGGCGAGGTCTGGTGCATAGCGCTCTGGGAGGCGCGTGCGAATCTCATCGCCAGGCACGGCTTTGCCACCGGTAACCAGCTCATGCTCCAGCTCGTGACCGACGGCATGAAGCTCTCGCCCGCGAACCCGAATTTCCTCCAGGCGCGCGACGCCATCCTCCAGGCCGATCTCGTGAACAACGCCGGCGCAAACAAGGACGACCTCTGGGCGGCTTTTGCGAAACGCGGGATGGGTGCGAGCGCGACAGCGCCAGCCAGTTCGACGACGACCGGCGTCTTCGAGGCGTTTGACCTGCCGGACGATCTCGCCGTCACGCCTGCGACCACCTCCATCTCCAGCGGCCCGGTGGGCGGGCCTTTCACCGTCACCACGACGACCTACACGCTGCGCAATAACGGGCCGGCCACGCTCAACTGGACGGCCGCGAAGTCCGCCGCCTGGCTCGATCTCTCCGCCACCGGCGGCACGCTCGCCCCGGGCGCCACCACCACCGTCACGGCCACGCTCAATGCCTCGTCCCTCGGACTCGCCGCGGCGATCTACGCGGACAGCGTGACCTTTTCCAACCTGACCAGCGGACGCTCGCTGACGCGCGGCATTTCACTCTTCATCGGCCAGCCGGACTATTTCACCGAGCTTTTTGAAAGCAGCAGCCCGAACGACACCGCCTTCCAGACCTTCACCTTCACGCCGCACGCCTCGGCGAATCTTTACTACGTCACCCGCCAGCCCGCGGCGGCGTTCCCCACGGACACCACCGTGGCCAGCGTGGCTGTCACGCTCGCGGACGACGCGAGCGCGCTCGTGACCCTGGCCGGCGGCCAGAGCGTGAAACTCTACGGCTCGACCTACACGTCGCTCTACGTGGGAAGCAACGGCTACATCACGTTTGGCTCGGGCGACATCGAGTGGGTCGAGTCCTACGAGGCGCACTTCCTCAAGCCGCGCATCTCCGCGCTCTTCCGCGATCTTAATCCCGGCTCAGGCGGCACGATCCGCCGGCGGCAGCTCGCGGATCGCATCGCCGTGACGTGGCTGGGCGTGCCGGAATACGGGACGCTCAACTCCAACAGTTTTCAGATCGAGCTGTTTTTCGCTGACGGGCGCATCCGCATCACGCTGCTCGGAGCGGCCTCGACGAAAGGGCTGATCGGACTCTCGCGCGGCCTCGGCATCCCGGCGGGGTTTGTGAAAAGCAACTTCTCCACCTATCCGCCGCCCACCACCCTCAGCGTCGCGCTGCCGGCGAGCGCTGCCGAAGGCGCGGGCGTGCTCGCGGATCAGGGCAGCGTCACACTTTCCCACCCGTGGGCGGCGGATCTCACCGTCGCGCTGACCTCCGGCGATCCCGCCGCCGTCACCGTCCCCTCCTCCGTCATCGTCCCCGCCGGCCAGACCAGCACGCTGTTTTCCCCCACGATCCTCGACGACGGAATCATAAACGGCACGCACCCGGTCACGATCACCGCCACCGCACCCGCCTGGACCGCGGGCAGCCGGGCGATCAGCATCCTCGACAACGAAAACACCAACCTCACCGTGACCCTCGCAAATGTCACCGAGGGCGGCACCGCAGCGGGCACGGTCTCGCTTTCCGGCACGCTGCCGTCGGACGTCACGGTCTCGCTTTCCTCCGGAAATCCCGCGCGCCTGAGCGTGCCTGCGTCCATGACGATTCCGGCCGGCTCGACGGGCGGGACTTTCATGGGGACCGCCGTGCAGAATACGGTCCCCGACGGGAATGGCTCGGTCACTGTCACGGCAAGCGCCGCCGGCTTCACCGCGGGCACGGCCACGGCCACGGTCTTAGACGACGACCCGCATCATCTCGTCTTCAGCACGCTCGCCGGCTCGCAGATTCGCGGGGCGCCGTTCAGCGTCACGATCACGGCAGTGGACGTCAATGGCGTGGCGTTCCCCACCTTCAGCGGCACCGTGAATCTCACCGCCAGCAGTGGCGTGACCGTCACGCCCGGCAGCGTCGTTCTCGCCGGCGGGAGCGCCACCGTGGACGTCACGGCCGATGTCTTTGGCACTGGCGTGATGCTGACCGCAAGCGGCTCCGCCGCGCTCAGCGGCACCAGCTCCACATTCGATGTCACCCACGGGCCGCTCGACCACTTTGCGTGGCTGCCGGCCGGCGCGTCCCATTTCGTCAGCACCGCCTTTCCTGTCACGATCATCGCTCAGGATGTCGTTGGAAACACCGCGGCCGATTTCGTCGG
Organism: Chthoniobacter sp.; assembly: GCA_031411535.1. Taxonomy (GTDB): domain Bacteria; phylum Verrucomicrobiota; class Verrucomicrobiia; order Chthoniobacterales; family Chthoniobacteraceae; genus Chthoniobacter. Next base: position 4,611 of record JANOBH010000553.1, on the reverse strand, counting down.
TGCCGCGGCCCTGAACTGCGGGACTGCGACTGACCGCACCGTGCCGCTCAACCTATCCTCCACGACAGCATTCACCGCCGGCGTCTGGTCGGGAAACCTGGCCGTCGGACAAATCATCAACGGCATCACGCTGCGGGCGTTTCTGGGCGCGGCCACAGGCGATAGCGGCGTTTTCAATGTCATCGCCCAAACCGGCGCGACCATCGTCGTCACCTCGCCGCCCGTCACCACCCAGTCCCCCGTCACGATCACCGGCCTGGCTTCCGACCCTGGGGGGATCGCGTCGCTGACGGTCAACGGCACGCCCGCATCCACCACGGACGGCTTCGCCCACTGGACGCTGCCCGGCTTTGCCCCGGTGTCCGGAAACAACGCGCTCGTCATCCAGGCCGTGAACAACTCCTTCGCGCCCGTCAACACCACTCTCACCTCGAACCTCTATCGCGCCACGATGACCGCGGACTTTGACCACGACGGCCTCCCCGACGCGTGGGAGAGCCTGGCCGGGCTCGATCTTTTCGACAGCGCAGGAAGCAATGGCGCGCTCGGCGACCTCAGCGGAAACGGCGTCCCCAATCTCCTCAAATACGCCTTCAACCTCGATCCCCTCAGCACCGCCATCACCGGCCTGCCGGCCACCTCCATCGAGACCGATTCCCTCGACCAGGCGCGCTACCTCACCCTCCGCTACCGCCGCCTCCTCACGCCCGGCCCGCTCCAGTACCTCATCGAGGTCTCACCGGATCTGCTCGACTGGATGTCCACCGCCGCCGACTTCGAGGAACTCGCGCCCGCCGTCCCGAATGGCGACGGCCTGACCGAGACCGTCACCATCCGCGTGAAACCCGCCCTCGACACCCCCGGCGCACCCATCCGCTGCGTCCGCGTCCGGATCCTCGTTCCGTAGCCTGGCAGCGGCACGAATGGCGGCTTGCGAGCCGAAACCTTCTGTGACGCCGGGGAATAGGCACCGCGCATGAGACGTCTTACTTGGCGAACACACAAATCGCCCGTGCCAACGAGCGGAGACGATTTCATAACCCAAGCGTCCGAAGTCTCCGGGCGCACCGATTCAAGGAGTAAACATATGAAGACGCTAGCCAAACTCAGCCTTGCCGCGATCACCGTCGCGCTCACCAGCACCGCATTCGCCGGTGACCTCAAACTCGTCCGCACCGACAACGGCCACGGCGGTTTCCTATACCATTTCCGGACCACCGAAATCACCCCGACCATTGCCGTCTATACCCATGACCGCAGCTTGGGCCGGCGCACCGCGGACATGGAGGAAAGCATGATCGAAACCCGCCTCGTCATGCGCGATAACGGCCACGGCACGATGGTGCCGCATTTCGTGCCAGTGACGAAATAGTCCGCAGCCAAACAAGGCAGCCGATACGCCTCCCGCCAGCTTCGCCATTCGAAGCTGCGGGAGGTTTTCTTTTCGCCGCCGTGGCGAAAGATCGCCAGCGCACTGTCGAGTCTCATGCACACCCAACCCGCATGATCCCGGAGTGCGCGCGTTTGTTTCGCTGAAACACGCTCCCGTTGGCGCCCGCGCACGCCCTGTGCTAAATCGCACGGCGTGCGCGCCAGCCTGCTTTCGCTCCTCACCTTCTGCTCACTCGTTTTCCTTCCCAGCCTGGAGGCCTCGACGGAGATTCCCTTTGAATATCGCGACGGCCTGATCTGGCTGCGCGTGACCGCCACGGGCCGGCCGGAGCCGCTGCACTTCCTTCTCGATTCGGGAGCAGGCGCGACCGTGCTCGACCTCCGCACCGCCCGCGCGCTCGGCGCAAAACTCGGACGCCCGCTGACCGTGCGGGGCGTCGGCGGGAGCAGCACCGCGTTTCATGTGGGAAGCGCCGCCGTCTCCCTCGCCGGTGTACCGCTTCCCTGCCCCGATTTCGCCATGGATCTCACCGCGGTCAGCGCAGCCTGCGGGCGGCGCATCGACGGCCTGCTCGGCGCGGATTTCTTCCGCGAGCACATCGTGCAGATCGACTTTCGTGCGGAGAAAATCCGCCTCCTTTCCCGCGGCGAACTCCCCCCGGCCGGCGGCGAAACCCTCCCGCTCGCCCAGCGCGGCGACGCAATGTGCGTGCGCCTTTCCGTGAATGGCCAGCGCCCCGCATGGGTCCGCGTGGACACCGGCTGCGACTCCGCCCTCGAATGGGTGACGCAGGACACCGGCCGGGAAAAGCACACCGCCCCGTCCGTCGCCGCCACGCGCGGCTCGCGCCACCGCGTCCGCACCGCCGTCCAGCTCGGCACGCTGACGATCGGGTCCGTCCCGACCGGCCTGCGCGACACTGCGATCTTTCCGGGCGAAGCCGGCCTGCTCGGGAACGGACTGCTCGCCCGCTTCACCGTCACTTTCGACACCGCCAAAGGCCGCCTCCTCCTCGCGCGGAACTGAGCCGCGTCAGCCGAGCCGCACCGCGCGCAGCCGCAGCGCATTCGCGATGACGGACACCGAGCTCAGGCTCATCGCCGCGCCCGCGATCATCGGGCTCAGCAGCAGCCCAAACCACGGATACAGCACACCCGCCGCCAGCGGGATTCCCAGCACATTGTAGAGAAAGGCGAACGCGAGATTCTGCCGGATGTTTCCCATGACCGCGCGGCTCAGCGTCACCGCGCGCACGATGCCGCGCAGATCGCCGTGCAGCAGCGTGATCCCCGCGCTCTCGATCGCCACGTCCGTGCCCGTCCCCATCGCGATGCCGATGTCCGCCGCCGCCAGCGCGGGCGCGTCATTGATCCCGTCGCCCGCCATCGCCACCACCTCGCCCGCACGCTGCAGCTCGCCGATGCGCACGCGCTTGTCCTCCGGCGAGACACCCGCCTGCACACGGTCGAGCCCCAGCGTCCCGGCCACCGCCTTCGCCGTGCGCTCATTGTCGCCCGTCAGCATCTCCACCTTCACCCCGCGCGCATGCAGCGCGCGGATCGCGTCCGGCGCAGAAGCCTTCACCGGATCGGCGATGCTGAGAAAGCCCGCCGCCCGTCCGTCGATCCCGACAAAAACGACCGTCTGGCCTTCGCTCTGGCGCTTCCCGGCTTCGCCGGAAAAATCCTCCGCTCCCGCGATTCCGCGCCCGCGCAGAAAGTCCGCCTTTCCCACCGCCACCGAGCGTCCGTCCACAGCCGCGCTCACGCCGCCGCCCGTCGTCGAGGCAAAGTCCGCCGCCGTCCGCGGCGCGAGACCGCGCTCCTTTGCACCCGCCACGATCGCCGCCGCCAGCGGATGCTCGCTCCCCTGCTCCACCGCCGCCGCCAGCGCCAGCACATCGTCCTCGGCAAATCCATCCGCCGTCACACATTCCACGAGCCGCGGTTTTCCCTCAGTCAGCGTCCCCGTCTTGTCCACGACGACAGCAGTCACCTTCTCCAGCCGCTGAAGCGCCTCCGCGTTTTTCACCAGCACTCCCGCGCCCGCACCGCGGCCCACACCGACCATGATGGACATCGGCGTCGCCAGCCCCAGCGCGCACGGACACGCGATGATCAGCACCGCGACCGCATTCACCACCGCATAGGCCAGCCTCGGCTCCGGCCCGAGCCAGAGCCACAGGGCGAAAGTGATGGCCGCAACCGCCAGCACCGCCGGCACAAACCAGCCCGCCACGCGATCCGCCAGCGCCTGGATCGGCGCGCGGCTCCGCTGCGCCTCGGCGACCATCCCCACGATCCGCGCGAGCATCGTTTCCGCGCCCACGCGCTCGGCGCGCATCAGAAAACCGCCCGTGCCGTTCAGCGTGCCGCCGGTCACTGCATCGCCCGCATTTTTCTCCACCGGCAGCGGCTCGCCCGTGAGCATGGATTCATCCACCGCCGAGCGCCCTTCCATCACCACGCCATCCACCGGCACCTTCTCGCCCGGCCGCACGCGCAGCAGCGCACCCACGCCCACATCGTCGAGCGGCACCGTGCGCTCCTCCTCCCCCTCGACCACGCGCGCAGTCCGCGGCGCGAGATCCAGCAGCGCCCGCACCGCGCTGCCCGTGCGCTGCCGCGCGCGGAGTTCCAGCACCTGGCCGAGCAGCACCAGCACCACGATCACCGCCGCGCTTTCAAAATACAGCGCGGCCCCGCCGCCATGCCGCAGCGCATGCGGAGCGAGCCCCGGCGCGAGCATCGCCACCACGCTGGAGGCAAAGGCCGCACTCACGCCGATGCCGATGAGCGTGAACATATTCAGGTGCCCGGTCCGCAGCGACCGCCACCCGCGCGCCAGCAGCGGCGCCCCTGCCCAGAGCACCACCGGTGTCGTCAGCGCGCACTGCACCCACCGCGCCAACCCGCCCTCCATCCACGCGGGCGCACCCGGCAGCATCCCACCCATCGCCAGTACCAGCACCGGCACCGTCAGCACCGCGCCGATCCACATCCGCCGCGTCATGTCGCGCAACTCGCCATCCTCATCCTCCTCGCCGCCGCCGACGGATTTCGGCTCCAGCGCCATCCCGCATTTCGGGCACGTGCCCGGCCCGTCCTGCTCGATCTCCGGGTGCATCGGGCAGGTGTAGATCTTCTTCGCCGCTGCGCGAAAGGCGGGGTTGCGCTCCAGCGCCATGCCGCACTTTGGGCACGTGCCCGGCTTGTCCG
>JANOBH010000552.1:0-13505 GCA_031411535.1 Chthoniobacter sp. | reverse complement strand
ATCTCGGCGGTCGTGGCTGGCGGCGAGGCGCGCGTCCTTACGACTCTCGGGCCGGGCAGCTTCTTCGGCGAAATGGCGCTGATGGACAATCAGCCGCGCTCGGCCACGGCGACTGTCGCCACGGACTGCACGCTGTCCTTTATCCCGACCGACGCCATGTGGCGTGTGCTCGAACAGTCGCCCAAGGTGCTCATTTCCCTGATGCGCGAGTTTTCCAGCCGGATGCGGGAATTCGACCGGCGCTATCTGCACGAAGTTTTCCAAGCGGACCGGCTCGCGCTGATTGGCCGCTTCGTCCAGTCGATCGTCCATGACTTCAAGAACCCGCTGAACATCATCGGCCTCGCCGGCGACCTGGCGGGAGCGGATAATGCCCGGCCGGAAGACCGCCGCGAGGCCGGGGAACTGATTCGAAAGCATGTCAGCCGCCTCTCGAACATGATCAACGAAGTGCTGGAGTACACCCGGGGCTCGTCGGGCCACACGCCGCTGGTCCCCGACAGCTACCGCGAGTTCGTGCGGCAGACGCTCGCCGACATACAGCCGGAGGCGGCGCAGCGCGGCGTGGCGATCGAGTGTGAAAACGAACCGCCGGAGCTGGCGCTGCCGATGGATAAAGCCCGGCTCACCCATGTCTTTCACAATCTCGTCAACAACGCCCTCGACTTCACGCCGGCGGGCGGAAAAATCATCTTCCGCTTTCACGACGGCGGGCGGGAGGTGGTGACGGAAATCGAAGACACCGGCCCCGGCTTTGCGCCCGAGATCGCGCCCCGGCTTTTCGAGCCATTCGCGACCCACGGCAAAGCGCACGGCACCGGCCTCGGCCTCTCGATCTGCAAGAGGATCATCGAAGACCACAAAGGGCGCATCCGCGCCCGCAGCGAGCCGGATCGCGGCGCGATCTTCTCCTTTACCCTCCCGCGGGCCCCCGCCGCGTAGGGATGGCGATGCAACCGGGGATGGGCGGTAACTTTTCCCTGCTCACAGAATGCAAAAACGCGACCCGTTGCTGGGTCGCGTTTTTGTGGACCAAACTCGGGCGAGCTTGGGGGAGGCGGGAGCGAGATTACTTGATCTCGACCTTGGCGCCGGCCGCTTCGATCTTCTTCTTGATCTCTTCGGCTTCTTCCTTGGTGACGCCTTCCTTGAGGGTCTTCGGAGCGCCTTCGACGAGCGCCTTGGCTTCGGCGAGGCCGAGGCCCGCGACGCACGCGCGCACTTCCTTAATGACGGCGATCTTGTTGCCGCCGGTCTCCTTGAGGATGACGTCAAACGCCGTCTTTTCCTCGACTGGAGCCGCCGCTGCGCCGCCGCCGGCTGCTGCCACCGCGACCGGAGCCGCGGCGCTAACGCCCCATTTGGTTTCAAGCTGCTTCACGAGGTCCGCGACTTCGAGGACGGTGAGGCCGCTGAGCTGTTCCACTAATGTGCTGGTATCTGCCATATGCTGGTTATTTCTCGGTATCGTCGCCACCCGAAGCTTCGGGCGATTTCAAACCGGCAGCCGCCGGTCCGACGAGGAACCATTTGTTTGTTGTTGAGGTTGCGGGCACCAATTGCGGTGCCCGCGCTTCCCCGGCCAAAACCGGGGAGAATTGATTACGCCGCGGGCGGTGCCTCGGCGGATTCTGCGGCGGCTGCCGGTTCCGCGGCGGCCGCGGGTTCTGCTGCGGGTTCCGGGGCAGTGGGAGCAGGCGCGGAGGCCGCATCCTTGTCTGCCTTGGCCTGAAGCAGGCGGGCGAGGGAGGAGGCCGGCTCGTTGAGCACGCGGACCAGCTGGCTGGCCGGAGCATTGAGTGTAGCGAGGAGGGTCGCCAGCAGGATGTCGCGGGAGGGCAGGTCGGCGATGGCTTTGATCTGCTCGGTCGAGACGACAATCCGGTCGATGACGCCCGTCTTCATTTCGGGCTTCTTGAATTCAGCCGTGAAGTTCTTGAGCACCTTGGCGGCGGCGGCGACGTCCTTATCACCGATGACGATGGCCGTCTGGCCTTTCAGACCGTCGAGTTCCGGCAGGCCGGCGCTCTTTGCGGCACGGCGCAGGAAGGTGTTTTTGACGACGTGGCAGCGGGCCCCGACATTCCAGAGCCGCGTGCGCAGCTCGGCAAATTGGGAAACTTTCAAGCCGGTGTAATCGGCGACGAACAGGAACGGCGAGGCGTTCAGCTTCGTCTGCAGATCTTCAACGATGGACTCTTTCGCGGGATGCATGGTGTCGGGTCTCCGGTTAGTTCTTGATGAAGGACGACGCATCGACTTTCAGGCCGGGCGTCATGGTCGCGCTGAGAGTCACGTTTTCGACGAAGACTCCCTTTGCGGTGGCGGGGCGCGCTTTGACGACGGCCTCAATGACGGCGGTGCCATTCTCGACAAGCGCCTGCGCATCGAATGAAATCTTGCCGACGGGGACTGCGCAGTTGCCGTTCTTGTCGAGCTTGAACTCGACGCGGCCCGCTTTGACCTCCTTCACAGCTTTCGCCGTGTCCTCGGTCACTGTGCCGGTCTTCGGGTTGGGCATCAGGCCGCGCGGGCCGAGCACCTTGCCGAGTTTGCGGACTTCCGCCATGGCTCCCGGCGTGGCGATGGCCACATCGAAATCCTGGAACCCGCCGACGCATTTCTCGATCATGTCCTTGTATCCGACAAACTCGGCGCCCGCTTCCCGTGCTGCATTCGCAGCCTGACCTTCGGCGAAGACGAGGACGCGGACGTTTTTTCCGGAACCGTTCGGGAGCGGACAGGTGCCGCGAACCATCTGATCGGACTGTTTCGGATCGACTCCGAGGCGGAAGGAGAGTGTGACCGTCTGGTCAAACTTTGGGGCCGGAAGCGTCTTGAGGACTGTGACGGCTTCAGGGAGCGGGTAGCTCTTGTTGGCGTCCACCTTTTCGGCGGCCGCACGGTAGCGTTTGCTGCGTTTGGTTTGCATGATCTTTTGCAGTGGTGGCGAGCCTCGGAGACTCTCCTGCGGTTTGGGTTTGAAGGTTTCACCCGCCGGAAAGCGGGACGCGGAAACTATCGGATCATGTAGGGCTGTCAAAAGATTTCGCGGAGATTTTTCCACTCCTTCGTCCACCCTCTGCCAGACACTCCGGCTCCATCAGCTGAGTGTCGGCACTACAACTCCCGGACACCCGCGTTCATCGCCCGAATGAAATCCCTATCACTTTGTCTCACCCTCCTCGCCGCGCTCGCACTTGCGTGCCGGAAGGGTTCACGCGAGTTCTCGCGAGAATCGCCGACCCAAGGCGAAAAGGGAGGGGAAAAAGGACGGCTCGAAGAAGTAGAAGAAACCAAAGGACATCCCGTCTCCCCTGCCCCGGCAGCACCCAATCCCTGCCCCGTAGGAACCATACGCAAAAAGGGCCGGCAGCAGATCGCCACCGGCCCATTTTGGAAAACAGTCCCGCTCGCGACGGCTACTGCGCCTCTACGTCCACACCCATCTGGCGCGCGGTGCCGGCAATGATGCGATAGGCGGCCGCTTCGTCGCGGGCGTTCAGGTCTTTCATCTTGATCTTCACGATGTCCAGCACCTGCTTTTTGGAAAGTTTCGCGACCTTGACCTTGTTCGGCTCTTTGGAACCGGCGGCGATGTTTGCAGCCTTCTTGATCAGGATCGAGGAGGGCGGGGACTTGGTGATGAAAGTGAACGACTTGTCCTTATAGACGGTGATCACGACAGGTAGGATGTCTCCCGCCTGCTTCTGCGTGGCAGCGTTGAACTCCTTGCAGAAGGCCATGATGTTGACACCCTGCTGGCCGAGCGCTGGGCCCACGGGAGGAGCCGGGTTTGCCGCTCCGGCGGGGATTTGCAGTTTGATTTGTCCGACGATTTCTTTAGCCATCTGTCTTGTGAATTGGAGGTGTAGTTAGGTAGTTGAAAGGGTTCCTGGTCAGCTGCGCTCGACTTGCCAGTATTCGAGATCGACCAGTGTATTCCGACCGAAAATGGAGACCGAGACGCGCAGCTTGCCGCGATCCGGATCGATCTCCTCGACGACTCCAGCCTGGTTCTGGAACGGGCCGTCCGCGACCTTGACCGTCTCGCCGACGCTGAAGGAAATCTTCGGCTTTGCCTTTTCCTCTCCACCGCGAATCTGTGCGAGCATGCCCTCGACTTCAGCCTTCGCCATCGCGATCGGACGATCCTTGTTTCCCGCAAATCCGATGACGCCGGTGGTGTCCTTGATGAAATACCATGTCTTGTCCACTAACTGCCGGCTGTCATCAAGCAGGTACATGTTCACGAAAATATAGCCGGGATACAGCTTCCGGATGGTTTCGCTCTTCTTCCCGTTCTTGATCGAAGAGACCCGCTCGGTCGGGAGCAGAATCTCATAGACGAAGTCCCCCATCTCCTCGGTCTTTACCCGCTTCACCAGGTTGTCATGCACCTTGTTTTCCTGCCCGGAAAGGACATGAACGGCATACCACTGCTCGCGTTTTTGTTCGTCGGTCATGGAGGTAGGCTATTTTGCGGGCGTGCCGAAGAGAAAGCCCATGAGCATATTGAAAATGAAGTCCCAACCGGCCACGTAGCCGCTCAGGAGGAGCATGGCGATGACCACGATGACCGTGGAGTCGGTCAGTTCCTTGTATTTCTTCATCCCTTTCTCCTTCGGGTCCCAAGGCCATGAGGCCTTCATGAGTTCGACTTTGACTTCGCTGAAGAAATTCTTACTGGGGACAATCATGCGCGCGGCAGGGAGGCGGGTTGGAAAAAATGTGGAAGCACGTCAGGAGGGACTTGAACCCCCAACAAGCGGTTTTGGAGACCGCTGCTCTACCAATTGAGCTACTGACGTATTTCGCTTTCTGCCGAAAACGCGGAGCGGACTCAACATCCGCTCCGCGCGAGATTCGGCAAGGTTTGTTTGGAATTTTACTTGGCGACGATTTCGGCGATACGGCCGGCTCCGACGGTCTTGCCGCCCTCGCGGATGGCGAAGCGCATGGTCTTCTCCATCGCGACCGGGGTGATGAGTTCGACTTCGACCGAGACGTTGTCGCCAGGCATGACCATCTCTACACCGTCCGGGAGCTTGACCGAACCGGTCACGTCCGTGGTGCGGAAATAGAACTGCGGGCGGTAGTTCGTGAAGAACGGAGTGTGGCGGCCGCCTTCTTCCTTCGAGAGGACGTAGATCTCCGCCTTGAACTTCGTGTGCGGCTTGATGCTGCCCGGCTTGGCGATCACCATACCGCGCTCGACGTCGTCCTTCTTGGTGCCGCGGAGCAGCAGACCGACGTTGTCGCCAGCGCGCGCCTCGTCCAGCAGCTTGCGGAACATTTCGATGTCCGTGACGGTCGTCTTTGCCGTGTCCCGGATACCGACGAGCTCGACTTCCTCCATCTTCTTCAGGATGCCGCGCTCGACGCGTCCGGTGGCGACAGTGCCGCGACCTTCGATGTTGAACACGTCTTCCACGGGCATAAGGAAGGGCTGATCGACCGGGCGCTCAGGCACCGGGATGTAATCGTCCACCGCGTCCATGAGTTCCTGGATGCACTTGGCGTCGGGGTGATTCGCATCACCGGCCGCGAGCGCCTTCGTGGCGCTACCCTTGACGATCGGGATCTTGTCGCCCGGAAAGTCGTACTGGGTCAAAAGATCGCGCACTTCCATATCCACGAGATCGAGCAACTCAGGGTCGTCAACCATGTCGCACTTGTTCAAAAAGACGACAATCGAAGGCACGCCGACCTGGCGGGCGAGGAGGATGTGCTCACGGGTCTGCGGCATCGGGCCGTCCGCGGCGGAAACCACGAGGATCGCCCCGTCCATCTGCGCGGCGCCGGTGATCATGTTCTTCACGTAATCGGCGTGGCCGGGGCAATCGACATGCGCGTAGTGGCGCTTCTCGGTCTGGTACTCGACGTGGGCGGTGTTGATCGTGATGCCGCGCTCCTTCTCTTCGGGAGCCGCGTCAATGTCCGCGTAACCCTTGGCCTCCGCGAAACCCTTCTTCGAAAGGATGGTGGTGATTGCGGCGGTAAGAGTGGTCTTGCCGTGATCGACGTGGCCGATCGTGCCGACGTTCACGTGGGGTTTGGTGCGTTCGAATTGAGCCTTGGCCATAAGAGCGGAGGTGGTTGGTGGGTCTGGTTGTTGTTTTGGTTGCTGAAAAATACGGCGGGGCGGAGCCTGAGACCGGGATTGAACCGGTGACCTCATCCTTACCAAGGATGTGCTCTACCAACTGAGCTACTCAGGCACTGCATCCAGCACGGTTAAATACGGGACTTATATCCGCCGACGCTCATCGGTTCAGAGGGCGAAAAAGCCCGACTTGCACCGGGGGATTTCCCCTCGTGTTCGTCAGGCTGTCTCTCCAATCGTTCCCGGAAAGCGAGCGGGCAAAGTAGCAAGCGCGTTTTTTGTGTCAAAAGGAATTTGCGCCAATTTTCCGGGACGCGAGAGCCATGCGGGAAGCGGCTCGGAGACACGGCCCACATGTTCGATTTTAGGCTCTGCCATCCCGCAGATTCCCGCGGGAAACGCCCACGACGAACCGCTTTCACCCGCGTCAAGGAATTCGTTTGCCAAAGCGGAGGCTCTGCATAGTCTCTCGCTCCCCGTTTTCCGGAGCCCACGGCCCCGGGGGATTCTGCGGACGCCTTTCCACCACATGCATCTCTCTTCATTCCTCATTTTCGCCCAAGCCGCGACTCCGCCTCCGAGCAGTCCGCTGAACTCGATGGCCATTCCCATGATCGCCATGGGCGTGATCTTCTACTTCCTCATCATCCGCCCGCAGGGCAAGCGCCAGAAAGAACTGAAGAACCTCATCTCGTCGCTCAAGACGGGTGACAAAGTCGTCACGAACAGCGGCATTCACGGCGTCATCGCGAATGTCAAAGAGGGCGCGACCCTGATGCTCAAGGTCGCGGACAACGTGAAGATCGAGATCAGCAAGGACGCGATCGCCACTGTGCAGAAGGATGCGACCGCGACCGGCACCTAGCCGCCTCCTCCCGTGGAAATGGCTCGCGCAGACGTGCATGGACGTGATGAGCCCCGAGGGCTGCCACCTTTCACTTCGCGCCATGACGTGAGCCCTCCCGCCATTTCCTGACAGTCCCCTCCCCGCGCGCCGACCTTTCGCCACACCAGTCCACCCACCACCCCATCATGGATCCCACGATCACCTTTCTTTACGGCCTGCTCCTGCTCGTGCTTTTCGGCTGGTACTTTCTGACCGATGGCGAGCGGACAAAGCGTCTGCTGGGCACGGCGCTGACCGTCCTCCTTACCGCGCTCTGCATTTACGTGGCCTATCCGCCTTTCGACCAGAAAGACGCGGACGGAATTCGCTTCGGCCCGCCCGGGAAAATTCGCCTGGGCATTGACCTTCAGGGCGGCACGACTTTCCTCATCAAGCTGAGTCCGCCCGCCGACGCGGACGGCAATGCCAAGGAGATCACCAAAGACATGGTGGACCAGGCCATGGAGGCGATCCGCAAGCGCGTGGATGGCATGGGCGTCAGCGAGCCCGTCATCACCCCGCAGGGCACCGACCGCATCATGGTGCAGATCCCCGGCATCGACGTCAGCAAGATCGAGGACGCGCGCAATCAGCTCAAGCAGGTCGCAAAGCTCGACTTCCACCTTGTCCACCCGGAGAGCTCCTCGCTCATCGGGCAAATCGAGGCTGGCACCGCCGTGCCGCCGGTCGGCTACGACATCGTGCCCTACGAGATGACCCGCGGCGACAAGACGACCGCCAGCAAGCTCCTGATGAAACGCAAGAGCGACCTCAGCGGCGAGCACGTCACCCGCGCCGGCGCTTTTTACGACGCCCGCGGCTGGGGCGTGCACCTGAACTTCGACAGCGTCGGCGGGCAGCTCTTCGGCGAACTCACCAAGCAGGTCCACGAGGAGCGCTCGCAGATGGCGATCGTCCTCGACGGCCGCATCCAGTCCGCGCCGGGCGTGGAAAAAGGAGCGATCTGGGGCGGCAGCGCCGAGATCAGCGGCGGCAACATGGCGGAAAAGGAAGCGCGCGGCCTCGCCAGTGCGCTCCAGAATCCGCTCCAGACCCCCGTCGTCATCGAGAGCGAGCGCAGCGCATCCGCCACCCTCGGCTCGGACGCCATCCGCAGCGGCGTCGCCGCGGGCATCGGCGGCCTCGTACTCACGCTGATCTTCGTCGTTATCTATTACCGCTTCGCCGGCCTCGTTGCCGTCGTAGGCCTAGCCGTCAATATCACCGTCCTGTTCGGTGCGATGGCCATGTTCGGCTTCGTCCTCACCCTTCCCGGCATCGCCGGCGTCATCCTCACCATCGGCCTCGCCGTCGATGCGAATGTGCTCATCTACGAGCGTCTCCGTGAGGAAATGGCCGCCGGCAAAACGCTCTCCGTCGCCATCTGCTCGGCCTACGACAAGGCGTTCAGCGTCATCTTCGACGCCAACGCCACGACGCTCATCACCGCCGTCATCCTTTTCTGGCAGGCCAGCGGCCCCATCAAAGGCTTCGCCGTCACCCTCGTCCTCGGCATCATCGCCTCCGTCTTTTCCGCGATGGTCGTCACACGGATGCTCTTCTCGTGGGCGCTCGAGGTGAAGCTCATCAAGAGCCTCTCCATGCTCCACCTCATCTCCGGCAAGGGGATCGACTTCATGGGCAAGCGCTTCCTCTGGCTCGGCATATCCGTCGTCGTCATGGTCGTCAGCATCGCCGGCTTCGGCCTCCGTTATCCGCACAATCTCGGCATTGATTTCAAAGGCGGCGATTTCCTCCTTCTGAAATACGCGAACCCGGTCGAAGTCGCCGCCGTCCGGGCGAAACTCGCCCCGCTCCAACTCGCAGACGTTTCCATTCAGAAGGAAATCGACCCGACCTCGAAGAGCGAATTCATCAGCATCCGCAGCCCCGTCGATACGGCGGAAACGATCGAGAAAACCCTTTTCAAAGAAATGCCGGAAGCCGGCTTCACCGAGCACCAGAAAGACAAGGTCGGCAAAATGGTCAGCGGCGAACTGCTCAACTCATCGCTCTGGGCGCTCGGGCTCGGCATGATCGGGATTTTCCTCTACGTCACCGTGCGCTTCGAGATGAGCTTCGCCATCGGCGCGCTCGTCGCCGTCGCGCACGACATCGTCATCACCGTCGGCATCTTCTCCATCTTCGGCCGCGAGCTTTCGCTCATCATGGTCGGCGCAATCCTCACCATCGCCGGCTACTCGATCAATGACACCATCGTCGTCTATGACCGCATCCGCGAGGGTCTGCATGCCGGTCGAAAAGGCTCCGTCGCGAGCATCATGAACGCCTCCATCAACGAGACGCTCTCCCGCACCCTCCTCACCTCTGGCACCACCCTGCTCTCCGTCGCCGCCCTATACTTCTTCGGCGGCCCCGTCCTGCACGACTTCGCTTTCTCGATCCTCATCGGCGTCGTCGTCGGCACCTACAGCTCCATCTTCATCGCCTCGCCCATCGTCCTCTGGTGGAGCGGCCACAAAGGCGGCGACCTTCGCACCGAGGTGAAGAAAGTCGAAGCGCCCGCCGCCGCGTAAAGCGCACGGCACTCGACCTAATCGGTCATCCTGAGCGGGGTTCCGGTCGGCTCTGCGACCGGAACGGAGTCGAAGGACCCCGCCGATTCCGTGCGACCCTGTCCGTAAATGCCGGGGTCCTTCGACTGCGCTGCGCCCGCTCCCTTGTGTCTTCCGCGTCTCTGCGCCTCTGCGGCCTCTGCGTTAGAAAAAACGCCCGCTACACCAGCACCGCCCGCACCGCCTTGTGGACCAGCGCCCAGTCCACATTCTCCACCTGCTCCCACCGGCCCACGCCCGTCGGCAGCACAAAGACGTTCTTCCCCTCGCGGAATTTCTTGTCCATCTGCATCGCCCGGATCACCCGGTCATACAGCCCCGGCGCGTCCTCGAAATACACCGGCAGCGCCGCCCGCTGGATCAGCCGATCCAGCCGCTTCGCGAAATCCTCCCCGCACTTTCCCAGCGCCCGCGCCAGCTCCGTCGCCGCGATCATCCCGATGGCGATCGCCTCCCCGTGCGTCAGCGCGTAGTCCGCGGAAAGCTCCAGCGCATGCCCGATCGTGTGGCCGAAATTCAGCACGTTGCGGATTCCCTTCTTGTCCAGTTCGTCGCGCTCCACCACCCGCGCCTTCAGCGCCACGCACTGCGCCACGATGTCCGTCAGCACGCCCGGCTCCAGCGCCAGCAGCTTTTCCAAATCCCCGCCCTCGAGTTGCTCGAAAAGCGACGCCGAGCACACCGCGCCATACTTGATGATCTCGCTCGTCCCGCTCCGCACCTCGCGCGCCGGCAGCGTCCCCAGCAGCGCGAGATCGCACACCACCAGCCGCGGCTGATTGAACACGCCCATGATGTTTTTCACCCCGCCGAAATTCACCGCCACCTTCCCCCCCACACTCGAGTCCACCGCCGCCAGCAGCGTCGTCGGCATCTGCACGAATGGCACCCCGCGCCGGAACACCCCCGCCGCGAAGCCGCCCAGATCCCCCACCACGCCGCCGCCCAGCAGGATCACCAGCGGCACCGAACCCGTGTCCGGAAAGTTTTCCAAAAGCGCCGCGCACGTCCGCGAAAACTCGTCCCAGTTTTTCCCCTCCTCACTCGCCGGAATGTCGTGCCGCACCACCCGCGTGAAACCGCCCGCCCGCAGCGCCTTTTCCAGCGGTGAAAAATAGAGCGCCGCCACCTGCGGATTCGTCACCACAAAGGCGCTCGTCTGCCTCAGCCCGTGCTCGCGCAGCATCTCCCCCAGCCCGCCCAGCAGCTCCGTTCCGATGAGCACCGGATAGCTGCGGGGACCGAGATCGACATCGACACGTGAGCTTTGCATGACAGGGCCGCACATCTTCCGCACCGCCGTCCGCGACGCCAGCTTTTTGGCGTGCGGTCCTTCCTCGACTTTCACCCGGCGCTCTCCGACACACTCCCGGCCATGAATGCCGCCGATCGCCAGGAACTCGATGCGATCCTCCGCGAGCAGCTCCGCCTGCGAAACCTCGCCACGGCCCTCGATCAGCGAATCGCCGCCCTCGGAGAAAAACTCGCCGAGCCGGAACCCACCGCTCCCCCGCCGCTCCCAAAAGCCGAACCCGCATCAGTACCCGCTCCCGCAGCCGAGGTTGTCAGCTTCGCAGACAACCCGCCACCGCCGGCAGCCGCACCAATTCCGCCCGCACCGCGCCCTGAGCCGACCGCCCCGAAGCCAATCCCGCCGCCCGTCTCTCCCGCCCCGCCCGCGGAATCCATCGAGCTCAAACTCGGCACTTTCTGGCTCGCACGAATCGGCATCGTCATCCTGCTCACCGGCTTCGTCTTCCTCGGAAACTACGCCTACCACCACATCGTCCCCATGCTCGGACCGTGGGGAAAACTCTCGCTCCTCGCCCTCGGCGGCGCGGCGCTCAGCGGCGCAGGCGCGTGGCTGGAGAGCGGGCGCGAGGCGATGCGCAACTACGCGCGCGTCCTCCTCGCAGGCGGCGCGGCCACTTTCTACTACACCGCCTATGCCGCGCACTTCGTCGCCCCGCTGCGCGTCATCGAGAGCCCGCTCCTCGGTGGCGCGCTCCTGCTCGCGCTCGCAGGCGGATTCGTGTGGTTCGCTGAGCGGCGGCGCTCCGAGCCGCTCGCGCTTTCCGCCATCCTGCTCAGCTACTACACCGCCGCCATCAATCCCATCGGCAGCTTCTCCCTCTTCTCGAATCTCCTCCTCACCGCCGCCGCCGTCTTCCTCCTCGTCCGTCATCGCTGGGTCGCCATCTCCTTCCTCAGCCTCGCCGCCACCTACGGCAGCTACGGCTTCTGGCGCTTCCAAACGCTCGCCACCACAGGCTCCGGCGGCGTCGGCGACTTCGGCATGGCCCTCGCCTTTCTCGCCGGCTACTGGCTGCTCTTCACCGCCGCCGTATTCCTCAGCGACCGCACCGCGCTCCCGCCCGTCCAGCGCGCCGCCTTTCTCACCGCGAATAACGGCGCGCTCTTCGCCTACGCCGCGCAGCATTTTTCCGCGCACCGGCCCGGCGACTTCTGGATCTTCGCGCTCGGCTACGGCGCCGTCCTCCTCGTGCTCGCCGCCATCGCCGCGCACCGCCAGCCGGACGTCCGCGCCATCGACGGCGCGTATCTCGCCCAGGGCCTCGCGCTCCTCGCCGTCGGCTGCGCCGCAAAACTCACCGGCCCGCAGCTTGCGACCGTCTTCGCCGTCGAGAGCGCCGTCCTCCTCACGCTCTCCCGCGCCCGCCACCGCTGGCTCTGCGAACTCGCAGCCGGCCTCTCCGCGCTCGCCGCCTTCGGCCTCGCGCTCGACGCCATCCAGAAACCCACGCTCACGCTCCCGCTCGGCGGCACCGTCGCGCTGATCCTGCTCTTCGACGCGTGGTGGGTGAAACATCTCCGCGGAGAACTCGCCACGCTCAAGCCCAGCGGACGCGCGCTCTTTTTCTCCCTGCTCGGGCTCCTGCTCACCGGCGCGGTCATTTGGAAATCTGTCCCCACACCATCGGAGCCCACCGCCCTCGCTTGCGCGGCGCTCTTCTGCGCGCTCTCGATCCGCTACGTGCGGTTGCCCGAGATCGCCCTTCCCGGTCAGGCATTCCTCTTCGTCGCCGTCGGCACCTACGTGATCCGGCACCTCGAATTCGCGTCCGAGACCCCGTACTATCCGCTCCCGCTCCTCGCCATCGCCGTCGCGCTCACGCACTGGTGGCAGCGCCAGCGCACTCTGCCGCTCGGTGCCGAACCCACCGCGACTCTCCAACTCGCGTGCGCCGCTTCCGCTTTCGCCACCGGCTTCTGCTGGCTCCGCCTGCTCTACGTCGGCGACGCGTGGCTCGTCGCCGTTTCCGCTGCCGCCTTCGGCACACTCCTCTACGGCGCGCTCACCCGCGCGTGGGCCGTGGCGCTCGTCGGCCAGCTTTTCACCGTCGTCTCGATCCAGGCATTTCTCGACGGCATCGGCTTTCACCGCGCCGGCTCCCACGCCGCCCTCGCTCCCATCGCCAATCTCGCCGCGACCGCGCTCGTCATCTCGCGCATCGCCGGGGCGCGCTTTCCCGCGCTCCCCGCAGGCGCCGGCTTCGCCCACATCGCGCTGATCTACCGCCTCGCCGCCAGCGCCCTCCTCGGCTTCTGGGGTATGAACTTCGTCGAAGACTCATGGCTCACCGTCTTCTTCGCCTCGCTCGCCGCCGCCCACCTTTTCGGCGGCTCGCTCCTGCGCGACCGCGCCCACTCCGGCACGGGCGCCGTCTTCGCCGCGCTCGCCCTCGCGGTGTTTTGGAACCCGGCCTCGCCGAGCATCGCGTGGATCGATCTCGCCGCCGTCCTCGCCATCCCCGCCAGCCTCCGCATCGGCACCCGCATCGCCGGCGAAACCGCACTGCCCCTCGCTGTCCGCAATGTGCTCGTCGCCGCCGCCCTCGCCAGCGTCTGGCTCTGGATCACGCGCTACGTCACCGCGCATCACACCAGCAGCGGCCTCACCGTCGCCTGGGCGCTC
>JANOBH010000551.1:0-3224 GCA_031411535.1 Chthoniobacter sp. | reverse complement strand
GTTGCGGATGTCCTTGCCAGTGAACTCGACGTTAAAATATTCCGCCGACAGCTCGACCTTGAACGCCGCGATCGGCGCGCCCGACACCACGTAGTTCAGCACGCTGCTGCCATACGCCACGCCTTCGCCGATGGAGAAAAGGTGGAACGCATCCGCCTGGATGGACTGCGGCAACCGCTCGACGCGCATCGTCGCCGACCACGCGCTTTCGCTCAGCCGGAACGCAGCCTGGATATTCGCGATTTTGCGCGGGAAAAAAGCGGTCGCGATGTCCGTGAGCGCCTGCGTCTTCTCGGCGGTGAGCCGGAATCCCGCGTCGGCGGACACGGCGACGTGGCCGCGCACCGACTTCGCCTTTGCCACATCGATCCGCGGCAGCGCCCACTCCGCCGCGCCGAGCGCCGCGTTCTTTTCGAGGCGAAGCTGCACGACCTGACGCCCCGCAACGGGCTGCGCGAAAACGAGCCGCAGCTCGGCGTCGGCGGGGTCTTCGAGATCGCGGAGAAAGTAGTCGCTGAGATTCGCGGCGTTGAGTTTCGCGACCGCGTAGCCGCGCGGCACGCGCAGGAGCAGCTCGCGGAGCGGAGCCTCGCGCACGTCGAGCTCGATCTCGGCGTCGATGCTCAGCTCCGTCTCGCCAAGCTGATACGCGAGCACCTGCGAGACCGTCAGCTCCGGCAGGATCTGGTCCGCCTGAATGCGCAGCGCGAAATCCGCGCCGGAAAACCGATACGCAAACCGCTGCTCGCCGCCCGCGCGGAACAGCGACTTCGTCAGGTCGCTCTCGGGAAACTGCTCCGGCGAAATCTGCGACAGCCCTTTCGCATCCACGACTTCGAGCCGCACCGCGCCGTCGTTCACAATGCGGAAATACCCCGCGAATCGCGTCGCGCCCTCGGGCCGGAGCTGCATCGCGTCGGTGGTCTGCGGGAATGCGCCGATGGGCGTCTGCGTCTGCACATGCAGCGTGAACTGGTTCTTCTGCGGCTGATTGAACTGCACCACGAGCCGCCGCTCGGCCGCGTTCGCGCCCGGCTCCACGCGCCACGCGAGCACCTGCTCGCCCTGCACGCGCGTGACCTCGCCCGCGCCGCGCAGCAGCAGCGTCACGCGGTCGAGTTCGCCCTGCATCACCTTGCAGTCGAGCAGCGCCGCCTGCCGCATGAGGCCGGGGCCAACGCTGATTTGCGCGAGCATTTCCGCGGCGTAGAAAAGCTTTCCCTCGGCTTCGGGCGCGGCGGTTTTCCACGAGAGCTTCACCGCACCATCGGGCGGCAGGAAGCTCGCGAAGTCAGCGCCCATGCGCTCCGGACGCGCGGCGCCGGTGAATTCAAACTGCGTGTCCGCCGCCAGCCCGTGCAGGAGGATCGGCTGGAGCGCGCTCGGCGCGACGCGGAAATCGACGGCATTCCATGCGCCGTTCGGTTTCACCGCGGCGTTGAATTTGAACGAGAGCGGGAAGTCGCCGGCCTTCTCGAAGACGAGCGTGAAGCGCCCGCCGTTCGACACGATCCGCCAGTCGGGATGCGGCGGGAGGTCCGTCAGCGCAAGTCCGCCGGAGAGCAGCGTTAGCGAGCCGCCTTTCGGATTTGTCACGCGCGCCGTGGCCGTGAGGAGAAACGCCGCGTTCTGCTCCGCGAGCGTCCCGGCGAGTTTGAAATCGCGCAGCACCACCTGCCGCGTCTCGGGATCGGCAGCGGTGATGCGCAGCGGCAGCGAGTAGGCCGAGCCGTGGAATTGAAACGTGAGCGGCTCCGCCTCGTCGGGCTGCATGTTGCCGCGCATCGCCTCGGGCAGATACTTCACCTCGACGGGAAAAAGGCCCGCCGGCGCGTCCGGCTGGACGTCGAAGTCCGGCACCGATTCCACGCGCACAAAACCGCTCGTGAGCGCCGGCTGCGGCGGTGTGAGCGCAAAGGTCGCGAGCGGATTCTTCCAGCCCTTCAGCTCGCGCTCGGCGATGATGACGACGCTGAATTGCGTCAGCGGTTTGTCGCCTTTCTTCGTCCTCAAAATGAGCGTGCGCCCGGCGCCCGGCTCCTGGCGGATGCTCCAGTCGAGCAGTGCGTCGCCTGTGATCTGCTTGATCTCGCCCTCGCCCGTGATCGCGAGCGCCAGCTCCTTCGGCTCGCCCTGCAGGATGTCGAACGTCGCCTCGATGTGATGCCGCAGGGTGTCGCGGCTCGCCTTGATCCAATGCCGGAATCCGGTCGCGAAGATGAGCTTGTCCTTGTCGCCCGGCTTCCCGTCGAGCACGCCCTCGATGGTCAGCCGCACCTTGCCATCCGCGACCCCGCCGCTGATCGCGGGGCTCTTGATTTCGGCGGCGGTCTGAGCCGCGACGGTGAGGGCGAAAAGGGTGAGCCAGAGGCAGCAGGCGAGGGTCGTGAGTTTCATGTGAGTTAAGCGTGGGAAGATTGCAGCGGCGGGTGGGCGGGTTGTCAGAGCGTTTTCAAAAGACAATGCGGGATTCGTGAAGGCGCGGATCAGCGGCCCGAGACGCTCTTCGCCGTGCGGATCATCCACTCGAGCTTCTGCGGGCGCGGATCGGCGCGGTAGATCGCGGGCACGCCATTTAGCAGGCCGAGCAGGCGGTCGGGCGTGACATCGCTCGCGTATTGGCTGGAGACGAGCCATTCGGAAAACGCGCTCGCGGTTCCGGCCAGCCGCAGCGCGGGACTGGCCTGCTCAAGCGGCGGCGCGTCTTTCGTGTAAGGCACGGGCCACTCGTGCTCCTTGTAGTCGGAGGTGCCCGGCACTTTGAAACGCACGCGCACCGTCGCCAGATCGCCTTCGCCGCGCGGGTTCACTTCGCAGACGTAGAGCGCGTTCCCGCTTTCCGCCGCGCCGATCTCGGCGGCATCGACGGTGTTGTCGCGGAACTGCTCTTTCTTGAGCTGATGCTTCGCGTAGCCGATCTGCCGCCATGCCGTGACGCGGCGCGGATTCCACTCGATCTGCACCTTCACATCCGACGCCGCCACGCGCAGTGCGCCCGCGAGCTGCCCGGCAAATTCCGTCGCGGCTTCCTCCGGCGAATTGATGAAGCCGTAGCGCCCGTCGCCATTGCGCGAGAGCGCTTCGAGCACCGTGTCATCGTAGCCTTCCCAGCCGATGCCGAAGCAATCGAGCGCCACGCCCTGCTTGCGATGCGCCTCGACCTTTTGCTTGAGCGCGTCCGGGTTCACGTCGCCGAGATTCGCCGCGCCGTCGGTGAGCAGGAC